>CALUIJ010000081.1 GCA_944320675.1 uncultured Prevotella sp.
CTACTATCACGGCCTGCTACTCCACAGGTAGCATCACCGCGACAAAGAGCAATACTACGGGTTATTCCTATGCCGGCGGCGTAGTGGGGCTGAACACTAACAAAGCTATCCTTACCGCCTGCTATGCCACGGGCGATGTCAAAGGTGACGGTAACTATGTCGGCGGCGTGGTGGGCGATAACGTCGTTAGTATCGTCAACGCCTGCTATCACGCCACGGGCAGCGTCACCGGAGCCTCAGGAACCACAGGCGGCGTAGCGGGACGGAATTGCGAAGACCAATATGGTGGTTCCAGCACCGTCACCGCCTGTTACTGGGATAACAATCAGAGCAGCGGCATCGGCGAAGACCAGACCGGCAACGGCGAAGCCCAGAAGGTGGAAGGAGATTGGACGGATGCCGTATCAAAAATGAACACCGCCCTGACAGATAATTACGGCTGGGAATGGACGATTGAAGCTCCCAATGCGCTGCCAACATTGAAAAAGAAAGAGACAAATTGATTTTGAGTGGTTATGAGAAAGCTCATTGAAAGGGATGCTGCATCGGTTTCATTCCGCGCAAGGCCGCATTCTGTTCCAGCCGGAGGAAGAACCCGACTGGGCCAATGATGCTTCTCATCTATAACCTAGGCCACTACGCCTGAAACATATTCTAAGAGGAACAGCAGGAGAATGCTCCGTATGTTCTCCTGTTGTTCCTCTTCTTACACTTACACACATATTGAAAAGCCTGTGATTTAGCACCTTAACACAGGTTTTCCTTTCCTTTTTCTCCTTTCCTTGTCTATGCAATAGTTCACTGAAGACCCAATGGCTTTCAGTTCATGCGGTGGTATAGAAACTTCAGCAAACGACACTGCAATATGCTATGTCTTACGCTGCAAAAGGCCGCCTCTTGCCGTGCGAAACATGAGGGTGTGGCAAAAAAGCGCACTTTCTTTTTTTTATGCACAAAGAAGGTGCATCGCTCATTACGACACACCTTCATTGTTTGAGCATTGCAAACGGCTATGTCCTTCTAAAAAAGCGGCGTTTTTCTGATCGTAAAGCGGCGTTTTACAGTCGCACAACCTACTGTTTACAGTGTGAAAGCTTGCTTTTTACGGCGCGGAAGCTTACCTTTTCCATTAGTATTGCTTTTCTTCTTTTGCACAACAACAGGTCTGCGTCAGTAACTGTCATTGTTCCAGACGGTTGCGTTAGCACACGTTTTCGGCATGTTTTTCGGGCGGAAATCCGTTTTGTCCGCGCCGCACCCATTCTTTGTACGTTGCGGAAATCAGGATGTAAGCCGTGCGGGCGAAACAGTTACATTATGTCAGCATGATGTTATGGTGGCGGCGCGTGTCCGTACGGCTTGCTTGCCGTTCATTTGAACAGCTTAAGCCTCTTCCCGTAATTCAGCATGCGCCATATCCATTCCAACGGTCCGAACTGGCAATACCGCAGCCATGCAAGGCTTAACAATATCTGCAACACGAATACGCCGATGGCTGTCAGCTCGGTTTGCGCAAGCCCCATGCCGGCCCCAAGCCCTAAACCTATGCCGTAGAAAAGCAGCATGCCGATGACCGACTGCCCTATATAGTTGGTTAGCGCCATCCTTCCGGGCGCGGCCAGCCAATGCCATGCGGCTGAGTTACTGCTGCTCGTGAACAGCAGGCACAATCCGGCCATGTAAGCGAAGCCCATGGGGTAGACACTTGTAAGATAGAGCACGGAGTGGGCGGCTGTCCCAAGCGGCCGGCCGTTTGTGGCGCTCCAGGCGTAGGCAAGCGACAGGGGCAGGCCTATGGCGAAACCTACCGTGGCTGCTTTTCTTAGCAGCCGCTTGTGCGCCGCCATGTCGGCGTAAAGCTTGCGCCGGCCGATGTAAAAGCCGATGATGAACAGTCCCATCACCTTGAAATACCTGTTGCCGTCGACAAACTCTTGCACACGCACCAAGGCTCCCTGCACGAGGAACTGTAATACGTGCGCGTAATCGTCGGCGTCGCGCAGCCAATAGCCGAAGTTCTCCTCTGTTATGCCGTACATGCGGCAGAAGTGCCATTGCGCCTCTACGGCAGGAGCCGACAGGCTGACGCCGGTTATCTGCGTCACGGTGTCGACGGCAACGGGCAGCAGCAGGAAGAACGCCGCCCAAGAGAGCAGCCCGCGGTCGCCGGTGTTCCTGAACAGAGGCAGCAGCATGCCCGTCAGGGCGTAGAGCATGAGGATGTCGCCGCTCCAGATCAGCATCAGGTGGGCGAAGCCGATGAGCGCCAATACGGCCATCCTGCGGTAAAACAGCCTGAAACCGCCGCCGCCCCTTTCGGCCGCGTGGCTGATGATGATGGAGAAACCGATACCGAACAGCAATGAAAACAGCGTGTAAAACTTGCCGTCGACAAGCGTGTATTGCATGAACCTTACAATCTTGTCAATGCCGGCCGTCGGCATTGAGGCCGCCGCCTCGGCCGGTTGGAATGTGTAAAGGGAGAACTCAGGATAGTTGGCAAGGCATATACCGAGCAGGGCGAAACCTCTGAGCGCGTCGAGGATAACGTATCGTTCAGACGGTTTTACTGGTGAATATCTGTTTGTATCCATTTATCTTGGGTTGTTGGATTTTGACGGCTTGGCTCATGCCTGCCGTTTCTTGTTTACGAGCATAAGGCTTGACAGGATGACGGCCAAGCCGGCGATTTGCGTCAGCGTAACGTCCTCGCCGCCTAAGCCGGCCCCGATTATGACGGCGACGACCGGGTTTACGTATGCGTGGGTGGCCACTTCGGCGGCCGGACGCACCTTGAGCAGCCATACGTAGGCCGTGTAGGCCAGCATCGAGCCGAAGGTTACGAGGTAAGCCAAGGACAGCCATGACGCTGCCGACGCCGACAGCCGGTCGGCAGCGGAGAATCCGCCCGACGCAAAGGCGCAAACGCCGAACGCCGCGCTTGCCGCCAGCATCTGCCACGCCGCCCCGGTAAGTCCGTCGGCCTCTTCTTCCGCAGAAGAGCAATATTTTGAATACAATGTGCCGAAGGCCCACGAAACGCATCCGCCGATCAGTAAAAGTACGCCGTATTCGCTGTGCTTTGCGGAAGCGGAGTCGTAAAATAGCTGTTCGACATAAAGAAGGGCCACCCCGACGAATCCGAGCAGCATGCCCGATACCTTGGCCGCGTTCTTGAAGTTGTGCTTCCACGCCGGTATGTCGAGCAGCATTATCCATACCGCCGTCGACGATGCCACGATAGCCACCAGGCTGCTGCTGACGAAGCGTTGGGCGAACATGATGACGGCTTGGTCGACGAAAAGCAGGATTATGCCGCTGACGGCCGACTTCATTATAAGCTTTCGTTTAAACAGGCATTCTCCGCGTAGTCCGCATAATATTAAAAGAGCCGCTCCGGCGACGCTGAAGCGTATCGCCCCGAGCACGAACGGGGGAAAGTCGCGCAGGCATACGCCAATGAAGAAGTAAGTAGACCCCCATACAACGTATATGAGGAAGTATGCAATGATGACGGACAGCCGGCTTGGTGACGGGGGCATAAGCTTGGATTTAATTAAGAGTTAAGAGTTAAGAATTAAGAGTTAAGAGTTAAGAATTAAGAGTTAAGATTTAAGGGGTATGAAAGTGCCACTTAATTTGTGGATTGTTGTTTTTTATCTCACTCATTAATAGGACAGAAGCCGAATTTGTTTTCTTAACTCTTAACTCTTAATTCTTAACTCTTAATTCTTAACTCTTAACTCTTAATTCTTAACTCATTTATTGTCTTGTCTTTATTACGCAGTCGGCAGGAGCCTTGATGTTGTCGTCGATGGTGACGGAGCCGATGGAGTCGGCCACAATCTCTCCGGAAGTAGGATTCTTAATGTTGGTTATGGCTCCGCGTATGTCGGCCTTGAGCGTTGAATACTCAAAGGCACGGTCGCACGAAGCGTCAAACGTACAATTTTCAAGTACCAGGTCGTGGGCGTAGCAGAGCGGTTGCTCGCCGGATATGTGGCAGTTCACAAGGCGCAGGTTGCGTGAATGCCATCCGAGATACTCGCCGTTGAGTTCCGAGTCGTATATCGTTACGTCCTCCACTTCCCAGAATGCGTCTTTCGTCGTAATCTTCGCGTTGCGTATCTCAACGTTCTTCACGTATTGGAAAACGTATTTGCTGTCGCTCTCAAGTCCGTCCACTCGTATGTCGTTGCTGAACATGAAAGGATAAGTGCCGCCGTGCAGCTTCAGGTTCTTTACGCTTATGCGGTTGCATCGCCAGAATATCTCGTCGGCGTCGTTCATTTCAACGTTCTCGATGTCGATGTCGTTCATTTCACGGAACATTTTCGGGGCGTCGATTATGGTGTCCTTCATCTTCAGGTGATCGGAATACCACAATGCCGAGCGTCCGCCTACGGCGAAATAGCAGTTCTCGATAGTGAATCCATGTACGTGCCAGAACGGGTAGTTGCCTTCGAAGCGGCAGTTTGTTGCGACGATGTTGCTGCATTCCTTTATCGCTGACTCGCCTTCGCGGATGGTGACGTTATCGATGTGTAAGTCGTGCGAGGCGAACAAAGGGCGTTCGCCTCCGAATTCGGTGTTCTCAATCAGTTTCATATTACGTAGCATTTTTAATTTTGTTGCAGGGGGAAGCCGTGGGTGCGAAGTCTCTTTTTGGGTTGTTCGCCCGGTATGCCTTGCCGCATGATACTTTTTGTTGTTTCCTGCTGCAAAATTACACAAAATAAAAGAAAAAAGCTGTATCTTATTTACGGATAAGATAAAACAATTCACGGAAAATGGGTTTAACCGCGATAGCATTATGAACGGCGGTATTCATGCAATGTTTAAGGAGTTAACGGACATTGCGTTTATTGCTATGTTGTCCGTTAACTCCTTACGTGTTTTCACCCGGAAGTCTAATGACTGATTAGGGTTGATGGATGTCCGTGTTGCCGTTACTTGTTTTCCTTCTTTGCTTCCTCGTCAAGCTTCACTTGCCATTTCCATGCGGAGCGCAAAGTGTCTTCAAGGCTTGTTTCCGCCTTCCATCCGAGTACGTTGTTGGCCTTTGCCGGGTCGGCCCATACTTTTTCAATGTCGCCTTCACGGCGCGGGGCGTATTCCCAATTTACTTTCACGTCGGTTGCTTTCTCGAAGCCTTCGACTACTTCAAGCGTGCTCACGCCGCGCCCGGTGCCGATGTTGAATACTTCCACTGCGTCGGTGCCATTGTTGTCAAGCACTCGTTCCATCGCCTTTACGTGGGCCTTTGCCAAGTCGACTACGTAAATATAGTCGCGTATGCACGTGCCGTCGGGCGTGTTATAGTCGTTGCCGAATATTTTGAGCTGCTTGCGTATGCCTATCGCCGTCTGTGTTACGAACGGAATCAGGTTCATCGGCACTCCGTTGGGCAGTTCGCCGATGTATGCCGTAGGATGCGCCCCGATAGGGTTGAAGTATCTTAAGATTACCGACTTGATAGGAGCGCCGCTGTGTATGTAGTCTTGTATTATTTCCTCGTTTATTTGTTTAGTGTTTCCATACGGGCTAAGTGCTTTCTGTATGGGGGCGTTTTCTGTCACGGGCAGGTTTTCGGGTGACGGCTGGCCGTAGACGGTGCAGCTTGAAGAGAAGATGATGCCTTTCACGTCGTACTTGGGCATAAGCTCGAGTATGTTGATAAGGCTGGTTATGTTGTTACGGTAATAAAGCAACGGCTTTTGCACGCTTTCGCCGACGGCCTTGCTTGCGGCGAAATGTATTACGCCCTTTATGTCTTTGTATTTTGCGAATACGCCGTCCATGCCGTCCAAGTCGCAACAGTCGACTTGCTCGAACGCCGGGCGTACGCCCGTAATCTTTTCTATTCCGTCAACAACGTCGGCTTTCGAATTTGACAGGTTGTCGACGATGACAACCTTGTATCCGGCTTGTTGCAACTCAACAACGGTGTGAGAACCAATAAAACCGGTTCCACCCGTAACCAAGATAGTCTGCTTCATAAGTGTTTTACATTTAACGTTAATCTACATGCAAAATTAAGAATATTTTCAGTTACTGCAAAATATATCTTGGGAAAAGGCGTGAAATATATAATAAAAAGAAAGAGGGAAACAATAAAGTGCCGACGTGCGGTTTGCCGATGCGGCAAACCGCACGTCGGTACTTCATTGTCTTCCCCCTTTGGCTCGCGACGGGGTACGGCGCTTATAGTCCGAAAAGTTCCCTTAGTCCGCCGTCTACTCCTGAGAAGCCCATGAAAGCGAGGCTCAATAGGCCCGCGGTGACGAGTACTATAGCCATGCCGCGCATGCCTTTAGGTATGCTTACCATGGCCAATTGCTCGCGGATGCCGGCGAAAATTATCAAGGCTACGGCGAAACCTACCGCGGTCGAAAAAGCGTAAACGACGCTTTGTATGAGCGAGTATTCTTTTTGGATTACGAGTATCGCCACGCCGAGTACGGCACAGTTGGTAGTGATGAGCGGAAGGTATATTCCCAAGGCCTGGTATAGCGAGGGTGATACTTTCTTCAGGATGATTTCCACCATCTGTACGAGCGCGGCGATTACAAGTATGAAAGCTATCGTCTGCAGGTATTGAAGCCCCATCGGATTCAGGATGTATATCTGTACAAGGTAAGTCACGATGGTTGAGAGGGTGAGCACGAACGCAACGGCGGCCCCCATGCCCAACGACGTGGAAATTTTTTGTGATACGCCGAGGAACGGGCAAATGCCCAGGAATTGTGACAACACGATGTTGTTCACGAATATGGCCGAAATGAAAATCAGTAAGTATTCCATAAGTTACGCTTTCTTAAATCTGTTAACTATCGCTATCAAATACCCTAAAGTGATGAACGCTCCGGGAGGCAGGATGAAGAGGAGCATGTTGCTTGTTTCGGGAAGAAGCACGATGCCGAAAATCGAACCTGCGCCGAGAATCTCGCGCACTGCGCCGAGCAATGTCAACGCTATGCTGAAGCCAAGGCCCATGCCGAGGCCGTCGACAAGGCTTTCCACCGGGCCGTGGCTGCAGGCGAACGCTTCGGCGCGCCCCAGGATGATGCAGTTTACTACGATGAGGGGGATGTAGAGGCCCAGCGTGGCGTAAATCGTCGGCACGTAAGCTTGCATCAGCATTTGCAGGATGGTCACGAACGATGCTATTACCACCACGAACACCGGTATGCGCACCATGTCGGGCGTGAGATTCTTTATCAGTGATATGACAAGGTTCGAGCATATCAGCACGAACATTGTGGCAAGGCCCATCGACAATCCGTTCATGGCCGATGTCGTCGTGGCCAGCGTCGGACACATACCAAGAAGAAGTACGAACGTAGGGTTCTCCTTGGCGATGCCGTTCATTAATATTTTTATGTAATTCATTGTTCCTTGAGGTTTAGGTTTATATTATTTTTTATGGCCGGCCGTAGCTCCGGTGCTGGCGTCGACCGGGAGCGACTTGTAGGCTTGGTAGGCCTGGTTTACGGCCAAGAGGAACGCACGGCTTGTTATCGTCGACGCGGTGATCGCGTCGATGTCGCCGCCGTCTTTCTTTACGGTCAGGTTGTCAGTACCGGGATTTTTCCCTATGACGCTGCCCTTGCCGTCTTTCTGGAACCACTTGTCGGCCTTTGCCCCGAGTCCCGGGGTCTCGGCATGTTGCAGAATGGTGTAACCGAGGATTCTGCCTTCATTGTCGAAGCCTACCAGTATCTTGAAGTCGCCGCCGAATCCGCCGGTGGTACTTTCGACCGCCGCGCCGATAGGTTGTTTGTCTGCGCCGACGGTCTCATGTATGACGAAGGTTGCTTCCTTGCCCGAGATTGTTTGCCTTACCGTATCTTCTTTGGCAACCGTCAGTTCAACGCCTCCCATCACGGCTTTTATTCCGTCGGCGAGTGTTTTCTTGGCTTGAAGCCTTATCGGTTCTTCCGTGACATTGTTGACGTATGCCAGGATGCTGCCTGTTATCAGTGCTACGCCGACCAGCACGACGACCATGTTGGTTATCGTAGATTCGAGTTTTTTCATTTTCCGCCCTCCTTGTTTACTGTTTCACCAAAGCGTTTAGGCTTTACGTATGTGTTGATTAACGGGGTCAGTGCGTTCATGATGAGAATAGCGAACGACATGCCCTCAGGGTAAGATCCCCAGTTTCTTATCACTACGGTTAGGAAGCCGATGGCAACGCCGTAAATGATTTGCCCCTTGTGCGTCATGGGCGACGTAACATAATCGGTGGCCATGAATATTGCGCCGAGCATGAGTCCGCCGCTGAGTATTGTCGCAACAGGGTTTGCGTAAACCGGGTCGGCCAAATGAAGCAGGCCGCTGAACACGAACACCGTAGCGATGATGCTTACCGGAATATGCCAAGTTATGATTTTCTTCCAAAGCATGTACGCCAAGCCTATCAACAGGGCCAAGGCGCATACTTCGCCGATGGTTCCTGCGCCGTTGTTAAGTCCGGGATTGCCGAGCAGAAGCGACAAGGAGTCGGGCAGTTGCTCGAGTACTGAGGCGTCGCCCGACTTAATGGCCTGTTTCATGATGCTCAAGGGGGTTGCTCCCGTCTGTGCGTCGACGTATGAGCCGAGCTGCCCGGCGACGGGCCACGAGGTCATCTGTGCAGGGAAAGAGGCCAAGAGGAAGCAGCGGCCTACCAATGCGGGGTTGAACGGATTGCACCCTAAGCCTCCGAATGTCATCTTGCCTATGCCGATGGCGACGAGGGCTCCTATTATTACGATCCAGACGGGAATGTTTGAAGGCAGGTTGAAGCCGAGCAACAATCCCGTAAGTATGGCCGAACCGTCGCTGATGGTCGGCTCTTTCTTCAGCATGTATTTTGTTATTGCCCACTCGAAGAACACGCAGGCTGCCACGCTTGACGCGCAAACGACCACCGAGCCGAGTCCGAAGTAAAGGAACGACACCAGCAACGCAGGCACCAAGGCTATTATCACGCCGTACATGTTGCGCTCAACGCTGTCAGTGCCGTGAGCGTGTGGCGATAATGATACTATTAATTTGCCCATTTTATTATTTTGATTATTTGTGGCCTTACGGCCTTGGATAAGGATTTTTGTTGTTTGTGGATTTATTTCTTAGCGTTGCGCGCCCTTATTATGCCCATTACGGTACTCTTCCCGAGCCGTATGTTGTCGAGCATGGGGCGGTGGGCCGGACACGTGAACTGGCATGAGCCGCACTCGATGCACGACGTGATTCCGGCCGCCTCAACCTTTTCCCAGTCGTGCAGCGCGCTTGCCGTGGCCAGCAGGTAAGGCTCAAGCCCCATCGGGCACGCGCTTACGCATTTTGCGCAACGTATGCACGGCTGCACGGGTTTGCGCTTGGCGTCGTCGCCGCTGAGTATTGTTACGCTGTTGGTTCCTTTGCAAATCGGCACTTCCACGGATGTCAGCGCCTTACCCATCATCGGGCCGCCGGCCAGCAGCTTGTTGTCGCCTTCGGGCATGCCGCCGCATTCGTTGATGAGGTCGATCATCGGCGTGCCCATGCGCACGAGGAAATTGCCGGGCTTTGCCAGCTTTTTACCGGTGACGGTGGTGTAGCGTTCGAACAAAGGCTTGTTTTTCATCACGGCCTGGTACACGGCGAATGCCGTACCTACATTTTGGACTATGGCTCCGACGTTTACCGGGATGGCGGGAGGGGCGGGGACCTGGCGGCGTATCACGGCGTCGACAAGTTGCTTTTCGCCGCCTTGCGGATATTTCTTGGCAAGCGGTACTATCTCTATGCCCGGGTTGCCTTTTGCCTTTTCTTCAAACAGTTCGATGGCCTTCGGCTTGTTTTCCTCTATGCCGATGTATCCTTTGTCTACTTTGACGGCTTTCATCAGCAGGTCCAGTCCGACCAGTATCTCGTCGGCGTGTTCCATCATGAGCCTGTAGTCCGACGTGATGTAAGGCTCGCATTCCACGCCGTTCAATATTACGCATTCGGCCTTGGCCGTAGGAGGTGGGCACAACTTGATGAACGTGGGGAAGCCTGCGCCGCCCATACCCGTAACTCCAGCTTTCTTTATGCGTTCTATGATCTCCTCCGGCGTCAGTTCCGGATGGGCTGCCAATGTCTCAAGCTTGTCCGAGCGGTCGATGCCTTCCTCCCATTCGTCGCCTTCAACTTTGACGATTATCACGGGCTTGCGGTATCCGGTCGCATCTATTGCCTCGTCGATTTTCAGCACGGTGCCCGATACCGACGAGTAAATCGGAGCCGAAACGAAGCCTCCCGCCTCGGCCAGGAGAGTGCCTACTTTCACCTTGTCGCCCTTTTTCACTACGGGTTTTGCCGGTGCGCCGATATGTTGTGACAGCGGGAATATTGCTTGTTGCGGGAGTTTTGCTATTTGTGTCGCAGATTCGGAAGACAGCTTGTTTTCTTCCGGATGCACTCCGCCTATTCTGAAAGTCCTGAGTCTCATGCTTTTACCTCCTCTTGTTTGGGTTCTACTTTAACTGTTCCGCCCGCGTCTGCGTCAGCCTTGGGCTTCGGCGCGGGGAAGTTTACTGCTATTATGGCATGTGTCGGGCATGCCTCTACGCACTTGCGGCACAGGCGGCATTTGTCCGGGTCTATGTAGGAAACGTTGTTGGTTATTGTGATGGCCTCGAACTTACATTCCTTCTCACACTTGCCACAACCTATGCAGGCGGCCTTGCAGGCTTTGAGCGCGGCTGCGCCCTTGTCTTTGTTTACGCAGCGCACGTAAACGCGGCGGTTCTTAACTCCTTTCTTGCGAAGTTCGATGATGTGGCGCGGACACGCCTTGGCGCATGCTCCGCAGGCCGTGCATTTTTCTTCGTCCACCTCGGGCAGGCCTGTCTCCGGATTCATCGTAATGGCCCCGAATGCGCACGCCTTTACGCAATCGCCGCAACCGAGGCAACCGTATCCGCAGCCGGTTTCGCCTGCTCCGCACGAGTTCATGGCCGTACAAGTGCGCAGGCCGCCGTATTCGGCGATGCGCGGGCGGAGCTCGCATGTGCCGTTGCATCTTACAACGGCGACTTTCGGCTCAGTGTTGGCGACGGCCATGCCGAGCAGGTCGGCCACTTGCCCCATAACGTCCGTTCCGCCGACGGGGCAATACAGTCCTTCAAGCGAACCGGCGTCGGCGCCTTTCACCAGGGCGGCGGCCATGCCCGAGCATCCGGGATAGCCGCATCCACCGCAGTTGGCTCCGGGCAAGATTGCCGTGACTTGCGCCAAGCGGGGGTCTTCATAGACCGCGAATTTCTTGGAGCAAACGTATAGCACTACTGCCGAAACCAGCGCAATGCCTCCAAGAACAATTACTGCAATCAAAATAAAGTTCATAAGTTTTGTATTTGTTTTAGTTATTAATGTTTGATTTCATGCGGTATGGTGTTCGTCATGGTTGTCCGTGTTCTATCTTGAACGACAGGCGCGAGCGTATTTTGTCCTTAAGCATGTATAGGATAAGGTAATACGGCGCCAATGCGCCGAGGCTGGCCAAAGCCGCCCACGCTTCGCTGCTTGTTGCGGCCAGCACCGAGGCCAGCACGGCGATAAGCAGGAACAGCGGTATGACCGAGCTTAACAGCACGGCGAGGAAACCCATGCCTTGCGACGCCGTGACTGTAACGTTGTCGCCGATGGAAAACATATTCGTGTCCTCGTCGTACACTTCCACTATTTTCTCTTTACTTTCGGATGCGTTGCACCGGCTTGCCACTTTGCAGGAAGCGCATGCGGAAGACTGGACGATGCGCACTTTTATGCACCCGTCTGTGATTTCGTCAACAATGCCGCAATGTTTAATGTTTGCACTCATGTTATTCTAACAAGGTTTTGCAAACTCGGGTTTGCAATTGCAAAAGTAATATTATATTTTCAAACGGCAAACAAAAATACGTAATTTAATGAAAAAAATAGGGAAACCCTGCCTGCCGTGTTTGCGTTGCATCGGTTCTGCCCGATATGCAGTTCTTTGCAAGCGGCATAACGCCGAACGTAGTCCGGCAGGTGTTTTCGTCGTGCCATGCCCATGCCCGTATGCGGCAATATGCATGATGGAAAGCGGCGTTTTGCGGCGTGGAAAGCGGTGTTTTGTGGTGTGGAAGCGGCAGCCTTGTTGCAGGCGTGGGTGACGGTGTGTGTATATATATGAAACGTGCGCCGGTGTAGGAGGCAATCCTTAAGACACCGGCGCACGTTAATGCGGAATGATGGTAATTAATTATTCAATTACGACAAGCGGAGTGTCTTCCATCACACTTTCGCCTTCGCTTACGAGTATGGCCGTAACTTTGCCGCCTTTCTCGGCATCGAGGTTGTTGGCCATCTTCATTGCCTCAAGCACTACGACCGTGTCGCCTGCCTTTACCTCGTCGCCTACGGCGACCTTGATTTCCGTAATAACTCCCGGCAGCGGTGACTTGATGGCGTTGTTGACATTTACCTTCTGGCTGCTTCCTGCCGCAGGAGCCTCGGCGGGAGCCTGCTGGGCCGCCGGCTTAACCACGACTTTCTTCTTCACGGGCTCCGGTTCCTTTTCCATTTCCACCTTGTATTCCTCGCCGTTTACCACGACGTTGGCGATGTTCTCTTCTATGCCGGCAATGGTAACTTCGTATTTGTTACCGTTGATTGTATATTTGTATTCTTTCATCGTTTTTCCTTATTTAGAGGTTATAAGGACGGTTGAAGCCCATGCGTTAAGCGGGCGGGCTCCACCGCCTTTTTCGACCTTTGGCTTGTTTATGGATGCTGCGTCATTTGCAAAGAGTGCATTTCCCATTCGGTGTGCTTGCTCTTTATCGTTATGATGCCGGCTTCCTTGTCATGCACGTTGTTGCCGTTGAATTCATGCAACGCCAACGCTATAGCTGCATAAACCTCGTTTTTGTTCATTGTCGTCGATTTTTAGTGATGGCTTTATTACATCGGGATGTTGCCGTGCTTCTTTGCGGGCAGTCCGTCCCTCTTCGTAGCCAACTGGGCCAGTGCGCGGCAGATGCGGAAACGCGTGTTGCGCGGCTCGATAACGTCGTCGATGTATCCGTATTTGGCTGCCTGGTACGGGTTGGCGAACATCTCGGTGTATTCCTCTTCCTTTTCGGCAAGGAATGTCTTGGGATCCTCGTGCGCCTTGGCTTCCTTGGCGTAGAGCACGGCGACGGCTCCGCTTCCGCCCATTACGGCTATTTCGGCCGACGGCCATGCGTAGTTGATGTCGGTGCGGAGCTGCTTGCAGCCCATCACGATGTGGCTTCCTCCGTAGCTCTTGCGCAACGTTACGGTGACCTTTGGCACCGTGGCTTCTCCGTAGGCGTAGAGCAGCTGTGCTCCGTGCAGGATGACTGCGTTGTATTCCTGGCCTGTGCCGGGCAGGAATCCGGGTACGTCGACGAGGCTTACGATAGGAATGTTGAACGCATCGCAGAAGCGTACGAAGCGCGCGCCCTTGCGGCTTGCGTTTACGTCGAGCACTCCGGCGTAGCATGAGGGCTGGTTGGCCACGATGCCCACGCTCTGTCCGTTGAAGCGGGCGAAGCCTACGATGATGTTGCGTGCGAACTTGGGCTGCACCTCGAAGAACTCGCCGTTGTCGACGATTGCCCCGATTACCTTGTACATGTCGTAAGCCTGGTTGGGATCTTCGGGTATTATCTCGTTGAGAGAGTCTTCCATTCGGTTGATCGGGTCTGTGCACTCAGTGCGCGGAGCCTCTTCCATGTTGTTTGACGGAATGTAGCTGAGCAGGGTCTTTATCATTTGCATGGCTTCTTCCTCCGTAGCGGCCGTGAAGTGGGTCACGCCGCTCTTTGTCGAGTGTACGCTTGCGCCTCCGAGGTGTTCCTGGTCGATGTCCTCGCCGGTGACGGTCTTAACCACTTTCGGACCCGTGAGGAACATGTACGACGTGTTTTCCATCATCAGCGTGAAGTCGGTCAGTGCGGGAGAGTAAACAGCTCCGCCGGCGCATGGGCCGAATATGCCGCTTATCTGGGGGATTACGCCTGAAGCGAGGATGTTACGCTCGAAAATCTCGGCGTATCCTGACAGGGCGCAAATGCCTTCCTGGATGCGTGCGCCGCCTGAGTCGTTGATTCCGATGACGGGCGCGCCCATCTTCATTGCCATGTCCATCACCTTGCAAATCTTTTGCGCCATCGTCTCGGAGAGCGAGCCGCCGTTTACGGTGAAGTCTTGTGCGAAAATATATACCAACCTTCCGTCGATCGTACCGCATCCTGTAACTACGCCGTCGCCGAGGAAGTGTTTCTTTTCCATTCCGAAGTTTGTGCAGCGGTGAAGCTTGAACATGTCGAATTCTTCGAAGCTGCCTTCATCAAGAAGCATGTCGATGCGTTCGCGTGCGGTGTATTTGCCGCGTGCGTGTTGTTTCTCGATGGCCTTTTCGCCACCGCCGAGACGAGCCTGCTCGCGCTTGGCGATAAGCTCCTTGATTTTTTCTACTTGTTTGCTCATTTTACGTTTGTTCGGTTTTACGGTTTAGCGGTTATAAGGCTTCATGGCGGCTTCGTGCCTTTTGGACGGATTACGGCCGGCCTTGCGGCTCTCATTGTGAAGCCATGCCTGCTTATAACCTTTAACCTGATTGGTTATAATGATTTTATTGCTCGCAAAGTTCTGTCAGCACGCCGCATGTCGATTTCGGATGCAGGAAGGCTATGTTGAGGTTCTCGGCTCCTTTCCTCGGCGCTTTGTCGATAAGGCGCAGGCCCTTGCCTTCGCATTCGGCCAGGGCGTTGCTTACTCCGTCTTCGATGCAGAAGGCTACGTGGTGTACGCCGTGGTTGCCCTTGTCAAGCCATTTTTGGATAGTGCTCTCGGGCGACGTCGGCTCAAGCAGTTCAAGCTTCACCTCGCCGCATTTGAGGAAGGCGGTCTTGACTTTTTGGTCTGCGACCTCTTCTATTGCGTAACACTTAAGTCCTAATACGTTCTCGAAATAAGGTAGAGCCTCTTCGATGCTCTGTACGGCTATACCTAAATGCTCAATACGTGAAATTTTCATATTATTACATTTTAGAAATATTGGGGGCAAAGATACTCATATTTTTTCAATGTGCAAATGATTTGTATGTTTTTTACTTGCCGACAAGCGCGGACGCATTACATATTGTCGGTTTTTTTACGGTTTCCGGTCATTTCCTCCTCCTGAACTCGGCGCAGGCCAGCGCCGTGGCTATGGCTACGTTAAGGCTGTCGATGCCTTTTGTAAGGCTGTAGTTGGGTATGAGCAGGGTGCGGTTCACCCTCCGCATTACTTCTTCTGACACGCCGTTGCCTTCGTTCCCCATGATGACAAGTCCGTTGGCTGATAATTTTTCCTCGTAGATGTCTTTGCCTGAAAGCGACGTGGCGTAAGTAGGCGTGCCTTGCGGCAGGGTGTCGAGCAAGGCGCACAGGTCGGTGTAAACCAGGTTTACCCTTGCGATGCTTCCCATCGTAGCTTGTACCGTCTTCGGGTTGAAGGCGTCGGCCGTACCGTTGCCGCAAAAAATAGTGCTGATGCCGAACCAGTCGGCCACGCGTATTATCGTTCCGAGGTTGCCCGGATCCTGCACCCTGTCGAGCGCAAGGCATAATTCATGCAGGCATGCGTCCGGCCGGGGCTTGGCCTCGGGTATGCGGAATATGGCGAGGACTTGCTGCGGGTGTTGCAGGAAGCTTATCTTGCGCAGTTCGTCGTTTGACACTACGGCGTCCGCGTGCCCTGGCGTGGTGGAGTTGGCGTTGAACCATTCGTCGGTCGCCACGACCGCCACGGGCTTGTTTATGGCCATGAGGTCGCCCACTACTTTCGGCCCTTCCGCTACGAACATCCTTTCGCGGTCGCGTATTTTCTTTTGTTCTAACGAACGTACAAACTTTATCAGATTCTTGCTAATCATGCTTATTTTCGGTTTTGGCAAGCAAAACTACTAAAAAATTATTATTTTTGCACCGTAAAACGCAGTTTAAGTGGTAAAACAAACGTCAAATAGCATAATCTTGTCTATAGTCGCGGTTTTGGCCGCGGCCATGTTGTCAGGTTGTTCGGTTTCAAAGTTCATACCTGACGGCAAGTGGCTGCTTGGCGGGGTCGAGATAGAGTCGGACGTAAAGGGCGTCGACACGAAGCAACTTGAGCCGTATATACGGCAAAGCGGCAATTCGAAATGGTTCTCTTTGTTCAATGTCCCATTGTCGGTGTACGCATTGTCGGGACGCGATTCTACGAAATGGATCAACCGTAAGTTGCAGGACTTGGGCGAGGCTCCCGTGCTTTTGGATTCGGCGCAGGCCGATCTTACGTGCCGCGACCTTGCCAACGTGTTGCATGGCATAGGGTATGTAAGGGCGACGGCCGATTATAACGTGGAGTTCGGCAATAAGAAGAAGGCGAAAGTCGTGTATAACGTTCATCCGGGCGAGCGTTTCCATATTAAGACCGTAGCTTACGACATACAAGACGCCGGAGTTGACTCATTGCTCGCTTCAGTGCCACGTGGCAACCCTTTGCTGAAGCCGGGAATGCCGTTCGTCGTTGCCGACCTTGAGGCCGAGCGCGAACGTCTGACGAGGGTGCTGAACAACAACGGGTATTTCGACTTCCACAAGGATTTCATTTCTTACTCGGCCGATACCGTTAGAGGCGGCTCCGACATCGACCTTACGTTGCATTTGCACAAATACCGTTCGGTAGGGGGCGGCGGTGAGACTTGCCACAAGCGGTATGTGGTCGGCGGCGTAAGTTATCGTGCGAGCGGAGGGGCTGACAATATTCCTTTGCGCCGGTCGGTTCTTGAAGAGAACACCATCATAGAGTCGGGCGGAATGTTTAACGCCGCCGACCTGCAGAGGACTTACAACAGGTTCGGGCGTTTGCAGATAGTCAAGTACACGAACATAAAATTCAACGAGCGGCCCGGAGGCAGTGATACGCTTGACTGCGAGATAGGCATCAGCACTAACAAGATAAACAGCATAAGCTTCCAGCCTGAAGGTACGAATACCGCCGGCGACTTCGGCGTCGCGGCTTCATTGACTTACGAGAACCGCAACCTCTTCCGTGGTGCCGAGGCCTTAAGCGTGAAATTGCGTGGCGCGTTTGAGGCGATAACCGGGCTTGAGGGTTATCAGAACCAGGATTACGAGGAATACAGCCTTGAATCGAGGCTGGTGTTCCCGAGGTTTGTCGTCCCGTTCTTGTCAAAAGGTTTTAAGCGCAGGTCGATGGCCGTGTCTGAATTGTCGGTAAGTTATAATATGCAGAACCGCCCTGAGTTCCACCGCCGCTTGTTCTCGGCGGCGTGGCGTTATCGTTGGAACGACGTGACGGGCAGGCGCAATTTTAATTTCGACTTACTCGACCTGAACTATATTTACATGCCGTGGATTTCGGCCACGTTCAGGGAGGAGTATCTTGACGACGTGAGCAACCGCAACTCAATCCTGCGTTATAATTATGAGGATTTATTTATAATGAAGTTGGGGTTCGGCATGTCTTACAACAACGGTGTTGACGCTTATAAGGTGAATGTCGAGACGTCGGGCAATCTTCTTAACGGCGTGTCGCGCGTCCTTGGCCGTGGCCGCAACGCCGACGGGCAATATACGCTATTCAATATAGCCTTTGCCCAATACGTGAAGGGCGATTTCGATTACACCAGGGTCGTAACGGTCGACCGCAATAACAGTATAGCCTTCCATTTCGGCCTCGGCATAGCTTATCCTTACGGCAACAGTAAGGTACTGCCGTTTGAGAAACGTTATTTTTCAGGCGGAGCCAACTCTGTTAGGGGTTGGAGCGTCCGCGGGCTTGGGCCGGGGCGTTTCAAGGGCACCGACGGAGCTATTGACTTCATCAACCAGACGGGCGATTTGAAACTTGATCTTAACCTTGAATTGCGCTCGTTCCTGTTTTGGAAGATTTATGGTGCCGTGTTTGTCGATGCGGGTAACATTTGGACCATACGCGCTTATGACGAACAGCCGGGCGGACAGTTCCGTTTTAAGGACTTCTATAAGCAGGTAGCCGTGGCTTACGGCGTTGGAATAAGGTTTAATTTCGATTTCTTCATTCTGCGCTTCGACATGGGCATGAAAGCTGTCAACCCTGCTTATGATACGCCTGAAGAGCATTTTGCCATATTCCATCCCGACTTTAGTCGCGATTTCGCTTTTCATTTCGCGGTAGGCCTTCCATTTTAACCAGCCACCGTTCGTTACGTTTCACAAGGAGAATGTTGTAATCCGCTTCGTCGGTCATTTCTCCCGGCCGTCCGAGGGTGTCTGTTCTGAGGAAGTTCTCAATCCGGCATGTAGCCGTTGCCGTTGTGTCGCTGGTCAGTTTTGCGTAAGTTGTTTCGCATGCGGCTTCGCCGTCTTGTGAGTTGAGCAAGTCTACGTCTTCTTGCGTCATGTTGCTTGCCGCGAAGGCCAGCCATTTCCTTGATTCGGGGGTGCACAGTGGTAATGAGCCGTTAAGGTCGAAGTTGAAATAACGTTCGGCGAAACTGTTTGCCACGGTTGTTATTTCTTCGATTTCTTTTTTGTCGGCTCCTTGCGAGCATGAGCACACGGCCGAAAAGCAGGATGGAATGGCGAGGTAAAATACAGCCTTTCTAAAGTTTGCCATTTTCTTTCGTTGTTTATGCTTAAGACATAACGTGGATATGCCGAATTTTTCACAAAGGTATTGATTTTTTTTGTAACGTTGTTGTTTATTTATAATTTTGTGCCCAAAAATCTCAGTGAATGTTGAAATTTGTGTCTTTCGGCAGCGGAAGTTGCGGAAATTGTTATTATATATATGCTGATGGATGTGGCATTCTCATTGATGCCGGTGTTGGTATAAGGAGGTTGAAGAAGTTCTTTGGTGATTACGGGTTTAGTCTTGACGGCATCAAGCATGTCTTGGTTACCCACGACCATGCCGACCACGTTAAGTCGGTAGGCATGATAAGCAACACTTTCGGTGTCCCGGTGTATGCAACGGCGAAAGTCCATGAAGGGATAAGGCGCAATTATTGTGTGCACAAGAAGATCGACCAGGCAAACATCAGGAACATATCCGTAGGCGAGGAATTTATGTTAGACGGGGTTTCGGTTGTTGCGTTCCCCGTGCCTCACGACAGTCTTGACAACGTTGGTTATAAAATAAGAATAGGTGCGACTACGTTTTGCCTGATGACCGATATCGGGCGGATTACCGATGACGTCGCTTCCGCGATAAGCGAGGCTGACTATCTTGTCATCGAGGCAAACTATGACAAGGATATGTTGTGGGCCGGCCGTTATCCCGAGCGTCTTAAGCGGCGCGTATCGGGCGGCAACGGCCATTTGTCTAATGAAATGTGTGCGCATGCCATCACGGCTTACGCCACGAGTCGTCTCCGCCATGTATGGCTGTGCCATTTGAGCGGTGACAACAACCGTCCTGAACTTGCCCGTAAGACAGTGGAGGATGTCTTAAAAGTTTCGGGCGTCGCCAATTTTGCGTCGTTGCCCGTTGACGTGCTTAAGCGTGGCGTGCCAAGTGAAGTGTTTTTACTTGAGGGGGAATGAAGTCGGGATTTGAGAATTTATATGGTCGTGAAAACGTGCGGTGCTTTTCATGTCAAGCATGTTTTTCTGATCTGATTCTAAATAATAAACCGTTAATTCTTTACTCTTATTTGGCTGCTTGCCTGAAATGTCGTAATTTTGCGGTTGATAATAAATGCAATATCCGACGATATGGTCGGATTCGTCCGCAAAGGGCGTGTCCGGCTGCATTAAATAAATGAAATTTAATATTGATGCAATGATGAAAAAGTTTTTTATTAAAGGCGTATTGCTGTGTGCTGCGTTGATGTTCGGCGCACAGGCCGAGGCGCAAATCAGTTTGGGTAACATTTTGAAGAACGTTGTTTCCGGTGCTAAGGAAAACAAGGATACTACGAAGTCGTCTTCCGACTCGGACGGCAGTCAGGCAGGCGGGTTGCTGTCAGCGTTGACAAGTATATTCTCCGGCGACAAGGTGGCTACGAAAGACAAGATTATCGGTACATGGGTGTATGAGGAACCGGCCGTTGTTCTGACGGGCGACAATGCGCTGAAAAACATCGGCGGTAAGTTGGCTGCGGCGGCAGTTGAGGAGAAACTGAAGGGCAAGCTTGAAGGGTTTGGCGTGAAAAAAGGATGTGTTTCCATGACTTTCGGCGAGGACGGCAATTTCACGCAGACCCTGCTCGGCAAGACCTTGAGCGGCACTTATACGATAGAGGACAAAAACATCGTTTTAAAGTATGGCGGCCATATATCGCAGATAATCGGCACCACGCAGCTCGACGGTAACAACTTGCTGATAGTAATGGACGCATCGAAATTATTGAAGTATGTCAACGTCTTAGGCGATATTTCACAAAACGCCACGCTTAAGACGGCCACTTCGTTGCTTAGCAGCATGGACGGCCTTGAATGCGGCCTTAAGCTTGTGAAGCAATGATTTACGTCCGTGCTGTCGTTCCCGTTGAAATGATTAGGTGCAAGTGTGCGGCCTTACGGTCGGTTGCGGTTTCATGTCCGGCTTACGCCGGCGTTGGGATTAAGGTGCTTCTATGTTATATCGCATGTCTTATGTGCTAAAAAAAACTAAAAAAGCATACTTGAAGATGTGTAATATATGATAAAGCATTACCTTTGCAGCCGCTATCACGAGTTGATAGTACGATTCAAACCTAAATTAATAAATTAAAATGGCAACAAAAATCAGATTGCAGCGTGGCGGACGTAAAGGCTATGCCTTCTACAGAATAGTCATCGCTGATGTAAGAGCACCACGTGATGGTAGATTTACAGAGAAAATCGGTACTTACAATCCTAACACAAATCCTGCCACGGTAGATTTGGATTTCGACCGCGCCCTCTATTGGGTGGAGGTCGGCGCCCAGCCTACTGACACCGTGCGCAACATTCTTAAGCGTGAGGGCGTTTACTTGATGAAGCACCTCCGCGGCGGCGTTAAGAAAGGCGCTTTCGACGAGGCTGCCGCTCAGGCAAAGTTCGATGCTTGGAAGGCTGACAAGGAGAAAGGCCTCCAGCAGATTCGCGAGAACGATGCTAAGAGCAAGAAGGACGCTTACGCAAAGAATCTTGACGCAGAGAAGAAAGTCAATGAGGCTATAGCCAAGAAAGTGGCTGAGAAGAAAGCCGCCGCTGCTGCCGAGAAGGCTGCCGCCGAGGCAGAGGCCGCCGCTCCTGAGGCTGAAGCTCCTGCAGAGGCTTGATTTAGAATAAGGATTGCATGAAATAAAGGGCTGGAGGGCGATGTTCGCCGTTCAGCCCTTTTCCGTATTTTGCCGCTTGTCGCGGCGGGTAATGTCATCCTGCGCCGTACTGCGGCCGCAACGTTAGTTCTCCTTGAACGAGACTACCCGTCCTAAGTCGGGTGTGATGTAAAACGTATGGCTCACGGTGTCACGGCCTACGTAGATGTCGACCTTTGTGTAGATATACTTCTTATCCGTGTCGGCGTACTTTATTCCTTTCTTGAACATCTTGTTTCTTGCGGCTTCGGCCCTCATGGCGTTTACGGCGCTGTCGGTTACGTGCCGCGTTGAGTCTATGTCAGAGAATGCGACCTTGTAGTCGCTTGCTTGGATGTTCTCCGCAAGAAAGTCTTCGACGACGCTTTCCGCCTTGTGTTGCTCGCCGCAACCATACATCGTAAAGGTTATCGCCGTGAGCATTATGGCGGTTTTCATTTTCTTGTGCATTTTCTTTGGTGGAAGCAGGAGCGCAAGCCTTTACGTATATGTTTCGGCTTACGCTCCCGGGGTTTGTTATTGTTTTTCGGGGATGTTTTTCATTATTTCCAACAAGTGGTCCCACACCATTTGTACGGTAGGTATCAGCAGCCTCTCCTCCGGAGAGTGTACGCCCCTGAGCGTCGGCCCCATCGACACCATGTCGAGGTTGGGATATTTCTCCGAGAACAGTCCGCATTCAAGACCGGCGTGTATCCCGATTACTTTCGGCTCCTTGCCGAACAGTTTCTTGTACGTGTCTACGACTATCCTGGTAAGTTCGCTGTTTGGGTTCATCTTCCATGCCGGATATTTGTCGCCCTGTTCAACCTCTGCGCCTGCCAGTTGGAATGCGGCCTTTACGGTGTTGCCCATGTTTGCGAGGTTGCTCATCACGTTAGAGCGTTGCGAGGCGACTATTCTCACTTCGTTGTCCGATGTCGCTACGCTTGCCACGTTGCTTGATGTTTCTACCATCCAGGCCAGCGCCTCGTCCTGGCACATAGAGTAGGGGCCGTTGTCTACGGCTTGCAGGGCGCGCAATATGTTGTCGCTGACGTCCTTTGGCAATACGGGTTCTGCGTCGGTGCTTCCAAGGTTGAATTGGATGTTGTCTTCTGTTACGTGGAATTCGTCTTCCACGTCCTTGGCGAATACGTTGAGCGCCACGCGCACGTCTTCCTTCCTCTCTGCGGGAACGGCGAATACTACCACGCCGTCGCGCGGTATGGCGTTGTGCATGCGTCCCGAGTCGAAGCGTGCCAGGCGCAGGCCGTATTCCTCGTTGACAATGTAGATGAAGCGTGCCAGCAGTTTTATGCCGTTGGCGAATTTCTTGTTTATGTCGTCTCCGCTGTGGCCGCCGTGCAGTCCTTTCAGCGACAGCTTCATGAAGAAGTACCCCTCGGGAGCCTGTTCCTTCTCAAACTTGAACGTGGCGTTGGTCGTCATGCCTCCGGCGCAACTGATGAAGAATTGTCCTTCGTCCTCGCTGTCGAGGTTTATGAGCAGGTCGCCGGTCATGAATCCCGCTTGCATGCCGTGCGCTCCCGTCAGTCCTGTTTCTTCGTCTCTTGTGAACACGCATTCTATAGGTCCGTGTTCTATGCCGTCGTCGGCGAGCACGGCCATTTGCATTGCGCAGCCTATGCCGTCGTCCGCGCCGAGCGTTGTGCCTTTAGCCCTTAGCCATTCGCCGTCGACGTATGTTTCGATAGGATCTTCGGCGAAGTCGATGTCGACGTCCACCAACTTGTCGCATACCATGTCCATGTGGCTTTGCAGTATCAGCGTCTTCTTGTCTTCGTAGCCTTTCGACGCGGGCTTGCGTATGATTACGTTGCCGGTTTCGTCGACTATGGTTTCAAGCTTGAGTCCTTCGCCGAAATTCTTTAGGAACTCAATCATTTTTTCTTCATGCTTTGACGGACGCGGAATCTCGTTGATCCTCGCGAACTGTTCAAAGACACATGCCGGTTTTAAATCGCTCTTGTTCATTATATTCTTTGTATTTATGATATAAAGTGTATTTTCATAATTATCGTTCTGCCTGTCGTTTCATAAGATAAGCTTCACCTCGGAATTGAAAATAAAAGTTCGTTTTACTCGCTTTTATTTTGCACTTCGCTCGGTTTGCATTATCTTTGCATGCAAAAATAAGAAAAATGGCAGAAACTTCCGCCGTCGGCATGTTAATAATTGCTATACGACTGGCAATGCCGTCAGTTTGAAGCTTGGTTGCCGGGTGGGGAAGTGCGTTTTCTTCGCAATAATAAAATAACATCATAAACAAACCTCCAAATTATGAAAAAAACAATCAGTTCGGTTGCCGTGGTCGCATTGATGACGTTGTTCGTAGCGTCGTGCAACAAGCAGGCACCAAAAGTAGACGAGAAGCCGGCCGCTGTCTCTAATGCAAGCGATGGTATGAAGATAGCTTATATCGAGGTCGACTCTATAATGTCGCAATATAAGTTCTGCAAGGAATACTCGCTCATCCTTGAGAAGAAGAGCCAAAACATACAGAATACTATAAATTCAAAAGGACGCTCGTTGCAGAACGCCGTCGCCAAGTTCCAGCAGGACATACAGAACAACAAGTACACCCAGCAGCAGGCCGAGGCCGTGCAGGCCGGGCTGCAGAAACAAGATGCCGACCTGAGGGAATTGCAGCAGAGGTTGGGCTCTGAATTCCAGACGGAGACGGAGAAGTTCAACAAGGCCCTGCGCGACAGCATCCAGCATTATCTTGCAGTTTATAATAAGGACAAGAAATATTCGCTCATTCTCAGTAAGGCCGGCGATAATATCCTTTATGCCGACAAGGCATACGACATAACCAACGAGGTCATAGCCGGACTCAACAAGGCATACAAACCTGCCAAGACTGAAAAGAAGAAGTAATTTGATTGTAGGGTTGTGGGGTTATGCGGTTTAAGGTTATACGGTTCTACGGTTGTACGGCCTGTAATTTCAAACCCCATAACCTCATACCTCCACAACTGCAAGACCTTATAACCTTACAACCATACAAGCGTAGTTAAAATATCCAAATAAGCGTTGCGTCGTGCTTGGTTTGCCAATGATTTTTGTTACCTTTGCACGATAGTAGAATATAAAAGCTGTAAAGCGTGAAAATAAGAGAAGTGGTTGACGCCCTTGAACGTTTCGCGCCCCTGCCCCTGCAAGAGAGCTTTGACAATGCCGGCTTGCAGGTAGGATTGACAGAGGCGGAAGTATCAGGGGCTTTATTGTGTCTTGACGTTACCGA
>CALUIJ010000082.1 GCA_944320675.1 uncultured Prevotella sp.
CATCGTTCATCACGGCGCACCCTCATTTTTCCTATTCTGCAAATTCAACCGTAGCAAAGCCGCGAAGCACCAACGTTGCCAAGCCGGTATTAGGATTCTCATTAAAGCTCTTCCTATATGGCGTATAAACTTTCACCATGCCTTCATCCAAACAATAGTACGAGTAGATACCGTAGGTGTCAATGTTGAATATTTCCTTGCCGTATTCTTTTAGTTTCTGGTTGATGGGCTCGGAATTCCCGCAAACATAATCAAGCTCCTCCACGGTAGGCAAGCGCCAACCGTCTATACCGTCCACGGCCAATCCGGCGATTCCCGCGTAAACGGCGGACTCCATGGACTCCTGGTCGCCCTTGACAAAGTCCAATTCGCGCATGCATTCCGTAGTAAACAGCGTGACGGCCGTCTTGCCGCCCGAGCTCTCTGACTTCAGCACGTAGCAATCCTCATATAAAGTACCTACGGCGGGAGCATCCCCACCTGGAGGCACAATTGTCCCACCGGCTTCGTCAAACGTAAAGTCAACGTTTATCGTTCCGGCCCAAGCCGCCCCGGTGATGGTTCCGCTCACATCGATGCCGTCGCCTGCGTAAGTGCCGTTGATGTTCACCTTGTAGTTAGCCTTCAGGTCCTCGGCGCACGAGTATGAGTAGCTGTGCACGGCGCCGTTCCTCGTAAGCGATATCTTCAGGGTGGCCTTGCCGGCCGCCTCAAGCAGGTACAAACCCGTTTCGCTCATCCACGTGCTGCCGTCGCTGGTCTCAACCAGGCCGATCTTGCCCGAGCCGTTTCCGCCAGAATAAGTTCCGTCGAGCAGGAGGTTCTCGTACAACGGGCTTATCGAGACAGACACGGCCGTGACGTCGTCCGGCACGTTGCCTATCGTAACGCTCTCGACCATCATGACCTTGCGTTCCAACGACAGGGTCAGCGTGTTCTCCTCGCCCTTGGACAGCGCCACGTTGCTGTCGGCAGTCATGAGGTCGCCGTGGCCGCACCCTTCACGCAAGGTTATAACGGAAGTCTTCGTCGCGTTTTCCTTAGTCGGCATTTCATAAGCGCTTTCCGTGGCTCCGGCTATCGCGTAAACGTCATAATCGCCTTCGGGAAGCTTGAACGACATTTCGTCGTCCCCGGACGTTATCTCGGCCAGCTCGACGCACTTGCCGACTTCGTCAAACACATACACGTTGACCGGATAGCTGACCTTCGCCTGCTCCTGTGGTTCGGCGCCGTCGGACTGGGCGGCCCGGGTGCGCACGACCAACATGCTGTTGGGGGCTTCCACGCCAGGCCCTTCGTCGACGACGTACTTCTCACAGGAAGTTGAACACACTGCCGCAGTAAGCAGCATGATGAATTTGAAAAAATACTTGTTTTTCATGTTATTATAATTTAGTGTCACAAATTTACGTCAAAAACGCAAAGACGAATCACGCTTTAATTAAAATTTAACAATATTCAATACGCAAAGGACTTATTTAACAAATAGCAGTTAAAAACCACAGGTTTTCCCGGCAACCAATAGCACAAATTTGTCAAAACGGCAAGGGGCCGTCACCGGGCAGCGGACCGCCGAACGGGGGCATGCCCGAATCGCCGCCGCCGTTGATGCGCGACCCGATTATCTCGCCTCCGGCCGTAGGCGGCGTATATTCGTTAGGGTTCTCAAAGCGGGTGAATTCGCCGCGGAACGTCAGCAACACGTCGCCAGTGCCGCCTTTCCTGTGCTTGGCGATGATGATCTGCGCCTTGCCGTGAAGGTCGTTGCCCTTCTCGTCGGTGAATATCCTGTAATACTCAGGACGGTGCACGAAGAGCACCATGTCGGCGTCCTGCTCTATCGCTCCCGACTCCCTAAGGTCGCTCAGCTGAGGGCGCTTGCCTTCCGGCCCCTCGCGCCCCTCAACCGTACGGTTCAACTGCGAAAGGGCCAGCACCGGTATGTCCAGCTCCTTGGCCAGCCCCTTCAATGAGCGGCTGATCGTCGACACCTCCTCCTGCCGGCTGCCGAAGCGGGCGCCGCTGGCGTTCATGAGCTGAAGATAGTCTATCATTATCAACTCCACCCCCTTCTCCCTCACGAGCCGCCTCGCCTTCGTGCGAAGCTCGAAGATCGACATCCCCGGAGTGTCGTCAATGTAAATCGGGGCGCCCTGCAGGCGCGCAACATTCTTATCCAGCCTCTTCCACTCCTCGTCGTCAAGCTGGCCGTTAAGGATTTTCCTGCCCTCGATCTCGCAGACGTTTGATATCAAGCGG
Source organism: uncultured Prevotella sp. (assembly GCA_944320675.1). Classification (GTDB taxonomy): domain Bacteria; phylum Bacteroidota; class Bacteroidia; order Bacteroidales; family Bacteroidaceae; genus Prevotella. The sequence continues at coordinate 2,263 of CALUIJ010000082.1, forward strand.
TTGACAAGCTGCACGTTGTTCATCTCAAGCGAGAAGAACGCTATCGGACGGCCGTAATCCACCGCGATGTTTTTAGCCAAGGACAGGGCGAACGACGTCTTGCCCATCGCCGGGCGTCCGGCGATGATCACAAGGTCGCTCCTCTGCCAACCAGCAGTGTAGTCGTCAAGCTTGGCGTATCCCGTAGGTATCCCGGTCAGGCCGCCCTTGTTGGCCGCCGCCTTCTGGAGGATCTCGACGGCCTGCTTGACCACCGGGTCTATCTGCGTATAGTCCTGGCGCATGTTCTTCTGCGACAGCTCGAAAAGCGACCCCTCGGCCTCCTGCATCAACTCGTCCACGTCGACCGTGTCGTCAAAAGCCTTCGTCTCTATAACGCCGGCAAACGAGATGAGCTGCCTCGCCAAAAACTTTTGGGCGAGGATCTTCGCGTGGTATTCTATGTGGGCGGACGAAGCCACGTGAGAGCTAAGCTCCAGGATGTAAGCCGGCCCGCCCACATCATCGATCGTACCTTGTCTCTTAAGCTCTTCGGTGACCGTAAGTATGTCTACCGGGCGTTCCTCGAGGCTAAGGGCCTGGATGGCCTTGTATACTTTCTGGTTGCGCGGCTCGTAAAACGTTTCCGGCCGAAGGATCTCGCTCACTACCGAGAACGCGTCATTGTCTATCATCAGGGCCCCCAGCACGATCCTTTCTATATCCAGGGCCTGTGGCTGTATGCGGGCGTAACTACTGTCCAATGTCTGTTGCTTCTTGTTGTCCGGCATTTCACATTTCTATCTGAATCCGGCCGCAAAAGTACAAATAATTATTCGGTTCCACACAATTTTATTACACTTTAGCTGTTATATTTTAAGACAAGACATATATTTATACAACAGACATCCCGTCAAAACAATGGCTACAGTTTATCCATGCGCCAAGATAAACCTTGGACTGAACATCGTCAACAGGCGTCCCGACGGATACCACGGTCTCGAGACAGTATTCTACCCCATCCCGCTCTGCGACAAAATAGTAATAGAACAGAGAGGACACGATTCAGGCAACCGGCCTTGCACGCTCAATGTC
>CALUIJ010000083.1 GCA_944320675.1 uncultured Prevotella sp.
CGAGGTAATACCTGCCGAGCAGGTAGATGGGGCTTGCGCCCCAGGCGTGGCAGAGGCTCTTGCCGTAAGGGCGGCCGTACATGGCCAACTTCTCCCTACCATGCTCGTCGGGGTTGTATTTCTCCCAGAACGACGTTGCGCTTTCGTGCAGCATGCCGCCCCAATACGCCTTTATCTCTTTCATCACTTGGTCTTGCTCGCCGAGCATGCACAGTGCTTCAAGTTCGTAGAAGCGCATGTAGGGAGTGGTTATCCTGAGAACGTCGTCGTTGAGGATGACAGAACGCTTGACGGCCTCTTGCTTCTCCTTGTCGAGATAGCCATACATTATGGCGAACATGTTGGGATAGCGGAACACTTCAGTGCTCTGCCTGCCGTCCTTGCGGTTGTGCATCAGGGCCTGTTTCGCGTCGTTCCAGAAGTATGGCAGGAGCTTTTCGCCGAGCTTGTCGGCAAGTCTCTTGTACCGGCATTCGCATTCCCCGTCGCCGACGATGCCGGCTACGGCGGCTATCGACTCAAGCGATTTCCTGAAAAGTATTTGCTCGAAGGCCAGCTGTCCTTGCTTGTCCATGGGCTTGTCGGCCCAATCTACGAACACCCAGTCGCCCGTAAGTCCCTCTACCATTCCGTCCTCGTCGGTCCGTCCGAGCACGTAGGCCATGTAGGTTTGCATCGTCGGGTAGATTTGCGTCAGGAAATGGCGGTCGCCGCTATAAAGATAGTAGTCGTAAACGGAGTTGAACCAATAGAACGTATAGTCCATTATGGTGTTGATGTGGCTCGTTACGGGGGCTTTGCCGGCCAGCAGCCATGTGGTGCGCTTTACCATCTCGTTGTCGTTGAAGAGGTAATAGTTCATCAGGTAGCTTTGGCTCGCGTCGCCGCTCCACACCCAACGGTCGCGCTTTATGCCGTCGATGAAAAACTCGCGCGAGGTCAGTTGCATTGTGTACGCTCCGATTTCCCAGATGCGGTTGAGCTCTTCGTCGTTGCACTTGAACGTGCCGTGCTCGGTCTCAGGCATGTACTCGTAGTCCATGCTGACGTTGCCGACCGTACATCCGTCGGTCTCTATGTAAATGTAGCGGAACGCCTTGCTGTTCTGCATGACGTAGGCGTCGGTCAGACCGGCGGTCTTTCCCGTGGCGAGGTCGGTTATCCTGCCGTCCTTTACGGTTAGTTTGTCCAACGTCTCGCAGTGCTCCTTGTCGCGTGCTTCCTCTTCGCTTTCGCCGTAGTAAATGTCGATAGAACCGTCGCCCTTTATATCGCGGAGTATGGCGTAGCCGAAAGTCTCGCGGCCGAAGTCGTAAAGTCCGTCGGCGGACGATACGGCCTGCTCGTGCCTGCGGCTGAGTTTGAACTCAGAGGGGCGGCTGTCGATGTCGTCGAAATTCCAGCATCCGGCCGACATGTAGACGGTCGACGACGTGTCGCTCGCCTTTCCGCTCTCGTCGATCCACTCCTTGTCCTCGAACGTTACGTTCCACGTCGAGTCCGTGCCGACGGTCTTTCCGCTTACGTAAAGCGCAGGCGGAGCGGCTTGGTTGTGCACCTTGATGTTTATGCGGTGTTCGCCGGCTGTCAATACGAATTGTCTTGGCATGCCGAAGAGCATCTTCCCGTCAATCTTTATGTTGTAGTCGCCCTCGGTGGCGATGTCCAACGTCTCGTCCTCGTCCAAGTTGACGGCCTTGCTGAACTCTACGGTTACGTAGTGGCTGTCCTGCTTCCAGAACGGGGGGAAATACGCGCCGCGGTCGGTACGGCGGTTGTTCATCTTGTTGCCGAGCCAGATTTCATAGTCGCCCGGATACCAAATCCATGTTGCCTTATATGTTGTCTCCATATCTTTCTTTTGTTATTTGTTCCAAAGTTTTTCCTCTTGTCTGCGGTGTCCATACTGTTCCGATAACCAAAGAGACGAGCAGCAGGGCCATCATAATGTAAGCCGCGAGGGTGAAGCCTTCGCCGTTTTCGCCGTAGATGTAGACGAAACCTATGCCCCACAGGGCCGAAACGCCTCGCACGATGAAGAACATTATGCCCTGGGCGGCCGCCCTATACTTGGCCGGGAACAGCTCTGACGCCCACAGTGCGTAGAACGACTGCACCGAGACTCCTGCCTGGATGCCCCATATCAGGGTGAAGAACAACAGGCCGGCGATGCTGTTCACGCCGATCGTCACGATGATAACCCATGCCAGGACACCCATTCCCACGCCGAAGAAATACAGCCAACGCTGGTTCACCTTGTCGACTATCATAGAGAAGATGAAGGTCGTTATGATGATGATTACCCACTGGGCTACCGACAGCATGTTGGCGTGCTGGTTGGAGAGTCCGCCCGCCGTCTCGTAGATGTGCTGCTGGAAGAAGCCCATAACGGAGCTTACGAGGTTCCATGTGAGGTAGATCCCGGCGAGGAAGAGTATCGTGCGGATGTTCACCTTGTTGGTGAACAGCGATCCGAACGACGAGAACACGCCGCCCTGCGGCTTGCCGCCTTGCTTGGCCTTCTGTGCCTTCCATTCCTCCGACTCGTCCAAGCGGCGCTGCAGCAGCCATGCTATGAACGCCACGACGAACAGCGATGCGAACACTATGCGGCTGCTGAACACGTTGAGGGCGTTGCCCTCAACAGTGCCGCCCGTCAGCATTCCGGCCAGCGATTCTACTACCGGCGCGAACAGTACTCCGGCACTGTCGGCTCCGCTCGTCGGCGGGGCGAGCAGCGTGCCGAGGATGAGTATTATGGTAGGGCCGATGCCCCAAGCCATCTGCGATATGCCGATGTTGCGGCCGCGGTTGCCCACCTCCGAGCTTTCGGATATGTATGTCCACGACGCAGGCACGCCCACGCCTACGGATATGCCCGTAATGAGGAATCCGGCCAGCAGCATTGGAAAGTTCACTGAAAACATTATCAGCGCAACGCCGAGCATGTAGACCAGCATGTTGTAAGTGTAAATGGCCTTTCGTCCGTATTTGTCGGCGAGGAATCCGCCGATTATTGCGCCGATGGCCGCTCCGAGGCAGTTGGCGCTGATGGCGTTAAGCAGGCCGAGATGCCCCTCGGTCAGCCCTAAGTAATTCTGCCAGAGGGTGAGTCCGCTGGCTCCTGCTACGATTGCGCCGGCGTCGAGATAGTTGGTCAGCGATACGGCAATCGTACTTTTTAAGCTGCTTTTCTTTTTTTCCATATATCAGATTTTTGTTTTCGCCGGAATCATTCCGGCATCCATGTGGTGGATAGTAGTTGTTTATTAATGTCTTGTTTGTAAAGATTATTTGTCCTTGTATTCTGCTTATTTTGTAAGTCGTTGATAAACAGTGCGTTATTCTTTCCGGTGCGGAGTGCTGCGGCGCGCCGTGCGAAAGGTCGCCTTTCAAGCGGTAAAAGGTGGCCTTTTACTGAGTAAAAGACCGCCTTTCACGAACCCGAATTTTTGCTATGGCCGTCAGCCTTCCGGCTTTGCGCCGTAAGGCTTACTTCGTTTCGGGCGTTATTCCGGCTTGCGCCTTGATGCTGTCGGGCACGTTCGGGCCGTTGTTCTCCCACGTATTACCCGGGCCGTTGGCGTTTTTGAGGTATTTCTCGGTGGGTGTCCAGTTGTTCCTTACCGTAATATACGACGAGCCTTCGTCCGTATAGAGATAGAACCAGTGGTTGGGGTCGTGGGCGTAGCTCGGTGAATAGATGTCGCGCACTACGTTGCCTTCGATGAACGAGTGGGGTTGCGACCCGAGGGTGTATATGCCCGCCGTGTCGTACATGTGCTTGGCGTAGTGGTGGATGAGGTTGCCGCTGACGAGGTTGTTCGACATTGAGCAGACTTGCTGGTTCCATCCCCAACCCATTGATATGCCTGTGTAAGACACTTCGCTGATTTCGTTGTTGCAGATCTTGATGTCCTTGACGAAGCCCGCGCCAATGCCTACGCATCCCCAGTCGTCGTTGGTCACGTCGGTGATGAGGTTGTTGGTGATGCTCAGTCCGGTGCATATTATGCGCTCGTCGGTCGGGGCGTATGGCAAGTGGGCCTCGTGTCCCTCGGGGCCGAAGCCGCCGGCCAGTATTCCTGAGCCGCCCATGTCGCGGAACGTGCATCGGTCTACGCTTCCACCTTTTATATATAAGTGGTAGTCGAGGCCCGTCGACGCGTTGTGCTCGAACGTGCATTTCGTGAACGACACGTTCTCGGCGCAGTTGAGGCTTACGGCTGCTGCCGGACGGCCCACCCAGCCCTGGTTGTCGAGCTTGTGGTCGCCGTTGGGGCGGTCCATCTTCGGACGCAGCTTGTACGCCTCTATCATGTACATTCCGGCCTGCAGGGGAGCGTGTCCGCTGACCGACGGGCGCATCCACGTAGCGTGGCTGAACGTAACGCCCTCAAACGTAACGTCGCGCACGGGGTCGTCGGGCGTGCCTTCCACCTTGAGCAGTGTCTCTACGGCCGGCACGATGACTTCCGCCGTCTTCATGTTCTCGCCCTTACGAGGAATGTAGTACACTTTCGACGCCCTTGCGTCGAGATACCATTCGCCCTCGGTGTCGAGCAATTCTTTGGCGTTGGTCAGGTAGAAGGCCGAGTTGCGGCCGTCGGTGTTGACCATGGGCGACGGCCACGGGTGCATGAAGTGCACGTGGCTTTCCGGCTGGTGGAACGTCACTGCGGCGCTGTCGCCTTGTATTTTTATGCCTTTTATGCGCAGGTTGGCTACGCACCACATTTCGTGGATTACCATTTCGGCGTACCGGGCGTTCACTATCTTCTTCACGGCCTCGGCCGGAACGTATATCGTCTCTTTCGCCTTGTCGAGGCTTCGGATGCGGTACATGTCGTTGAAGTCGGCCACGTCGCGCGCCCTTACGGCCTTTTGGCCGTTAATCCACATCTGGCGGAACTCTA
>CALUIJ010000084.1 GCA_944320675.1 uncultured Prevotella sp.
CGGCAGCCACGCCTTGGCGGCGTTCTCCACGGTGAAGCGGCGGCTCTGCTCCACCAGGTTGTACTGCTTTATTACGGGATAATTGCCCTGCGCCCAGGCTTTACACTGCTCCAAAGTAACCTGTGCATGGCCTGCGCCTGCGCAAAAGAACATCAATATGCAAACAAAATAGTTCTTCATACTAATCGGATGTTTATCGTTTAGTTTGCAAAGGTAAGGCGTCAACCAATCCACAGCGTTATCTTATACAGTCATTAAATGTTCTTTTTGTACAAATATGTTTTCAAGCAATGCGGTTTTCATGGTAAAACATTGTCGATAAGTGCTATTTTCGTATTTTTGCATCGTAACAATCAGATAAAAAGGACATGAAGAACAGATCTCCTGAACGTTTCTCTTTCCATGAATTGAAGTCGATGTTGAGCGGCATAAAGTCGGCCGACGCACCGATAAAGTTCATCGGCAAGGACATTGCAATGCTCGGTAGGGACGGTAAGACGCTGCAAAACATCCTGCAAACCGACACGCCCTACATAATGGAGGACTGCCGCATGGGCTTCGTTAAAAGCGGCAGCATAAGGCTGATGGTGAACCTCATCGAGCGCGAATACAGCGCAGGGACGTTCCCCTTCATATCGGCCGGCAGCATATTGCAAATCAACGGCATGAGCGAAGACTTCGACCTGCGCGGCATGATGATAAGCGACGCACGGCTGAAGGCGGCCATGGGCGGCGCGATGCCTGCCTGGTGCGGCGGCAAGGCGACGTTCTTCACCATACGTCCGGCCGACGAAGACGCCGCCACCGTCAGGCAGATGTTCGGCACGGTATGGGATTTGATCAACAAGGAGCGTTTCCCCGACGAAACGCTCAACGGTCTTATATACTCAATAATACATTATTATAATTACTTGAAAAACATCAATGAGGATACGTTGCAGCCAGAGACGTCGCGCGCCAAGGAGCTTTTCAACACGTTCATAAGCCTCGTAAACACGTACTCGAAGCACGAGCGCAAGATGGCGTTCTATGCCGGCAAGATGTGCGTTACGCCCCGCTACCTCGGCACGGTTGTCAAGCAGGCAAGCGGGATAACGGCGAAAGAATGGATCGACCGCGCCGTCGTGACCAACGCGAAGGTGATGCTGAAATACAGCAGCAGGCAGGTGGCCGAGGTAGCTTACGCCCTCGACTTTCCCAACGTGAGCTTCTTCTGCAAGTTCTTCAAGCACGCCACCGGCCAGACGCCGCAGGAATACAGGATGAAATGAAAACATTTTCCAATTAAGAATTAAGAGTTAAGAATTAAGAAAATTACCTTTTTGAACAAACACGGCAAAGCATGTTTTCTTAATTCTTAACTCTTAATTCTTAACTCATAACTCTTAATTCTTAATTTTCTTGCTCTTCCATCTCTCCGTCAAGCCTTGTGTCCTTGACGATGCTTACGCCGCCCATGCGCGATATGGTCATCAGCAGCGGCACGTAGTCGTCGCTGAGCACGTCGGGCGCGCCAACGCTCGCAGCAAGCACAAGGCCGCCGCCCTCGGCCTTGTCAAACACGATGCCGAGCAAGGCGCTCTTCTCCATATACCCGCCGCCTATCAGCGAAGAGAAGTCGGCCTTGGTGAAAGTGCGGCTGAAGAACTGCGTGCCGTCGGGACGCACCACGCTTACCGTTATCCTGTTGTCGTAATACTTGCCGCCGGCCTCGTCGGTTATGACAGGCAGCGACGTGTCGGCGCGCCGGCTGATTGAGAGCTTGTAGCGTGCGCCCAGCCAGTCAACCGTCTCGGCATGGTCGTAGTCCTGCATCCTTACGGGGTGCGCCGGAGCCTTAACCTCAGGTTTCTTCGTTATAATGTCCTTGTCCTGCTTCTTCTCGCCGCAGGCCGCGAAGACGAGCGTCACCGCAGCGGCGGCGAACAACGTGCGTATCAACTTCATGTCAACTCTTTTTAATATCACGGCGCAAAGGTAATGCAAAAATCCGAGTAACCGAAGCAAAACCATTCAAAGATGAAAGCATTATTGAAAAATAACCGTCCGCATGAAGCCGTGTTGGCGTATTTTTACTAACTTTGTAACTGAATATGGAAATAAAGAATTTAAAGAAGGTAAAGAAGTTAGAGAATTTAAAGCCGATAGCCTTGTACACACCGGCAAGGCATTTGGCTTTAAATTCTAACGAAGCGTTAGCGGAGTGGTAACTTCTCTAAATTCTTTAAATTCTAAAATAACGGAGAGTATGAAGAAATTGGCATTATATCTACTTGCGTCCGTGCTCGTATCGGCGGCATGCACCGGCGGAAAGGCCGAAAGCGAGGCCGCGCCTGTCGACACCGTGCCAGTAATGGTGATGCAGATAAGGAAATGCTCTAAGCTGTACACGGCCGAATACCAAGTGCGCAAGATAGTGACGCACGACGACGAGGTTGAGCTTAAGGGCTCGCTGTTCCGGCGGAAGTTCAACATCGCCGTGCCCATGTCGTCGCGCAAGATAGCAATCCCCGTCGACGCGAAGCTGAAGGCGTATGTCGACTTCGGCGGATTCTCCGAAAAAAACGTCGACATCGACGGCGACAAGGTTGAGATAATCCTGCCCGACCCGAAAGTGGAGCTTACCTCGAGCCGCGTCGACCACGACGGGATAAAGAAGCACGTGTCGCTAATACGGTCTGATTTCACCGACGCGGAAATGGCTTCTTACGAGAAACAAGGACGCGGACAGATAATAAAAAGCATACCCCGGATGGGCATAATCGACATGGCGCGCGCCGGAGCGGCGCACGCCTTGGTGCCGATGCTGGTGCGCATGGGATTCAAGGAGGAGAACATCACGATAACATTCCGCAAGGAGTTCACGGCCGACGACCTGCCGATGCTCCTCGAAAACACTACGATCGAAAATGGAAGGCAATAACTTTAACAAGGGGAAAAGGCGCCCCGACCTGCGCGGCTTGGCGGCCACGGCCGGCAGGCTGAGGCTCTATGCGATAATAGCTTTTGTGTTGTTGGCCGTCGTCTCGGCCGCTTACTTGGTGCGTTCGTGTAGGGACGACAGCCTGACGGTGCACGTGGACGACAAGATTGACATAACGCCGACGCAGGTGGTGAAGATGAAAGAGATAGGCGAATGGGAGTTCCTGGCGGTCGAGGACGAGGAAATGGTCGACACGGTAAGGAAACGCCTGTTCGGGAGCGACGAGCTGATACGCATCTATAAGGGCACGCTGCGCCTCGGCGTCGACCTGTCCGAGGCCGGCGACGACTGGATAAGGCTGAGCGGCGACACCCTGCGCGTGACGCTGCCGAGGGTGAAACTCTTGGACGACGACTTCATCGACGAGGCCGCCACGCAGGCTTTCTTCGAGTCGGGCACGTGGGACGACCAAGCGCGCGACGACCTCTACCACCGCGCCAAGGCTAAAATGAAGGCGCGGTGCCTGACGAAAGAAAACATTGCCAGCGCCGAAGACAACGCCCTTAAACAGTTCTTCCAAATGTTTAAGGCCATGGGCTTCGACAACGTGGAAGTGAGGTTCGAACGCTGAAGCTTTTTGAATTAAGAGTTAAGAATTAAGAAAATTACCAGCGAGACATGTTTTCTTAATTCTTAACTCTTAATTCTTAACTCTTAATCCTTAACTCTTAATTCTTAATTAAACAGACAGAACACTCCGGCCCCTATGAACAACACACCTACAACTATGTTCATCCAACGCTGTACGGCATGCATCTTATTTTTCACAGCCTGCGTACCGCCCACCCCGTAAGCCACGGCCCAAGCCATAAGCACGGCCGGAACCGACGTGGCCACGGAGAAAACCACCGGCAGCAAGTAACCTCCGGGATACCGGGCCGACAGCGGCATGAGCATGCCGAAATACACGATGGCGCCCTCAGGGCAAAAAGACAGGGCGAGGAGCACGCCTAAAAGCAGGCTGCCCCAGAATCCGCTGAGCCCGCGGCCGCACGCCGGCACGTCGGGGCAATGCTCGTGCCTGTGGAGGAAACGGTCGAGGATGAAATACAGTCCGACGGCTATCAACACGGGGGCGAGCAGCCTTTCGCCCCACTCGCCGAACCAACGGCCTACCGCATCCACGCCGCCGCTGCCCCTGAACACGGCTATGAGCACGGCGCCGAGCAGCGAATAAGCCAGTATGCGCCCCGCGGTATAAGCCAAACCGTTAAGGAACACGCGGCGGCGGTCGTGCACGTCACGGGCCAGATAGCCCATTGCCGCCACGTTGGCGGCGAGCGGACAGGGATGCAAGGCCACAATCAGGCCGAGCAGGAAAGCAGTAAGTACGGGAAAGCCGTTATTACCTATTATACTCTGAACAAACTCCATCTTACCTTAAAAATAAAGAATGCAAATATAAGGAATTTGCATGAGAACGTCAATAACACGCATTTGTTTTAAGAAAACTTTACATATCGGAAATCAAAATGCGGCTTCCCATAGGGCGGAAGCCGGCCGTTACGCAACGCCTTGATAATCAACGCATTTACGGGATGCCGCATCTCAGCGTCCCAAAGACGACCTTTCACGCGGCGGAACATAACCTTTTGCGCGGCGGAAGGTCATGCCTTGCGAGGCTGAATGCGGAGCCTTCCCGCGCGGCGGAAAACTCCGCGACAGACGAATTGCCGCCGACAATCTAAAATAAAGGCGCAAAAAATTTGGCTCGTAACGATAAAACGATTAAATTTGCAAGCAATATTTGAACCGAACTGATGATTACCGGCAACTTGACACAAGGATTCACACAGACAATTGGGAAGTTGTCTAAGCAAGAACCGTTGAAAAATTTGTTCAACAAGACAAAGAAACATATACTATAAAACCACATAACCGCAATAACATTTAATGGAACAAGAATTTGAACTCATCGCCAAAACGTTCATGGGCCTGGAGCCTGTTTTGGCCAAGGAGCTTACGCAATTGGGAGCCAACAACGTGCAGATAGGACGGCGCATGGTGTCGTTCACGGGCGACAAGGAAATGATGTACCGCGCCAACTTCAGCCTGCACACCGCAATAAGGGTGATAAAACCCATAAAGCACTTCAAGGCGCAGTCGGCCGACGACGTTTACGAGGAAGTGAAAAAGATAGACTGGAGCCAATACTTAGACCTGAAGAAGAGCTTCGCCGTCGACTCGGTGGTGTTCTCCGACGAGTTCCGCCACTCTAAGTTCGTATCGTATAAGGTGAAAGACGCCATCGTCGACCAGTTCCGCGAGAAGACCGGGCAAAGGCCGAACATATCGGTGGCCAACCCCGACATACGCCTCAACATGCACATAGCCGAAGACCGCTGCACGCTGTCGCTCGACTCGAGCGGCGAAAGCCTGCACCGCCGCGGATACAGGCAGGAGTCGGTCGAGGCGCCGCTCAACGAGGTGCTCGCCGCAGGCATGATCCTGATGACGGGATGGCATGGCGAGACCGACTTCATCGACCCCATGTGCGGCTCGGGCACGCTGCTCGTCGAGGCCGCGCTGATAGCAAGGAACATGGCCCCGGGAGTGTTCCGCAAGGAATACGCCTTCGAGAAATGGCCCGACTTCGACGCCGAACTCTTCGACAGCATCTACAACGACGACACGCAGGAGCGCGAGTTCACCCACCACATCTACGGCTACGACATAGACATGGCTTCCGTAAACAAGGCACGGCTGAACGTGCGCGCCGCCGGACTGACCAAGGACATCAGCGTAGAGCAGGCTGACTTCAAGGACTTCAAGCAGCCTGCCGGCAAGGCGATAATCGTAACCAATCCCCCCTACGGCGAGCGCATATCCACCCCCGACCTGCTCGGCACTTACCGCATGATTGGCGAAACGCTCAAGCACCAGTTCAAGGACAACGACGCATGGGTGCTGAGCTACCGCGAGGAATGCTTCGACCAAATAGGCCTGAAGCCGTCGATAAAGATTCCGCTCTACAACGGTTCGCTGGAATGCGAGTTCCGCAAGTACCAGATGTTCGAAGGCAAGCTGAGCGACTTCCGCGGCGCCGGCAACATAATCAAGACCGACGAGGAGAAGCGTGCAATGTCTGAGAAACACCGCTTCAAGCAAAACCGCGAGTTCAAGAAGAGGCTCGAGGAGGAAGAGGAGAACGAGGCCGGCGACATACGCACGTTCAAGTTCCACCGCATAGACTTCAAGGAGCGCGGCGGCGACGACCGCGAACGCCGCCGCATAGGGCGCGACAGGCGCGGATCCGACGACCGCGGGGGGCGCGACGACCGCCGCGGCGGACGCGACTTCAAAGGCAACAAGGGCAAGCGCGACTTCGGTAAAAAAGGACGAAGGTATGAAGACTGAGCATAAAAACATCATACTACGCAACGCCGGACTATTGTTACTGGCGTTGCTCGCAATGCTACCCATGACCAAGGCTGACGCGCAACAACGGCAATTCACGCTCGAAGACCTCAACTTCGGCGGCACGAACTACCACAACATGACGCCTAAGAACAAGACGCTGGCGTGGTGGGGCGACCGGCTCGTGCGCCTCGACGTGGAGGAATGTTACACGGTAGACCTGAAAACAGGCAAGGAAACGCAGCTGTTCACGCTCGACGACGTAAACAAATGGGCCGGCACGAAAGGCGGAAGCGACAAGATTCACAACCTGATGTACGCCTCGTTCCCCTACCCTGGCGAGCCGTTGATGCTCATACAAAGGAAAAACGAGCGGATTTTGGTTGACTTCAAGGCCAAGAAAACAGTTTGGAGGCAAAGCACCGAAGGCGAAACACACGCCGAATGGTGCCCGGCTTCGCGCGCCGCCGCTTTCGTTAAGGACGACAACCTATACGTAACCGACGCCGAGGGGAACACACGCCGACTGACAACCGACGGCAGCCACGACATAGTTTACGCACAAAGCGTCCACCGCGACGAGTTCGGCATATACAAAGGAACTTTCTGGAGTCCCGACGGACAGAGGCTCGCTTTCTACCGAATGGACCAAAGCATGGTGCCAGATTATCCGCTCGTAGATGTTGACACACGCATAGCCACGCTGATGCCGACAAAATATCCAATGGCAGGCGAAGCCAGCCACAAGGTCACCGTAGGCGTTTACGACCTGAAAACGGGTAATACCATATACCTGAAAGCAGGCGACCCAACCGACCGTTACTTCACCAACGTGGCATGGGACCCCGACGGAGAGTCAGTCTACATGATAGAGCTGAACCGCGACCAGACCGACATGGAGCTTGTACGCTACGACGCCGCGACCGGCGAAAAGCAAGCCGTGTTGTACAAAGAGCACCACGACAAGTACGTGCATCCGGTCAACCCGATAACCTTCCTGCCGTGGGATGACGGCA
>CALUIJ010000085.1 GCA_944320675.1 uncultured Prevotella sp.
GAAAAATACCTCCAAAAGGAGAGAGTTTCTCAGATTTTATTGCTACCTTTGCCATGTCTGTCGGGTTTGATACATATTTTGATTTGCAACACTAAGATAGGTGAAAAATCTGACATGGCAAAATCCTGAGCAACTTTTTGTTGCTCAGGTACTTATAAAATAAGTTAAACTAAAATGCTGCGGAATTTAGGATGTTACGGAAACTGTTGGTTATTCTTGTTGCCGTCACTATGTCGGCAAAGTGCGTGGCTCAGCAGTATGAGCCTTACCGCGGCGACGGTATCGACGACTACCTCCGCCTTGTTCCTATCGTTTCGGTTTACGCCATGAAGGCGGCCGGGGTCGACAGCCAAAGCTCGTGGAAACGGCTTGTGGTGAACACGGCGGCGTCGTTCGCCATCGACGTGGCCGTTACTTACGGCTTGAAGTACTCGATAAAGTCCACCCGCCCCGACGGCACCGACAGGCGTTCGTTTCCCTCGGGCCACGCCTCTATAGCGTTTTGCGGGGCCGCAGTGTTGGACAAGGAGTTCCGTAAGGTCAGCCCGTGGATAAGCGTGGCGGGATATGCCGTGGCCACGGCCACGGCGGTCGACCGAGTCGTGCGCAACCGCCACCATTGGGGCGACGTGGCTGCCGGGGCGGCTGTCGGCGTGCTCTCGACTTACGCAGGCTATTGGATTGCCGACAAGATAACCGGTTGGGACAAGGACGTCAGCGTGGCCGTAAGTCCCATGGGGGTAAGCATGGTGTATCGTTTGAAATAGTCGGGAGCATGTATGCCTGAATCGGGAGCCGGCCGGGCGTCGGATAAGGTCGGGCTCGTTACGTCCGCCTGGGCTGGCGTACGCCGGTTTTTAGAGGGCGTGCCGAATTTACGGAGTTATCAGTAGTTAATCGGAGTCAGGCCCGTCTCCCCCGCCGTGGTTGGCGTACAATTGCCTATGTTGCAACAATTTGGATTTGTCCGTTAACTTCGATGCAAAGCGTCTGACTCCTCTTGGCTTCATTTTGACACGCTTTCGTATAACGCCGCTTAGGCTTATTCCCGCCAGTCTCAGTTAGTTCCTGCGCCAAGCCTCCGACTGCGGCCTGCGTCTTTTCGCCAACCCTTTTTCTTAGTACGTTTTTACATATATGTAAACGTTTGCACGTTTAAATATATTTTTCAGTAAAAAAATGCTTTAGACATATTTATTTTATTGCTACCTTTGACCCGTAATTATAAAAGACCTGTTACCTATGAATATACTTTTAAGCGTTATTTATGGCACGAGTTTCGGCGAGGAACTCGTCTTAAATCTAATAACCGGGGCCGAAGCAGGCATCAGGCAGTCCACTCCTTACCGCATGAGGACCGTGAACGGCCGCGAGTGGACCTGCAACCTTAAGCTCGACTTGCGGAAAGGCACGTACATAGATTATTATTACAGCGTAGTGCGCGGCGAGGACAACGTGGTAAGGCGCGAATGGCAGAACGAGCCCCACCGCCTCGAGATAAACACCTTGCGCGGCGACAGCATCACCGTTTACGACCATTGGATCGACATGCCCGACGATTCTTATCTTTACAGTTCGGCCTTCACCGACTGCATACGCCGCCGCAAGGTGTCGCCCGTGGCCTTGAGCGATTATCCCGTTACCGTACGCCTAAAGGTGCGCGCGCCGCAACTGTCGGGCAAGCAGAGGCTTATGGTCGTGGGCAACGAAGAGAGCCTTGGCGCGTGGGATGTGTTCAAGGCCGTCCCGATGGTTGAGCACAACTACAACGAGTGGATAGCCGACATCGACGTCACCAAGCTGTCGGGCAACGTGTTCAGTTTCAAGTTCGTCGCCGTCGACGTTTACGACCGTGCCGACGTTATTTGGGAAGACCGTTTCAACCGCCGCGTGGAACTGCCGCAGATGAAAGAGGGCGACGTCGTCGTTTACGAACTCGACGAAGCTCTCTTTCCTATATATAACCTCAGGTGCGCCGGCACGCAGGTGCCCGTGTTCTCGCTGCGTTCGCGGACGAGCTTCGGCGTTGGCGATTTCGGCGACCTTAAGAAGATGGTCGACTGGATAGCCCTAACCCAGCAGCGCATACTCCAGCTCCTTCCGATAAACGACACTACGACTACGCACACCTGGACCGACTCTTATCCTTACAGCAGCATCAGCATATTCGCGCTGCATCCGCAGTACGCCGACCTTAACGCCCTGCCGCGGATCGAGGACGAGGCCGCGCGGAAGAGGTTCGAGGACCTGCGCCTTGAACTCAACGCCCTGCCGCAAATAGACTATGAAAGGGTTAACAACGCCAAGATGGAGTATCTCGAAACCCTCTACGGACAGGACGGCGAGCGGGTATTGGCTTCGGCCGAGTTCAAGAAGTTTTTCGACGAGACCTGTCCGTGGCTCGTCCCTTACGCGCAGTATTGCTACCTGCGCGACAAGTACGGCACGGCCGACTTCTCCCGATGGCCCGGCCACAACTGCTTTGATGAGGCCGAGCGCGCCGCCCTTTCCGACAGCGGCAACGCCGCCTTCAAGGACGTTGCGCTCTATTATTACATACAGTTCATATTGGACAGGCAGATGTCCGAAGTGCATGAATACGCACGTTCCAAGGGCGTGGTGCTGAAGGGCGACATACCCATAGGCGTCGACCGCCACGGATGCGACGTATGGCAGGAGCCGCGCTACTTCAACCTGAACGGCCAGGCAGGCGCTCCGCCTGACGACTTCTCGGTCAACGGGCAGAACTGGGGCCTCCCCACGTACAATTGGGACGAGATGATGAAAGACGGATGCGTATGGTGGATTCACCGTTTCGCCAACATGGCGAAGTTCTTCGACGCTTACCGCATCGACCACGTGCTGGGCTTCTTCCGTATATGGGAGATCCCGATCGAGTCCGTCCATGGGCTGCTCGGCCAGTTCTCGCCGTCTCTCGGCATGACCCGCGAGGAGATAGAGGCTTACGGACTGCGTTTCCAGGAAGAGCTGTTCACCGAGCCGTTCATCACCGATTGGGTGCTCGACCGCATGTTCGGCGCGCGCGCGGGCATGGTCCGCGAGACTTATCTTGAACCCTCCCACGACGGCCGTTACCGCATGAAGGAAGCTTACAACACCCAGCGCAAGGTGGAAGCGGCTTTTGCCGGAAAGACCGGAAAGGCCGACACCGACCTGCGCGACGGACTTTACGCCTTGATAAGCGACGTGCTCTTCGTGCGCGACCATAGGGATGCTAACAAGTTCCACCCGAGGATTTCCGTACAGTTCGATTTCATTTACGAGTCGCTTTACGACAGCGACAAGTACCTGTTCAATAAGATCTACAACGATTATTACTACCGGCGCAACAACCAGTTCTGGTACCGCGAGGCCATGAACAAGCTTCCCAAGATTGTCGAAGCCACGCGCATGCTCGTCTGCGCCGAAGACTTGGGCATGGTGCCCGATTGCGTTCCATGGGTGATGAACGAGCTTAAGATGCTGAGTCTTGAAATGCAGTCGATGCCCAAGGATCCTAACGTGCGCTTCGGCGTACTCTCGCGCACCCCTTACCGTTCCGTCTGCACAATATCGAGCCACGACACCCCGACGCTCCGCCAGTGGTGGGACGAGGACGGACGGCGCACCCAGGACTATTACAACAACGTGCTGCAGAAGTTCGGGGCCGCCCCGCACCCGCTGCCCGGCTGGCTTGCGCGCGACATTATTTCGCGCCATCTGCTCTGCCCGTCGATGCTCTGCATCCTGGCGTTGCAGGATTGGTTCGCCATCGACGAAAACCTACGCCTGCCCGACGCCGACGCCGAGCGGATCAACGTTCCGTCGAACCCCCGCCATTATTGGCGCTACCGC
The DNA here is from genome assembly GCA_944320675.1 of uncultured Prevotella sp. GTDB lineage: Bacteria > Bacteroidota > Bacteroidia > Bacteroidales > Bacteroidaceae > Prevotella. The sequence continues at coordinate 3,856 of CALUIJ010000085.1, forward strand.
ATGCATGTCGACTTGGAAGACCTGCTCGAAAGGTACGACTTCAACCAGAACGTCGTAGACCTTATAAAGGAAAGCGGAAGGAAATGACAATCCGTTTAGTGGTTGGCGTGGTCGGGGCGGGTGCCGTCCGCGGCATACGTTAAGGCGTTAAAGGCAAATGTCCTGCCGGCCCGATTATATAAAGGCATGTGTCTTTAGCCGCTTTAGCTGCTTCCGGCCGTCATAACCGCTATGAAGATAGATTTCATGAAAATTAAAACAAACCTTACAACTATGCGAAAAGTTAGAGTGTTATTGGCTCTGCTGCTCACGCCGTTCATGGCGTCGGCGCAGACGGTTAAATCGCCCGACGGCAACGTAGCGTTGACGTTCTCGCTTGACAACGGGCGGCCTACTTATGAACTGAATTACAAGGGCAAGGCTGTAGTGAAGCCGAGCCGCCTCGGATTAGAGTTGGCCAAGGACAAGCACGCAAGCAAGGGCATGGACGAGACCGACCTTATGGACGGCTTTACGGTTACGAAGACCGATACGTCGTCGTTCGACGAGACGTGGAAACCCGTGTGGGGAGAAACCGCCACGATACGCAACCACTACAACGAGATGGCCGTCACGCTCAACCAGCCTGCCACTAAGCGCAACATCGTGATACGTTTCCGAGTGTACGACGACGGCATGGGTCTGCGCTACGAGTTCCCACAGCAGAACGAGCTTAACTATTTCATCATAAAGGAGGAGCACACCCAGTTTGCCATGGCCGGCGACCACACGGCATGGTGGATACCCGGCGACTACGACACGCAGGAGTATGATTATACGGAATCCAAGCTTTCGGAGATACGCGGACTGATGAAGGGGGCGATAACACCCAACTCGTCGCAGACCACGTTCTCGCCGACCGGAGTGCAGACGTCGCTCCAGATGAAGACCGCCGACGGCCTTTACATCAACATCCACGAAGCCGCATGCGTAAACTACGCCACGATGCACCTCAACCTTGACGACAAGACGATGACGTTCGAGTCGTGGCTTACGCCCGACGCTACCGGCATGAAGGGCTACATACAGACTCCGTTCAACACGCCGTGGCGCACCGTCATCGTGAGCGACGACGCCCGCGACATGCTTGCTTCCAACCTGATTCTCAACCTTAACGAGCCTTGCGCCCTCGACGACGTGAGCTGGATACACCCCGTGAAGTACTGCGGAGTGTGGTGGGAGCTTATCGTAGGCCGCAACACCTGGGCCTATACCAACGACTATCCGTCGGTGCGCCTCGGCCAGACCGACTACAGCAAGTGTACGCCCAACGGCACGCACGGGGCCAATAACGAGAACGTGAAGAAGTATATCGACTTCGCCGCCGCCAACGGACTCGACCAAGTGCTCGTCGAGGGATGGAACGAAGGTTGGGAAGACTGGATAGGCCACTCTAAGTTCGACGTGTTCGACTTCCTCACTCCCTATCCCGACTTCGACATAAAGATGCTCAACGAGTATGCGCACTCTAAGGGAGTGAAGCTCATGATGCACCACGAGACTTCGGCGTCGGTGATGAACTACGAGCGCTGGATGGACAAGGCGTACAAGCTGATGAACAAGTACGGCTACGACGCGGTGAAGAGCGGATACGTAGGCGACATGATTCCGCGCGGCGAGCACCACTACAGCCAGACGATGAACAACCACTACCTCTACGCCGTAAAGGAGGCTGCCAAGCATAAGATCATGGTCAACGCCCACGAGGCAGTGCGCCCGACGGGACTCTGCCGCACGTATCCCAACCTCATAGGCAACGAGAGCGCGCGCGGCACCGAGTACGAGTCGTTCGGCGGAAGCAAACCTTTCCACACCGTAGTGTTGCCGTTCACGCGCCTGCAGGGCGGCCCGATGGACTACACTCCGGGCATCCTCGAGACGCAACTCTCTACATGGAGCCAGAACACGTCATACGTGCGCACCACGCTCGTAGGCCAGTTGGCGCTCTATTGCACGATGTACAGTCCGCTGCAGATGGCCGCCGACCTGCCCGAGAACTACGAGAAGTACAAGGATGCGTTCCAGTTCATCAAGGACGTGGCCGTAGACTGGGACGACTCAAAATACCTTGAAGCCGAGCCGGGCGACTATATCACCGTGGCGCGCAAGGCCAAGGGCACCGACAACTGGTTCATCGGCGGCAAGTGCGACGAGAACGGCCACAAGTCAGTCATCAAGCTCGACTTCCTCGACAAGGGCAAGAAGTACGAGTGCACGATATACGCCGACGCCAAGGACGCCCACTATGAGAAGAACCCCAAGGCATACACCATAACCAAGAAGACAGTGAAGAAAGGCGACACATTGAAGCTGACCGAAGCTCCCGGCGGCGGATTCGCCGTGTCGTTGATTGCGAAGTGAATTTAATTGGAAAGGAGTAGAGGAGTAAGGAGTAGGGGGTAAGTAGATTGCTTGTCATCCTTCTCTATCCTCGCTGCCCAAAGACGCACCCCTTGTAGGGACATAATTCATTATGTCCGTACGTTTCGCAGAAACGTATTTTACAGCCATAGCCTGATACATACGCCTTTCCAAGGCGTGCGGACATAATGAATTATGTCCCTACAAAGGGTGATTTCATAGGTAAAAGACCACATTTTACTTTCTAAAAGACCGTCTTTTACCTTACGAAAGGCCGTCTTTTGGCCGGCAAAAGACGGCTTTTTACAAAGCGTTGGAAACCAATATGTTACGTAACTGAAAAATAATGACCAATATGAAGATTGCAAACCTTTTGCTCGCAGGCTTGCTCTCGCTTGCCGCCGCTCAGGAGGTCGTGGCGCAAGGCGTTGTTACCAAACCCGACATAACGTCTCCCGTGCCCGGTGAGAAGATAAGTCCTGCGGCGTTGAATTTTATCGACGAAGTGAAATATTCGCCCTCGAAGACCACGTTCAGGCTGTTCGCACCTAAGAATGCCAAGGCCGTCACCCTGCGCATCTATGCCGACGGACAGGGCGGCGAACCGCTCAAGACGGTGAAGATGGACTACTCGCACGTAGGCGTTTATACGGCCACGGTTGACGGCGACTGGAAAGGCAAGTTCTATACTTTCGACACCGGCCGCGGCGAATGCCCCGGTGTGTTCGCCAAGGCCGTTGGAGTGAACGGACAAAGGGGAGCTATCGTAGACCTCGACGAGACCGACCCCGAGGGTTGGGCCTCCGACCGCATAACGCAGAAGGTCAACATGACCGACCTCGTAATCTACGAAATGCACCACCGCGACTTCTCAATCGACACGTCGTCGGGGCTGAAGTACAAGGGAAAGTTCCTCGCCCTGACCGAACAGAAAGCCATAGACCACCTGAAACGGCTCGGCGTAAACGCCGTACACATACTGCCGTCATACGACTATGCGTCGGTAGACGAGACACGGTTGGACACGCCGCAGTACAACTGGGGGTACGACCCGTTGAATTACAACGTGCCCGAAGGCTCGTACTCTACCGACCCTTACAACCCTACGGTTCGTATAAAAGAGTTCAAGCAGATGATGCGGGCACTCCATAAGGCCGGCATCCGCGTAATACTCGACGTGGTTTACAACCATACTTTCAATATCGACGGCAGCAACTTCCAGCGCACCTGGCCCGACATATTCTACCGCAAGACGGCCGACGGCAAGTGGTCTGACGGCTCGGGCTGCGGCAACGAGACGGCCAGCGACCGCGAGCCGATGCGCCAGTTTATGCTCCAGTCCATGCGTTACTGGGTGGACGAGTATCATATCGACGGTTTCCGTGTCGACCTGATGGGCGTGCACGACATAGAGACGATGAACCAAATACGCGCCATGTTCGACCGAGAATTTCCCGCGACGTTCATCTACGGCGAGGGCTGGAGTGCCGGTACGTGCGCCTATCCGTTGGAAAAGCTCGCCGTAAAGGCCAACATCGGGCAGATGCCCGGCATAGCGGCGTTCGGCGACGAGATGCGCGACGCGCTGCGTGGCCCGCTCAGCGACGACGCTAAGGGCGCGTTCTTAGCCGGCCTGTCGGGCAACGAGGAGAGCCTGAAGTTCGGAATAGCCGGCGCAATCAGCCATCCGCAGGTTGACATGTCGAAGGTTAACTACAGCAAGGAGGCGTGGGCCTCGCAGCCCGCGCAGGCCATAAGCTACGTCAGCTGCCATGACGACATGTGCCTTGTCGACCGCCTGCGCGCCAGTATTCCCGGCATAGGGCAGGACGAGCTGATACGTCTCGACCTCCTGGCACAGACCGCCGTGTTCACGTCGCAGGGCGTGCCGTTCATCCTTTCAGGCGAAGAAATGCTGCGAGACAAGAAGGGCGTACACAACAGTTTCAACTCGCCCGACAGCATCAACCGCTTGGATTGGACAAATTTAGAGAAATATCCCCAGGTGTTCGACTATTACAGCAAGCTCATCGCCATGCGCAAGAACCATCCGGCCTTCCGCCTCGGCGACGCCGAATGCGTGCGCCGCCACCTCGAGTTCCTGCCCGTGCAGGACTGTCTCGTGGCCTTCCGCCTGAAAGGCAACCCCAAGGGCGACTCTTGGAAGAACATCATCGTAATATTGAACTCCGCCAAGCAGGCGCGTAGCGTCGACATACCGGCAGGCAATTACACCGTGGTCTGCCGCGACGGAGTGATCAACGAGGCCGGCCTCGGCACAGTAAGCGGCTCGCAAGTCAGCGTTCCGGAGCAGTCGGCGGTAATCTTGCATGAGTGAATCAAGAATTTATAGAAGTTAAAGAAGTTATAGAAGTTAAAGCCAAATGCTTTGCTTCTTGCAGTAAAAAACGGTGACAAACGGTCTGACTATGCTTAAGAAGCAAGGCATTTGGCTTTAACTTCTATAACTTCTTTAACTCCTCTAACTTCCAAAAAAATAAAAACAATGAAAAAACTTCTTTTATCTTTAAGCCTGATTTTAAGCGTTATGACAATCAACGCGGCGGTCAAGGTTGACCGCATCGACCCGACCAACTGGTTTGTCGGGATGAAGAACCCATCGTTGCAACTCATGGTTTACGGCGAAGGCATAAGCTCGGCCGATGTCACGACCGACTACGCAGGCGTCAAGGTGGACAGCATCGTGCGCCTCGACAGCCCCAACTACCTCTTGGTTTACCTCAACCTCGAAGGAGCGCAGCCCGGAGAGATGACCCTTAACTTTAAGAACGGCAAGCAGACCAAGAAAGTGAAGTACCAGCTTAAGGCGCGCGAGAAGCGCGGCGAGGAGCGCATGGGCTTCACCAACGCCGACGTCCTCTACATGCTAATGCCCGACCGCTTCGCCGACGGAGACCCTAAGAACAACGACATAAAGGGCCTCAACGCCTATAAGACCGACCGCTCGCAGCCCAGCCTGCGCCACGGCGGCGACCTTGAGGGCATACGCCAACACCTCGACTACTTCAAGGAGCTTGGCGTTACGGCGCTGTGGTTCACCCCGGTGCTTGAGAACAACT
>CALUIJ010000086.1 GCA_944320675.1 uncultured Prevotella sp.
AAGTATACTTATTCGGCCGCAGTGATGGATTCGCTCGACTGGATGGTTGAAGTAAGATGAATTTTGCTTTGTTTCAATATGCGTAGGGTGGTGGAGTCATGTTTGTTGCTGATAATGGTCGCATACCTGTTGGTTGCGTCGGCGGATAAGTTGTTGCCGGATTATCCTTCCCGGCGGTCGGGCGTAATGCTTGTAAACTTCACTGACAGCTGCTATGTCTGTTATGTTACGGGCTTCGATGAGGATGGTCAGCGTGGCGACGGCAGCGTATGTTCGGTTGAGTTGAAATCGTTTGACGAACATAAAAAGGGCGTGGTGAAGACGGATTATTACATTCTGCCTGAGTCGCACTTGCGCCGACCGCTGGCAGAAAACTCTTTTGAAATGAGCCGTGACGGGCGCCTGCGCTTTTATTTCATTAGCGATTCCGTTTTCTTCAACGTGCCGTGGGATACGATTGTGAAGCACCGTATGTTCTGCAGGAAAATCGAGCTTGACAGGAGAGGGCTGGATTCGTTAGGGTGGATGATCGAGCTGAGATGACATTTTGTTAAAAGAATTGTTATAAATCTTGTTTTTTCGGATAAAAAGGATTATCTTTGCATTGTTTTGTGCGGCGCGCGTTTGGTGAAACCGGCCGGTGGGCGCGCGGCGTGCGGATGGAAACTTGATTATACCTTATTAATATATATAAGAACAATGGAAAATAACAATAACAAACAGCAGCAAGGGCAGTTCCAGATAGAGTTGCCCCAGGAAGTGGCCCAGGGAGAATACGCCAACTTCGCAATCATAACCCACTCAAGTTCAGACTTCGTGCTCGACTTCGCGCGCATTCTGCCGGGCGTGCCCAAGGCGATGGTAAAGTCGCGCGTGATTCTCGCCCCCGAGCACGCCAAGCGCTTGTTGGTGGCGTTGAAGGACAACATCGTGAGGTATGAGAACACTTTCGGCACGATAAAGCTTCCGCAGCAGGAGAAGGGCACGATAGCTCCGTTCAACATCAACAAGGGCGAGGCGTAAGCGGCTCATCCGTGTTGTTTTTACCGTTTACCGACGGATGTTCGGAGCACTCGGCTGATGTCTGTAGCTGACGCTTTTGTCGGCTGTGCCGTAGGTTTTTAACATTGTTTGCAGTTAAATAGTCTTAACTAAGCCTATATTGTCTAAAATATTAGACGGTATAGGCTTTTGTGGTTCTTTATAATTAGGTAATTTGGATATTTATTCGTACCTTTGCAGCCCAAAATGGTCTGTGTTCCAGATTGTTGCTTGAATAAGGAAAATAACAAAACAATATATAACTAAAAATTAACAACAATGCCTACAATTCAACAATTGGTAAGAAAAGGTAGAAAGGCGCTTGTTGACAAGAGCAAATCTCCCGCGTTGGACTCATGTCCGCAGCGCCGCGGAGTATGTGTTCGCGTGTACACAACAACCCCGAAGAAACCTAATTCGGCAATGCGTAAGGTTGCCCGTGTTCGTTTGACAAACCAGAAGGAAGTTAACTCTTACATACCGGGAGAGGGACACAACCTTCAGGAGCACTCTATCGTCCTGGTGCGCGGCGGTCGTGTTAAGGACCTGCCCGGTGTGCGTTACCACATCGTCCGTGGTACTCTCGATACCGCAGGCGTGGCCAACCGTACACAGCGCCGCTCGAAGTACGGTGCAAAGCGTCCTAAGGCCAAGAAATAATCAAGTCTTAGCAGGAAAGAGGACAAACAGACATTTTATTTAAACGTTTTGCTGGAGAATTGTTATAAAGGTTGAGTAAGTGCTCCCGGAGGGGAGGCTGAAGAACAAGAGGACAGCCCCATGCAGAATTAATTTCAAACAAGGAAATGAGAAAAGCAAAACCAAAGAAGCACGTGATCCTGCCGGATCCGGTTTACAACGACCAGAAGGTCTCGAAATTCGTTAATCATCTGATGTATGACGGAAAGAAGAATACATCTTATGAGATTTTCTACAAAGCATTGGACACCGTAAAGGGGAAGATGGCCAACGAGGAGAAGTCGGCCCTTGAAATATGGAAGACCGCCCTCGACAACATTACTCCGCAGGTTGAGGTGAAGAGCCGCCGTATCGGCGGTGCCACGTTCCAGGTGCCTACGGAAATCCGTCCCGACCGGAAGGAGAGCATCTCGATGAAGAACATGATCAACTTCGCCCGCAAGCGCGGCGGCAAGACCATGGCCGACAAACTGGCAGCCGAGATTATGGACGCTTACAACAATCAGGGCGGTGCCTTCAAGCGCAAGGAGGACATGCACCGCATGGCCGAGGCTAACCGTGCATTCGCTCACTTCAGGTTTTAATACATAGTTTAGGTAAAAAGAATCATGGCAAAGCAAGATTTACATTTGACCCGCAATATCGGCATCATGGCCCACATCGACGCCGGTAAGACGACGACTTCTGAGCGTATCCTTTTCTATACGGGTAAGACTCACAAGATCGGCGAGGTTCATGACGGTGCCGCTACGATGGACTGGATGGCACAGGAGCAGGAGCGCGGTATAACCATCACCTCCGCTGCGACTACTTGTTACTGGAAGTACGACAACAAGCAGTTCAAGATCAACTTGATCGACACTCCGGGACACGTTGACTTCACCGCCGAGGTGGAGCGTTCGCTGCGCGTGCTCGACGGAGCCGTGGCAACTTACTGCGCCGTAGGCGGCGTTCAGCCCCAGTCGGAGACTGTATGGCGCCAGGCCGATAAGTATAATGTTCCGCGTCTGGGCTACGTCAATAAGATGGACCGTTCTGGCGCCGACTATTTCGACGTTCTCCGCCAGATGAAGGAAGTCCTTGGCGCAAACCCCGTTTCACTGGTGGTTCCTATCGGTAGCGAGGAGACTTTCAAGGGTCTTGTAGACCTTATCAAGATGAAGGCTATCTACTGGCACGACGAGACAATGGGTGCCGAGTATGAGATAGACGACATTCCCGCCGACCTCAAGGACGAGGCCGAAGAGTGGAGGGGCAAGCTCCTCGAGGCTGCGGCCGAGTACGACGAGGCTCTCATGGAGAAGTATTTCGACGATCCCAACTCTATCACTGAGGAGGAGATCATCGCCGCCATTCGCAAGGGTACTCTCTCAATGCAGTGCACTCCTATGCTTTGCGGCTCTTCTTTCAAGAACAAGGGCGTGCAGACGCTGCTCGACTACGTTTGCGCTTTCCTGCCTTCTCCTCTTGATACGCCTAACATTATCGGTACTAATCCTGCCACAGGCGAAGAGGAAGACCGTAAGCCGTCTGAGGACGCGCCGACTTCGGCCCTTGCGTTCAAGATCGCAACCGACCCGTATGTAGGCCGCCTCGTGTTCTTCCGCGTTTACTCTGGTAAGGTTGAGGCCGGCTCGTATGTTTACAATACCCGTTCGGGCAAGAAGGAGCGTGTAAGCCGCTTGTTCCAGATGAACTCTAACAAGCAGGTTCCCATGGACGCTATCGACGCAGGCGACATCGGCGCAGGCGTAGGCTTCAAGGACATCCGCACCGGCGACACTCTCTGCGACGAGGCTCATCCTATCGTGCTCGAGTCGATCACATTCCCCGATCCCGTTATCGGTATCGCCGTTGAGCCGAAGAGCCAGGCCGACGTCGACAAGCTGGGCATCGGTCTCGCCAAGTTGGCCGAGGAAGACCCGACTTTCACCGTACATACCGACGAGCAGAGCGGCCAGACCGTTATCTCGGGTATGGGTGAGCTTCACCTCGACATCATCCTCGACCGCTTGAAGAGGGAGTTCAAGGTTGAATGTAACCAAGGTAAGCCGCAGGTTAACTACAAGGAGGCCATTACAAAGACCGTCAACCTGCGTGAGGTTTACAAGAAGCAGAGCGGTGGTCGTGGTAAGTTCGCCGACATCATCGTCAACGTAGGTCCTATCGACGAGGACTACAAGGAGGGCGGATTGCAGTTCATCAATGAAGTCAAGGGCGGTAACATTCCTAAGGAGTTCATCCCGTCGGTACAGAAAGGCTTCGAGAGTGCGATGAAGAGCGGCGTGCTTGGCGGTTATCCTATGGACAGCCTGAAGGTTACCTTGCTCGACGGTTCTTTCCACCCTGTTGACTCTGACCAGTTGTCGTTCGAGATCGCAGCCCTCAACGCTTACAAGAACGCCTGCGTTAAGGCCGGCCCCGTATTGATGGAGCCTATCATGAAGCTCGAGGTTGTGACTCCCGAGGAGAACATGGGTGACGTAATCGGCGACTTGAACAAGCGCCGCGGACAGGTGGAAGGCATGGACGAGACCCGCAGCGGTGCCCGCATAATCAGGGCCATGGTTCCGCTGGCCGAGATGTTCGGTTATGTTACGGCTCTTCGTACCATTACTTCGGGCCGTGCTACAAGCTCGATGGAATACGACCACCACGCACCCGTTTCAAGCTCGATAGCCAAGGCTGTTCTCGAGGAAATAAAGGGACGTGTAGATTTGGTGTAACCAAAGGCTGAATAAACTGGAAAAAGAGAACGAGGCGTCTCGTTAGCGAATGACTCTTAACGGGCGTACCTCTTCTCTTTATGGATTTAAAAATTAATAGGTTAAAATCAAACATCATGAGTCAGAAAATCAGAATCAAGCTGAAGTCATACGACCACAAATTGGTTGACAAGTCGGCAGAGAAAATCGTGAAGGCTGTAAAGGCTACGGGCGCAATTGTCAGCGGTCCTATTCCATTGCCTACACACAAGCGTATTTTCACCGTTAACCGCAGTACTTTCGTTAACAAGAAGTCGCGCGAGCAGTTCCAACTGAGCGACTACAAGCGTCTTATCGACATTTACAGCTCTACGGCAAAGACTGTGGACGCTCTTATGAAGCTTGAGTTGCCGAGCGGTGTTGAAGTAGAAATCAAAGTATAGTCTAATTTTTAATATTAATTGAAATGCCAGGATTAATTGGAAGAAAAATCGGAATGACATCCGTTTTCAGTGCCGACGGCAAGAATGTGCCGTGCACTGTTATCGAAGCTGGTCCTTGTGTTGTTACCCAG
>CALUIJ010000087.1 GCA_944320675.1 uncultured Prevotella sp.
CCGGGGGCATCTGTATGATGCTGAGCATGGCGTCGAGGCCGTCGAGCATGCCCTTGATGGGCACTCCGATGACGGGCAGCGTGGTCGAGGCGGCTATGACGCCGGGCAGGGCGGCGGCCATGCCGGCGCCGGCTATGATGACCTTGATGCCGCGGGCCTTGGCCTCCTTGGCAAACCGCTCTACGGCGTCGGGCGTGCGGTGGGCCGAGAGGGCGTTGACCTCGAAGGGTATCTTCATGTCGTCGAGGTACTTGCAGGCTTTCTCCATTACGGGCAGGTCGCTTGTGCTGCCCATGATTATGCTAACTAACGGTGTCATAATATTTTGTTTTTTATTTTGGTATCATTAAATTTCGTGGGGTTTGCAGGACTGACGGGGCCTACCATGCCCATGCGCCGCGGGCGCGCGCCCCACCGGCCTTATCCGCCACGCCGCCTCAGAACAGCACGACCGAGGCGAACGAGCAGGCTGCGCCGACGAGGAAGCCGAGCACTATCTCGCGCAGCGAGTGCTGGCGGAGGATCATGCGGCTGGTGCCGACGAGCCCGGCCACCACCATGACGAGGCACAGCCACCACACGGGGTTGAACCCGAGCAGCAGCGAGAACGACGCCAAGGCTCCCGCCACGCCGCCTATGGCGGCCGTATGGGTGGAGATTTTGATGAAGAGGTTGACTATGGCGCACGCCACCTGCACGACCAGCGCGGCTATAAGTATCGCTCCCATGAAATGGGGCACGTGGGCGGCGGCCATGAGGTAGTAGCAGAAGAGGTAGGAGACGATCGATATAACGTAAGGCACCACGCGCCGCTCCCTGATGCCTATCTCGAAGAGCGACCACCCCTGGTAGCGGCGGTAGAGGCGTATGAGCATGGTGGGCACGAACACGGTGAACACCCAGAAGGCCAACAGCAGCAGCGCCTTGTACATGAGGGGCAGCAGGCTGAGGTAGGTGAAGGCCAGGAGTATGGCCAACCCCAGCAACGGAAGGTAGAACGGGGTGAATATCACGCTGAGCACCTTCGCGGCGAAGATTATCTGTTTCTCTCTCATCGTTTCCTAAGTCTGGCTACGGGTATGCCCATCTGCTCGCGGTACTTGGCTATGGTGCGCCTTGCCACGGGGTATCCCTTGGCGGCCATCATCGTCTTCAGGGCGTCGTCGCTCAGCGGGGCGGCCTTGTCCTCGCCGTCGATTATGTCCTTAAGGGCGGCCTTCACCTTGCGCGTCGACATTTCCTCGCCGGTGCCGGTCTTCACGCTGTCGCTGAAGAAGTGGCGCAGGCGGAACGTGCCCCAGCGCGTCTGGGCGTACTTCATGTTGCTCACCCGCGACACGGTGGATATGTCTAATCCGGCCTTCTCGGCCACGTCCTTGAGTATCATGGGCTTGAGGTCGCCCTCGTCGCCGTCCTGGAAGTAGCGTTTCTGTATGTCGATGATGGCCTTCATCGTGACGTAGAGCGTGTGGCGGCGCTGCTTCACGGCGTCGATGAAGCCCTGTGCGCGCTCCACCTTCTCCTTGGCGTAGAGCAGGGCCTCCTTGTCGCGGCGGTTCATGGCGGCCTTGTTCTTCTGGTAGGCCTTCACCATGTCGGCGAACGACTCGGATACGTACAGCTCGGGCACGCGCCCATTGTTGACGGTGAAGGTCACGGTGCCGTCGTCGGCCGTGTCGACTATGAAGTCGGGCGTTATCTGCTGGGCCCCGCGCCCCTCGGTCTCGCCGAGGGCCGAGCCGGGCTTAGGGTTGAGCCTCAGCAGCTCGGCGTGCACGCGGGCCACGGTGCCGTCGTCGTAACCAAGCTGCGCGGCTATCTTGTCCCAGCGCTTGTTCATGAACTCGTCGAAGCATTTCGCCACGACGTCCTCCATCTTACGGCGCATGTCCGACTTGGGCTTGCGCCTTATCTGCAGCAGGAGGCACTCGCGCAGGTCGTGCGCGCCGATGCCCGGCGGGTCGAACGTCTGCAGCGTGCCCACCATCCGGGCTATCTCGTCCCCGCCGGCGTCGATGCCGCGGTATATGGCCAGCTCGTCGCCCAGGGTGTCATCGTCCTTGCGCAGCAGGCCGTCGTCGTCGAGCGAGCCTATGAGATACTCCATTATCTCCCTCTGCTTGGGCGTAAGGTCGACGTCGACCATCTGCTCCTTCAGCCTGTCGTAGAACGACGCCTGGTCGCCGTAGGTGCGCTCCTCGTAGTCGGCACCCTGGCCTCCGCCGCCCGACGGGGCCACGGCCTCGGGCATCTCGTCGTCCATGCCGATGCCGGCCAGGGCGTCGTCGAGGGCCGATGCGCGCTCCTCGCGCTCCTGGGCGGCGTCGAAGTCCTCGTCAGCTGCGCCGTCGTCGGCAGCGTCCTGCGCGGGCTCGGCCTCGTGGGCGTCCTCCGGTGCGCCGCTCTCGAGCGCGGGGTTGTCGTCGATCTCGGCCGTGACGCTCTGCTCTAATTCGGTAAGGGGCATCTCGAGCAGGCGCACCACCAGCATCTGCTGCTGCGTGAGCCTCTGCGCCTGCACTTGCTTCTGCTCCTGTGTTTGTATGAGTTTCTGTGCCATAACGATGCAAAATTAATATTTTTCCGCGAACAACGACAAGGAAAGGGGAAAATATTTAACCCCGACCGGCCATTAGAGGGCGGCGCGCCGATACGAGGCTGACTGCCAACGGGTTACGGAAAGGCCGTGTTCCGCGGCGTGGAACACGGCCTTCGGCGCGCCCGCAGACGGCCTACGGCGCGCCCGAAGACCGCCTGCTGCGGCCCTGCGGGGTCACTCGTAAGCGTCGAGCTTCCCGAGGTAGTATTTCTTGAAGTCGCTCCAGCGGTAATACGGGGCCAGGTCGGAGGGCAGGGGCAGCGCGGCCTCGTCCTCGTTGAGCAGCACCTTGACGAGCACGTCGCCGCCGGCATTGCCGCGGCGGTAGAACACCAGCTGCACGTTGGCGCCCATGGGGAATATCCTGTAGTTCACCCATCCCTTGGCGACAAGGCTCTCGAGGTCGGCCGTCACGAGGCCGTAGCCGTCGACTCCGAGCAGGCACACGAGCGGCAGCACCATCGTCTCGTGGCCGAAGCGCAGCGTGGCCCCGGGCCTTTCGAGGGCGATGCAGCTGTCGGCCTGGTGGATGATGTTGCGCAGCAGGTTGCGCTGCGAGAAGGGCTGCGTGCCCCCGTTCAGGGCGCACGCCCCGTAGCCGATGTACCACGAGGCGTTGTCGGCCAGCCAGAAGTCGTAAAGCTCGTCGGCGGTGAACATGTCGTAAAGCGTGATCTCCGCGCCCAACGGCGAGCTCTGCACGTTGGAGGCCAGCTTGAAGAGGCGCGCGGCCAGGTCGAGCGTGTCGACCTCGTACTTCACGTAGTCCACGTCGTTGAACAGCCTGCGCATGAGCGGGGCGCGGCTTACGTGGCGGGCGCAGAACTCGTCCCACGCCGCGCGCGCCCTCCTCGGCGCCTTCTTGGCGGCCAGCGCCGGGTCGGCCTGGTTCATGTAATACATGTCGTGCATGCTCGCGTCGTGGCGCACGTCAAGCTCGGGGTTGAGCCTGAGCAGCTCGTGCAGCCCGTTCTCCATCGAGAGTATGCAGCGTATCACGACGGTGCTCTTGGCGTCGACCGTCACGCCGCCCTCGAACACCTCGGGAAACCTCTCGTACATCCTCCGCGCTATCTGCCTGTGCTGCTCGGCGCCGAGCGGCGTAAGCTCGCCCAGGCGGCCGGCGGCCTCGTCCCTGAGCAGCCTCGCGCGGCCGAGCACCGAGCGCCCCAGTGCCGTAAGCTTGCCGAGGCTGTCGGCGCGGGCCAGCACGCCGACGGGCACGTCGTACTCGTCCTGCCCTATCAGGTAGCGCGAGCCGTGGCGGCCGTAGTGGCTGATGTAGAACGGACGGTAACCCTCGGGGGCGGGCGTAAGCCGCCCCTGCCGCGGCCCGGGATAGGCCAGGTGGTTGCTGCCCGACAGGCGCGGGTCGGCCGCTATCTCGTCCCTCGAGTCCTGGGCGGCTGCCGACAGCGCGGCGGCGGCAAGCAGTAAAAGTATGAACAAACGATTGACCATGATGTGTTGCTTTATATTAAATTTTTGGCAAAGATAATAAAATTATGCTATTTTCATTCCCCCGACGATAAAATGTTATACCTTTGCATGTCGGAACGGAAAACGCACGCCGCCGAAAGGCTCCGGCGCAGCCGTCCCACAGCTGACTGATATTATCAAAACGTAGAATTACGGGTGGTTCCGAGGTTGAGCGTGAATGTCTTTTTACTTGCGGCCAGGAAACTATGCCGGGGGATTGTCAATGTAGGAAAACTTACCTGTACAAAAAACAAAAACAACAATGAACGACAAAAAACATCACGGCCATGAGCATGCCGACGGATCCGAAGTGTTTAAGAGGAAAAGCCTTAACTCGCAGAAAAACAGGAAGAAAATGGCGAAACTGCTGCAATGGGTGTTGCTGGTCGTAGCCTCGCTCGTAGTAGCCGCCTGCATCTACACGTACTTCGCAGGCACGTTGTAACCGCCGGAAGCCTAAGCACGGCGGCAAGCCCGCGGCCCGCGGCGGGAAAGGAAAACGGCTCCAGTGGTACAAACCAGTGGAGCCGCACGTTAAACTAAACCTATCGAAGATAACGAACACGGCCTTAACGCCATGTCCGCTTTTTTATCTTCTATAGAAACAAAATGTCATTCGCTTCCAGGAAAGGCGTCATTCCTCTACCGAGAAATCGCCCTTGCCTACGCCGCAGAGGGGGCAAACCCAATCTTCGGGCAGGTCTTCAAACGCTGTTCCGGGAGCTACGCCGTTGTCGGGGTCGCCGACTTCGGGGTCGTAAACATACCCGCATACATCACAAACATACTTCTTCATAATCTCTTTATTTTAAGGGTTAATATTTATAGCAGACAAGTCTACAGTTACAAGCAGACAAGTTTACAGTTACGAGTTGACGAGCCCGCCTTTTTCGAGTTGGCGGATTCAGCATGACTGGCTTACGAAACGGTCATCGGCAAATCTCCTTGTCTGCCCGTCGCTGACAGCTTGTCTGCTTAAAACTCGTCTGCTTGTCTGCTTAAGGCTTATTGTTCTTCAGCACTATCTCCACCCTGTCGACTATCTCTTCGGGCGGGATGCTCTTCATGCACAGGCAGTCGCCGCGCAGGCAGGGCTTGTTGCCGTATATGCTGCACGGGCGGCAGGGCATGTCGGCCTGCACCACGTTGTCGGGATCCTGGCCCCAGCCCATGAATCCGGCGTAAGGGTGCGTGGCACCCCACACGCTGACGACGGGCGCCCCGGCTATCGATGCCATCTGCATGTTGGCGCTGTCCATCGAGATCATCACGTCGAGGTGGCTCATGAGGATAAGCTCGCTGCCTATGCCGCCGAGCTGCGCCGAGGCGTTGACGCAGCGGCTGAAGCGCATGCTCCACTCGTTGAGCGCGGCCGTCTCCTCGGCTCCGCCGCCGAAGAGGAACAGGCGGCACCCGGGATGGCGCTCGGAGAGGCTCCTCACGACGCGCTCCATCATCGGCAGGGGGTATATCTTGCCCGTATGCATGGCGAAGGGGGCTATGCCTATCCACTTCTCGCCGCCGGCCTTGGGCACGTTGAAGCCGGCCGGAAGGCGGCTCATGTCGCCGCCGCCCTCGGGGAACATCGACTTGAAGTCGAGCCTTACGGGGTAGCCGAGGCGGGCGAACACGTCGGCGTAGCACCTGAACGCCGACGGCAGCTCTACCATCTGCTTGTCGGAACGGCTGGTGAGCGTCTTGCGCGCCGAGCGGTTCTTGTCGACGTGCTCGACGCGGTAGCGGTCGATGTTGAAGCGCATCCGCAGGTAGTCGGAGCGCAGCACGCTGTGCAGGTCGGCCACGGCGGTGAAGTTCTTGGCCGTCAGGCGGCGGTAGAGGGCGTTAAGGCCCTTCACTCCGTAGTACTCGTTCTTGAGGTCGGCCTCCATGAAGCCCACGTTCTGCGGCATGTACTCGAAGAACGGGCGGGCGAAAGGGCGGCTGAGCATGGTTATCCTCACGTCGGGATACTGCCGCGCCAAAGCGTCGACGACGGGCACCGTCATGGCCACCGCGCCGAGCGACGAGAATCTTATTATCAGTATGTGCTCTGTCTTCATTTGCCCCTACATGCGTAAAAACGGGATTACTTCAATAGGGCAAAGATAGCTATTTATTTTCATCCAGCCAACCGGAAACGGATATTTTTTGTAAATTTGCAGGAAATAAGGCGGAAGCGATTAAAGATGTTAACGGATTTAACCACTTTAACTACCAAAAAAGAAACGGAATGAAAATAGTTGCAGACGACAAGATACCTTACATCCGCGAGACGCTGGAGCGCCTGGCGGACGAGGTGGCATATAAGAAAGGCGCCGAGATAGGCCCGGCCGACGTGCGCGGCGCCGACGCCCTAATAGTGCGCACGCGCACCCGCTGCGGCGCAGCCCTGCTCGAAGGCAGCGGCGTGAGCTTCGTGGCCACGGCCACGATAGGCTTCGACCACATCGACGCAGCCTACATGCGGCGCGCCGGGATAGAGTGGATGAGCTGCCCGGGGTGCAACGCCGCCTCGGTGGCGCAGTACGTAAGGTCGGTGCTCCTGCTGCTGAAGAGGCGCAGGGACTCGAGCCTCGGCGGCATGACGCTCGGCATAGTGGGCTGCGGCCACGTAGGCTCGCGGGTGAAGGCCGTGGCCGAGGAGTACGGCATGCGCACGCTCGTATGCGACCCGCCGCGGCAGGAGCGCGGCGATCCGGGCCCCTTCGCCACGCTGGGCGACATAGCCCGCGAGAGCGACATCGTGACGTTCCACGTGCCGCTGGCCAAGGACGGCCCCCACCCCACGTGGCACATGGCCTCCTATGGGTTCTTCGACTCGCTCGCGCGGCGGCCCGTCATCATCAACACGAGCCGCGGCCCGGTGGTCGACAACGGCGCGCTGCTCGACGCCCTGATATATAATAAGGTGGGCGACGCCGTGATAGACACGTGGGAGGACGAGCCTCGCATCAACCTACGGCTAATGGACAGGGCGTGGATAGCCACGCCCCACATAGCCGGATACAGCGCCGACGGCAAGGTGAACGCCGACAACATGGTCGTAGCAGGCCTCTGCCGCCACTTCGGCCTGCCCCTGCCGCCGCCCATCGTCCCGCCGGCGCTGCCCCCGGGCACGGTCACCGCGAGCGGCGGCGACGACATGTACCTGCAGCTCTACAACCCCCTCGGCGACTCGGCGCGCCTCAAGGCCGCTCCCGGGAAGTTCGAGCAGCTGCGCGGCGACTATCCGCTAAGGCGGGAAAGCGCATGGGGGTAAGGGTTTGTAGAGTTATGCGGTTTTAGGGTTATTGGGTTTTACGGTTATAAGGTTGTGGGGTTTTAAGGCTTTACGGTTACGGGACTGTATGATACGACGACGTACAGGTCTACATCGGGGAAGCCTGCGCCTACGCCGTCTATCACGCTCTTTACGTCATCCCAAGCCAGTCCGCCCAGCCCCGCGCCTATGGCCGGCATGGCGATGCTCTTCACACCGTCGTTCACCGCCGCCTCCAACATGCGCTTCAGCGCTTCGCCGATGTATTCCGTCTTGGCCTTGGTGCGCCATGTAGCCTGCGTAGCGAGGTTGTAAACGTGGCCCTCGCCGTAACAATAGTCGAACACGTCGCCCGGACGGAACTTCCCTTCCTTGCACAATCGCCTGTACTCCAAGTACATGCGCGGATACTTGTCCTTAAACTGCAATGCTATCCCCTTGCCCATCGCCCCGGCGCAGTTGCACCCGTGGGCGTAGCTCTTGACGCCTTCTATCAAGAAGATGTCGCCCTTGTCGATGTATGTAACCATGTTTCTAATATTAAATAAAACATTCCGTCACGTCAATCGCCCGTATAGACAATCTTGAAGTCCGTAACCTTCAGTTCGTCGTATGAAAGCACGTAACGCTTGTCGAAAATATTCCCCTCGACCAGTTCATCCTTACTGTAACGGTCCAAAGTGCCTTTCTTGAAAACTATCAGTTGGAACTTATAACCTTGCTCTAACATCCGTAAGTTTGCCTGTTGTTCGTAAAAACCGTTTTGCGGCACGTACTCGATTGGATACGGCATTAACACGAACACATGATAAGGACTTAATAAAGTAGTATCGTCCATAAACATGAAATCATCGACATATAAGCTGTCACCGCTCTTGTTTTCAAACGTAACAGTGACAGACTCTATGTTTGAGTCGTCGCATGTCATAGCCGTGAACAACGCCGACACGAAGCACAGCAGGGTTGCAAACATTAATTTACGCATATCTATTTACACAAACGCACCTCTTATTAATATGATCGTTCCCGTCTGCAAAAATAAGGCAAAAACGCCGAAACCGCAAAATTAAGGCGCGGTAAGATACAAGAATTTTCGAGAAAAGACAAGCCGCACGCACGCCCCGGCGCGGCCATGCCTTTCACCGTCCCGAGCCCGGCAGGCCGCCCTCCGGGGAGACGGCCGCAAACGGCGCGGCGGAAGGCCGTCAGCGGGCCTGCCGCAGGCGGCTTTCGGCCGCCCGAAACGCCGCCTTTTACAAGCCGCTGACCGACAAGCCGTTACGCCGGGGCAGGGCCGCGCGGCCCCTCAGCATGTACTTTTTACACTATTTTATTGCACACAATTATGGCAAGTGTGCAGAAACGAGTACATTTTTGTTTAAAAAATTTGCAAACTTGAATAAAAATTCGTTCCTTTGCAGCGGTTTTTGAGATTAGAAGATAATTTACAAACATTTTTAAAACATTACAATCATGTCAGAAATTGAAGCAAAAGTAAAAGCTATTATCGTAGAGAAACTTGGTGTTGACGAAGCAGAAGTAAAGCCCGAAGCAAGCTTTACGAACGACCTCGGCGCAGACTCGCTCGACACGGTAGAGCTGATCATGGAGTTCGAGAAGGAGTTCAACATCTCCATACCTGACGACAAGGCAGAGACTATCGCCACCGTAGGCGACGCCGTTAAGTATATCGAGGAGAACGTAAAATAATCATTTCCCATAAAGATTAGATGGAATTAAAGAGAGTAGTAGTGACGGGTCTGGGCGCAGTGACGCCGGTGGGACTCAATGTCGAGGAGACATGGCAGAACCTCTTGGCCGGAGTAAGCGGCGCAGCCCCTATCACTCTTTTCGACTGCTCCAAGTTCAAGACCCAGTTCGCCTGCGAGGTAAAGGGCCTCAACGTCAACGACTGGATCGACCGCAAGGAGGCGCGCAAGCTCGACCGCTACACCCAGCTGGCCATGATCAGCGCCATGCAGGCCGTAAAGGACAGCGGAATGGACCTGGAGACGGAGGACAAGAACCGCATCGGAGTGATCTTCGGCGTGGGCATCGGCGGAATAAAGACCTTCGAGGACGAAGTGTCATACTACGCCGTGAACAAGGAGAACGGCCCCAAGTTCAACCCGTTCTTCATCCCGAAGATGATCAGCGACATAGCCGCCGGCCACATCTCGATCCACTACGGATTCCACGGCCCCAACTATGCCACCACCTCCGCCTGCGCTTCATCGACCAACGCCATAGCCGACGCGTTCAACCTCATCCGCTTGGGTAAGGCCAACGCAATAGTCAGCGGAGGAGCCGAGGCAGCCATCTGCGCATGCGGCGTGGGCGGATTCAACGCCATGCACGCCCTCTCTACGCGCAACGACGAGCCCGCGAAAGCCTCGCGCCCGTTCAGCGCAAGCCGCGACGGCTTCGTGATGGCCGAGGGAGCAGGATGCCTCATCCTCGAGGAACTTGAGCACGCCAAGGCGCGCGGCGCGAAGATATACGCCGAAATGGTGGGCGAAGGCGAGAGCGCCGACGCATACCACATCACGGCGTCGCACCCCGACGGACTCGGAGCCAAGCTCGTAATGCAGGCCGCCCTCGACGACGCCGGCCTGAAGCCTGAGGACATAGACTACATCAACGTACACGGCACGTCGACGCACGTAGGCGACATATCCGAGGCCAAGGCCATAAAGGACGTCTTCGGCGACGCAGCCTACAAGCTGAACATCAGCTCGACCAAGTCGATGACCGGCCACCTGCTCGGAGCGGCGGGAGCCGTAGAGGCAATGGTGAGCGTGCTGTCGGTAAAGAACGACATCATACCGCCCACCATCAACCACGACGACGCCGACAAGGACGAGGAGATAGACTACAACCTCAACTTCACGTTCAATAAGGCACAGAAGCGCACCGTGCGCGCCGCAATGAGCAACACTTTCGGCTTCGGCGGACACAACGCGTGCGTAATCTTCAAGAAATATGATGATTAACAACTTTATTGATAGGATGAAGCTCCCTTTCCGCAAGGAAAAGGAGCTTTATTATTCTCTGTACGCAATACTCGGATTCTACCCCCGCGACATCGAAGTCTACAAGCAGGCGCTGATGCACCGCAGCATGTCGAAGCGCAACGCCAAGGGCCGCCCCGTAAACAACGAGCGGCTCGAGTTCCTCGGCGACGCCATACTCGACGCCATCGTCGGCGACATCGTGTTCCGCCACTTCGAAGGCAAGCGCGAAGGCTTCCTCACCAGCACGCGCAGCAAGATTGTGCAGCGCGACACGCTCAACCGGCTGGCCCACGAGATAGGCGTTGGCAGGCTCATAAAGTCAAGCGGACACATGTCCTCCCACAACAGCTACATGGAAGGAAATGCGTTCGAGGCCCTCGTAGGGGCCATATACCTTGACCGCGGCTACGGCGCGTGCATGCTCTTCATGCAGAAACGCATACTATCGCAGCTGATAAACATCGACAAGGTGGCCTACAAGGAAGTGAACTTCAAGAGCAAGCTCATAGAGTGGTGCCAGAAAAACAAGGTGAAGCTCGACTTCCAGCTCGTAGAGCAGAAGCGCGGCGACGACAACAGCCCCATGTTCGTCTACAAGGCCATGATAGAGGGACTTGAGGGCGGACAGGGCGAAGGCTACTCGAAGAAGGAGAGCCAGCAGGCCGCCTCGAAGACCGCCCTGCAAAGCCTCAGGCGCAGGCCGCAGTTCATCGACGCCGTGTTCGCCGCCAAGACCGAGCGCACTAAGATGGAGGAAGAACCCGTAGAGACCGTGCCCGACGTTGAAGCCAAAGAAGACTTCATCATCGTGCAGCATGCCGAGGCAGCGCCCGTACAGGCCGTCGAAGCCGCCCCACGGCAGCCCGAAACCGACGACAAGGCCGGCGCGAAACCTTCAGCAACGGAGGAGATAGACGAGTTCGACCTGTCTGACATCAAAACGACGCCCGAGCGCATGTCGAAAGAGGACATCATAGCGGCCGCCGAAGCCGCCGCGTTCGGCGAAAAGTGATTACTTAAACGTAAGGCAGGCAAGGCTTGCAAGGCGGATATTGGGCCTTGCAAGCCTTGCCTGCCTTACGTTTTTTTCCTTACTCCTTCATACTTTTTACTATCCCGTAAAGCTCGCCGAAATCGTCGATTAAGTATTCGGCGCGCTCGGCCTCGATGTCGGCGCGCGCGCCGTTGCCGTAGGTTACGCCCACGGCCCTGACGCCGGCGGCGTGGGCCATGCGTATGTCGAACACGGTGTCGCCAACGACTATCGCCTCTCCGGGGCGCAGGCCGTTGTCGCCGAGCGTCTTGAGCACCATGTCGGGGGCGGGCTTTGCGTGCTCAACGTCGCCCACGCTGAGTATGTACGGTATGTATCCGCCGAGCTTCATCTCGTCGACGAAGGCCGTGAGCGAGGGGCGCAGGCGGCTGCTGGCGATGGTTACGAGCAGTCCGGCGGCGTGCAGGCGGCGTATGGTGTCGGCCACATGGGGGAACATGGGCACTGCCCCGGGCTTGTTGTTCACGGCGAAGATGCGCCGGTACTCGGCGGCGCAGAGGTCGCCCTCGGCGTCGCTCATGGGTATGAGGTCGGTGAAAGTCTGCTTCAGCGGCAGCCCTATCATGGCGGCGCACTCGTCGTCGGTGCGCGCCGGCAGTCCGAGCGAGGCTATCGTCTGCTGCATGGTGCGCACTATGAGGCTGCGCGTGTCGCCTATCGTGCCGTCGAAATCGAGGATGACGGCCTTAAGTTTATCGGTCATTCTTATTATTGTTTTTATTTATTGAATTTAAAGAAGTTAAAGAAGTTAGAGAATTTAAAGCCAAATGTCTTGTTGGTGTGTACAAGACATTCTTTCAGGGATTTTAAAGAATTTGGAGAAGTCATCACTCCGCTTACGCTCCGTTAGAAGTTAAAGCCAATAGTCTTGTACACACCAACAAGACATTTGGCTTTAAATTCTCTAACTTCTTTAACTTCTCTAAATTCTTTAAATTCTCCAACTTCCCCTAACTTCCAACATGCGCGGGGGCGGGCTTGGCCGCCTTCATCACTACGGCCACGGTGTTGAGCCGGAAGTATGGCAACGACATGTACATCAGTCCGCCGTAAGGATTGTCCGTGCCCCACGAGTTCTTGCACACCAACCACAGGCGGCCGCGGCCGTCGCGCGCCGTGCCTATGAGCGCCATGCAGTGGTCGTCGGCGACCTCGAAGCGCTCGAATGCGCGTTGGCGCGCGGCCTGCGTAACCTCGGGCGAGCCGCCGGCGAGACGGGCCGTGCCGTCGGCGAACGAGAATCCGCCGTTGTCGATGCCTCCCTCCCAGCATACGCTGCGGCCCGCGCGCAGGGCGGCGAGGGTGAGGGCCTCGAGCGTGTCTACGGGCACGTTGTAGAAGAGGCGGCCGAGGCGGTTGGCCGGCACGTCGAGCCTTACGTCTTGGTAGAAGGGCAAGTGGGCGTAGCTGGTCATGGCCGTGTACTCTGAGGGGTCGCACACGCTGGCGGCGAACTGCCGTGGGGTGTACTCTACGCCGTAGAGCCACACTCGGCGCGGCACGGGGTTGACGGCCGAGTCGAGCACTCCGTCGACCCTGCCCCTCAGCCTTTCCATGCCGGCGCGCCCGGCCACGGCCTGCGCGGCCACGGCCGCGAGCTTGCGGCAGAGGGCGTCGTAGTTGCACTCTGAGCGGTAGGCGTCGTAGGGCATCACGCCGTATCCGGCTATCGCGGCCAGCGCGTCGGCGGCGGTGCCGTCGGCCCTTACGGGCTCCGCCCCTTGCGTAAGATAGCTGCGCCCGGCCATGTCGGCCAGCATGGCGCGCGCCGTGAAGTGGGGCGAGAGGTTTACCGAGTCGCCCATCATCAGGCGGTCGCTCTCTATTACGGCCAGCATGGCGTAAAGCCAGCACAGGGGGCTGCGCCCCTGGTCCTTAACGGGCGTGGCCTTGTTGAGCGTCTCGACGGTGAAGGCCGCGGGGGCCGTCTCCTGCCTGCCGCACGAACAGGCCATGACGGCGGCCGCAAGCAGCACGATGAATGTCTTCATAGGCGCAAAGGTAATACAAAAAAGTGAAGAGTGAAGAGTGAAGAGTGAAGAATTAAGAAAACAAGTGGTAAGAATTAAGAACCAACGCAGGGCGTGTATTAAGAAACAGTAAGCCGTAATCATTCTGAAAATGTAAGAAGTCGGCAGCATTCTGTCATTGCCTTAACGGCGATTTTCAATTCCGGGCCCAGACCCGGAATCCAGGAAATGCACTTTCGCCAATAACTTGGGTGAATACACTGGATTCCAGGTCTGGGCCCGGAATTGAAAATCGCCGTTAAGGCAATGACAGAATGCTGCCGACTTCTTACACTTTCAGGATGATTGCGGCTTCATGTTCCTTATGCCTGACCGACGCCAACCCATACACACGCGAGGCGTTTTTCCGCCACATCGTGAGCCGATGCCGGCGGAGGCCGGCATCGGCTCCGCAACCTGCTGAGACTCAGGACGATTGGAAAAGGCGGCATTCCGCGCTGCGGAATGCCGCCTTTTAGGTTGCAAAACGCCGCCTTCCGCATCGCGGAAAGCGGCATACCGACAAATCAGATGACGCCTACGAAAAACGTGAATATGCACGCCGCCGCTATGAGCACGGCCAGCACGCTGAGCACCCACGTCATAACGTGGCCCATCTTGCGCCTGTTCTTCTGCGAACTGAAACTCTTGTGCTTGAACACTTCAGATTCGTCGGAACGGTCATAATTAACTTTCCCCATTGGTTGTTGTATTTTGTTGGTTTCAATATATACTTCAATCACAGGTTGTAGCGCGTTCTAAGGCGTTCAAATTGGTTCAAATGCAGGTTTGCTTGTTACAAAGATATAATAAATTTTTCGGGGGGGGGGGGGGGAGAAAAGCAAAATTTTGTTATCTTTGCTCCGATTTAATAAAAAACAACATTATGCTCAACCGATTGTTTACACTTTTGCTTACGTTTTTGATAATCTCGCCCTCGGCGGCGCAGTCGCCCAAGGACGAGATAGCGGCCGACGCGCGCCTGTCGGGCAGCAACCACTTAGCCTACCCCGGGCCGAAGCAGCAGCGGCTTACGCCCGCGCCCAAGGGCTACCGCCCGTTCTACATCAGCCACTACGGCCGCCACGGCTCGCGCTACCTGATAGGGCAAGACGAGTATGACGTGCCAGTAAGCATACTGGCCCGCGCCGACAGCCTCGGCAAGCTGACGCCCCTCGGGCGCTCGGCGCTCGAGCGCGCCAGGATGCTCAGGGACGAGGCGGCCGGGCGCTTGGGCGAGCTCACGCCGCTCGGGGCCGAGCAGCACAGGCAGATAGCCCGCAGGATGTACGAAAGGTTTCCCGAGGTGTTCGCCGGCGGGGTTACCGTCGACGCGAAGAGCACCGTCGTGATACGCTGCATACTGTCGATGGAGAACGAGCTGCACGAGCTGCTCAGGCTCAACCCTGAGCTCGACGTAAGGCACGACGCCAGCCAGCACGACATGTACTACATGAACCTTAGCGACCCGGCCCTCAGCGCCAAGAAGGCCCCGAGGAGGGCTCGCGTGGCGTGGGACGAGTTCTGCGCGCGCCACGTAAGCCGCGCCGCGCTGATGGAGAGGCTGTTCAACGACGCCGGATACGTGAAGTACGAGGTCGACACGCTCGACTTGGCCGCGCGCCTGTTCAAGTTAGCGTCAAACACGCAAAGCTCGCCGCTGGGCGCCGAAACGCCGCTCTACGACATCTTCACGCCCGACGAGCTGTACGCCTTCTGGTTGGCCGACAACGCCTCGTGGTACATCGGCTACGGCGCATGCACGCTCAACGGCGGCACGCAGCCCTACTCGCAGCGCAACCTGCTGCGCAACATCATCAGCCAGGCCGACAGCTGCATAGCCCTCGAAAGGCCCGGGGCCACGCTGCGCTTCGGCCACGAAACGATGGTGCTGCCGCTCGTATGCCTGCTCGGGATAGACGGCTACGGGCTCGCCACCGGCGACCTTGAGAGCCTCGTAGGCAAGGGATGGGTGAATTACAGGATATTCCCAATGGGCGCCAACGTGCAGTTCGTGTTCTACCGCCGCGGCAAGGACGACGCCGACGTGCTCGTAAAAGTGCTGCTCAACGAGAACGAGGCCACCCTGCCGCTGCCCTCCGACCTCGCCCCCTACTACCGCTGGAGCGACTTCAAACGCTTCTACACGGACAAGCTCGACGCATATCACTCGCTCCGATAGTTAGAAGTTAGCACTCGCTCCGCTCGTTAGAAGTTATTACTCGCTCCGCTCGTTAGAAGTTAAAGAATTTAGAGAAGTTAGCACTCGCTCCGCTCGTTAGAAGTTAAAGCCGTATGCATTGTTAAATAGTAAATTGAATGTCCGCATTTAGCCGGATTACTTACTTCCTCTTTTAAGAAGCCGGCAGCATGCCGTCTTTAAAGAAGTCGGCAGCATACCGTCATTAAAGAAGTCGGCAGCATACCGTCTTTAAAGAAGTCGGCAGCATACCGTCATTCCGGGCCGGGACCCGGAATCCAGAAAACACCTATTTTTTAATAATGACGTGGTTGCATACACTGGATTCCGGGTCCCGGCCCGGAATGACGGTATGCTGCCGACTTCTTTTAAAATGGTATGCTGCCGACTCCTTAAAAGAGGAAGGATGTAATGTATGTGGCAAATGCGGACATTCAATTTATTATTTAACAATGCATACGGCTTTAACTTCTAACGAGCGGAGCGAGTGATAACTTCTCTAAATTCTTTAAATTCCCTATTCTTTAAATTCCCTATTCTCTAAATTCCCTATTCTCTAAATTCTCTAAATTCCCAAACTTCCCTAATTTCTCTAAATTCTTCTTCGAGTATTTTGCGCTTTCAAAGATAATCACTATCTTTGTAGCAGAATTTTAAGCAAATCACAATAAGGATTATTCCGTTGTGAAGACATTAGGGTTGCCCGTCGTCCTTTAACCGGCGGGCATTTTTTCGTTTTTATACGGGGATACAACGTTTTCAGCAAGACATG
>CALUIJ010000088.1 GCA_944320675.1 uncultured Prevotella sp.
TTGTTGACGCCTTCGGCAACAATGCGCAGCGCGTCAACGTCGAGGCCTGAGTCTGTCTCATCCAGAATGCTGAGCTTAGGCTCGAGCATTGCCATCTGGAAAATCTCGTTACGCTTCTTCTCACCACCGCTGAAACCTTCGTTCACAGAGCGGTTAGACAGTTTGCTGTCAAGCTCAACAATCTTTCTCTTCTCGCGCATCAACTTCAGAAAGTCGGCAGCGTTGAGCGGCTCCTTGCCCTCATACTTGCGCTTCTCGTTTATTGCGGCACGCATGAAGTTGGTCATCGACACGCCCGGAATCTCCACAGGATACTGGAACGAGAGGAAGAGTCCTTCGTGTGCTCTGTCCTCAGGTTTCATCTCAAGCAGGTTCTTGCCGTTGAAGGTTATAGAGCCTGATGTAACCTCATAAAGCGGATTACCAACCAGCACGGCGCTCAATGTACTCTTGCCCGAGCCGTTAGGTCCCATTATGGCATGCGTCTCACCGTCCTTTATGGTGAGGTTGATGCCCTTCAATATTTCCTTGTCGCCTATCTTGGCGTGTAAGTCTTTTATTTCTAACATAATTCTTGTATATAATTTATTCCGGCCTTACGGCTTGCGCCTGCCTGATTAGTTTATTTCAAATCTAAAAGAGAATCCAGCAGTCCGCTGAAGTCACTGCTTGTAAACTTGAACGGGAACGTAAACTTCAGTCCCACTGACAGCGTTTGGCGGTGCATCGGCGAGCGCATGGTATAGGGCGTGGTGTCTTTTCCGAATGTCGTCTGCGACGATGTATGTCCGTTGATTGCAAATCTGAATCCATATTCAAGCTCAAGAGCCACGCATGAGAACAAATATATGTCGACACCTACAACCGGCGCCACGCTCAGCAGCGGATTTTTCACGTTGTAATTACGGGTGTAGTCGTATGAAAGTGCATAAACCGAACCGCGCTGTCTACACTCCCCAATATTCCAAAATGTGCTTGCGCCGAGATAAGGTTGTAACGCACTCGCTTCTGAAAGGATATACCAGCGTCCGCCGAGCATAAACTGCGAGAGGTCGGCCGACACTTCGCCTGAATAGAAATCCATCTGTTCACGCTCATATCCGCCGACGACAGAGAATCCACTCTTTGGTATGAAATATTCAAGATGGAAAGAGAAGTTAGGACCGCCGCCTGCCTTCAAAGGGTCGTAATACTTGTCGGGAGTTTCGTTGAGCGACACAACCGGCTTTACAGGACTTAGCCTGAAGTCTATTGCCCATCGCCGCGAGTCATCGTCCTGAGCGATTGCTACGAGTCGTGACAGACAAAGCAGCAAGGCTAAAACAATCAAAGGTCTTGTATTCATCATAATAATATTTTTAATATATATCGTTAATGAACCGATAAACCCCTACGGCACTACCCGCCAATTTTTAATCTTTAATTCTTAATTTTTAATTTGAGAAACTATCCCACCGTTCCTTCCAACGACACGCTGAGCAGCTTCTGAGCCTCAACAGCGAACTCCATAGGAAGCTTGTTGAGCACCTCCTTGGCGTATCCGTTGACTATCAGGCCGACGGCCTGCTCCGTGGGTATGCCGCGCTGGTTGCAGTAGAAGAGCTGTTCCTCGCTTATCTTGCTGGTCGTAGCCTCGTGCTCCACTATGGCCGTGTCGTTGTGGATGTCCATGTAGGGGAACGTATGGGTGCCGCAGTCCGAGCCGAGCAGCAGCGAGTCGCACGACGAATAGTTGCGCGCGCCGTCGGCTCCGGGGGCCACGCGCACCAATCCGCGGTAAGAGTTCTGGCTGTGGCCGGCACTGATGCCCTTGCTTATTATGGTGCTCTTGGTGTTCTTGCCAAGGTGTATCATCTTCGTACCCGTGTCGGCTTCCTGGTAATTGTTGGTAACCGCAACGGAATAGAACTCTGCCACGGAGCCGTCGCCTCGCAATACGCACGACGGATACTTCCACGTTATGGCCGAACCGGTCTCCACTTGCGTCCACGACAGCTTCGAGTTCCGGCCGCGCAGGTCGCCGCGCTTCGTCACGAGGTTGAACACTCCGCCCTTGCCGCTCTCGTCGCCGGGATACCAGTTCTGCACTGTCGAGTATTTCACCTCGGCGTTCTCCTTGACTATTATCTCGACGATGGCGGCGTGAAGCTGGTTCTCGTCGCGCATCGGGGCGGTGCAACCTTCGAGGTATGACACGTAGCTGTCGTCCTCGGCTATGATTAGCGTGCGCTCAAACTGCCCCGTGTTCCTCGCATTTATGCGGAAATACGAGCTTAGCTCCATAGGGCTGCGCACGCCCTTGGGTATGTAGACGAACGACCCGTCGCTGAACACGGCGCTGTTCAATGCGGCGAAGAAGTTGTCGCGGTAAGGCACTACGGAGCCTATGTACTCCCTTACCAAGTCGGGATGATTCTTTATCGCGTCGCCGATCGAGCAGAATATTATGCCCTTCTCGGCCAACTTGTCCTTATAAGTTGTCTTAACCGACACCGAGTCCATTATGGCGTCGACGGCCGTCTGTCCGCTCAGTATGAGGCGCTCTTCGAGCGGAATGCCAAGTTTGTCGAACGTCTTCATCAGCTCCGGGTCTATCTCCTTCTTGCCCTCGTCCTTCTTCTTTGCCAGCGGGTCGGCGTAGTAGGAAATGGCCTGGTAGTCGATGTCGGGCACATGTACGTGCCCCCACGCCGGCTGCTCCAACGTCTGCCAGTAGCGGAAAGCCTTAAGGCGGAAGTCGAGCATCCACTCAGGCTCGCCCTTCTTGGCCGAGATAAGGCGCACCACGTCTTCGTTAAGCCCCTTGTCGATTATGTCGGTGTGTACGTCGGTGGTGAAGCCGAACTCATACTTCTGCTCGGCCACCTTCTTTACAAACTCGTTATTGCTGTTGTTTGTCGTATCCATTATAGCTTAAAAAACATGTACGGGCGCGCCGTCGCGGGCGCACTCCTGCAAGTTTGCAAAGATAGTGCAAGTTGAGCGAAATGCAAAATAAATGTGAGAGAAACGAACATTTATTTTCATTTCCGAGACGCAGCCTATCTTATACAAAGATAGTGCAAGTTGAGCGAAATGCAAAATAAAAGTGAGAGAAACGAACTTTTATTTTCAATGTTCGGCTACGAGACGCAGGCCGTCTTCTTTAAACCAACAAATCACATGTATGCCATCCTCACCCTTTCGGCTATCTCGTTAACAAGAGACAAAGGGTCGCCAACGACATTCTTGTTAACCAGCACATAAAGCGACAAGTCGTTTACACGGTAATGCTCAAACAGTCTATCGCTCATATCGAAGATACGAACTTACGGTAAACCCTATATCGTCTTGTCGATTCGCCAAGTTCGTCGCGCTCGTCCTCAGCGCCTATGAAAAAGAGCGAAGCTTTAGGATCCTTACTCAATACGTCAAGAAAAATCCTATATAACGTATAGAAGATAGTACGCGGTTCAAACGTATTTGTACGCAGGCTGAATTTATTCCTACTACCTATATTAGCCTTATCAAAGAATTTAAGGCAATAAACGTTCCTTATATATTTCTCTACACGGACGATATAGGTATGATGAGACCTTGACGACTTGAAACGATACTGCAAAGTATATTCCAAAACATCGTTCGCCCCATCGTTGTCTTTCATCACGAAAATGAAAGGATACCCCTCAACCATGTCCGCCATAAGACACGCCTAAATCAATTTCTCATATACTGGAATTTCCAACCGTTCACGTTCCTCACGCGAGACTTTCACCGCTCCCGGCGTGGCGTCATAATAATCCACAGGATAACGGTATTTGCCGTTTGGACAAAGCACGGTTGTGACACGACGGACGTAAACGTTGCCGTCATCGGTCTTTATGCTCGTCTTATGACTGTCTATTATTGCTCCCATACTTTATCGTTTTTATAAGCCATCCAAAATATGCTCCAATACGCCCCATATTCAAAATACTGAGGCTCAGCTATTTATTTGCAAAGATAGTGCAAGTTGAGCGAAATGCAAAATAAAAGTGAGGGAAACGAACTTTTATTTTCATTTCCGAGACGCAGCCTATCTTATACAGAGATAGTGCAAGTTGGGCGAAATGTCAAATCGCCGTAAGGCAAATGCAAAATAAATGTGAGGGAAACGAACTTTTATTTTCAAATAAGGGGGCTAAACGGAAATAGCGAGACCCGACAGGAGAACAAGCCGCAAGACCTTGTCCGCCCCGACGTGCCTCCGTCCAAACTCCTGAAAATCAGAGCCGTTGCGAAAGGTCGTCTTCCATACCGCAAAACATAACCTTTCAGGCTGCAACAAGCCATCTTTTGCTGCCTGAAATGCGGTCTTTTACAAAACATGCGGCAGGCAGGCAAAACAAGCGCGGCCTTACCCACTCACGTGGAAGGCCGCGCCATAATAATCATGCTTTACTATTATGCATTACCTCTCTCTGTCAGAACGCTATCTTGTGCGTAGCGGTTGTGCCGTCATCGCCGTAAACCTTGAGGATGAACATGCCGTGGCCAAACGAACCGAGGCTTACGCCGCTACCTGCGCCTTCATATACCTTGACGCCCTCGGCGTTGTATATCTCGACACGTGAGTTGCCGTCGCCCACGGTCAGCTTGCCGTCCTCTACGGTATAGTTGCCGCCGGCGGCCTCAACGCCGTCTACGCCCACCGTTGTGCCTTCATTCCTTACGGGTGCAGAAAGTTCTGAAACGGTACCGTCGTAGAAGAACGTCCTTACTTCGTAAACGTCGCCCTCGACGCTGTTCTCGTCGGTGAACCAGCCTTGCAGGAAGTGCGTAAGCAGCTGGCTGTACTTCTCGCCGTTCTTGTAAACCTCGTAGGCATACTGGTTCGTGTCGACCTGCTTCTCCTCCACTTCGGCCTCGTCGGTCACGTTGCCCGTTATCACCCAGCTTGCGAAGCCTTCGGCCTGAGAATCCAAGTCGGGCGCGTCTGCATAGAAGTCGGCTAAGTTGAGCCACGTCGTGCCGCCGTCCTCTGAGTAGAGGTTGCTCTTGCCGTTGACGAACGAGCTTGTCTTATGGTAAAGTATCGGCATTTGGTCTTCGGGATAGTCATAAACCTTTATTCCTATCATAAGCTCCTTAGTGCCGTCGATGGCCACCGGCTCGTCGAGTTTCACGGTTATGTCGGTGTTGTACCCGGCAGGTATGAACTCCTGTTCGCGTATCAGCTTGCCGTCCTCGAATACCACTATGGATGCCGGGATGTCCTGCGGAGTCTCCGTCTCGTAGCGGTTTATCTGCGTAGTGACCGAAGTCAGGTACTTTCCCTTGTACATCTCAAGGTCCTTAGCGTCGAACTTGTTGACTGCAATGAGCGGCTTGCCTTCGTTGCCGAGAGTGCGCCCCTCAACGTTGTTAAGTATGTTGCCGAGGTAGTTCAGCGAGTAAGCGCCGAGCGAGTTCTTCCAAGTCAGGCGGAAGTTGCCGTCGCCGTCCACCATGCCCATCGCTCCGCGAGTGCCTTCGTGCTGCGGCTTCTCGTCCACGGTAAGGTTGTCGATATAGAATATATACTGCGCTGCGGCCTGCCCGTGTACGCGTAGGCGCACTTGGAACGTATTACCAGCGGCCCACGGCGTGAGGTCTATGTACTCGAAACTCCAGCTCCATACGTCCATGTCGCAGAGGGCGAGGTCCTTGGCGGCAGTCCACGTGGCACCGTCGGTCGACACTTCCACGCTCAGCGTGTCCTTGTCAAGCTCCCATTCGTCGCTGTTGGCCCACATCCATTGCCTTGCGAACGATATGTAGACGCTCTCCTTGTCGCGTGCGTCCATGTGGCGCGACACGAGCGAGAACGAGTATGGCTGCGCCTGGGCAACGCCTACGTTGAGGTAGCTGCTGCCGTTAAGGCCGAAGTACTGCCCGCATCCCCAGAACTGGGTTGAAGTGTCACCATAGTCGCGCTGCACCGACCACTCCTCGGAGGCGATGGAGTTGGTATCGAAGTTGTCGTACAACGGGAATGCGAAGCTGCTCTCCATGAACACCGTCTTCTCGACGCTCTTCGGCGAAAGAAGCTCTTCGCCGGTATTGTTGTCGGTGAAGTTTACGGCTATGCTGTAATAGTGGTTACCCCCGCCCACGTTCTTGTCGGCGAACACTACCTCGTCCGTCCCGGCCGCGTCAAGTTCTTCGACGCTTACGCGCCCAGCCTCTACGCCGTCGCGGTATATCACGTATTCCTTTGCCTTATACCATACGTAGGTCTCCTGGTTGCTACGCGGGAACGTAACCGTTATTTCGCCGAGCGCCGTGGCGTTAAGGCTGAAGTCCTGCACGGTGGGAGGTATCGAAATCCACTTGGGAGTAGTCGTGAGCACCCACGGCTTTCCGTAAGTGTCGTTGCCGGCTATCACGCCGCCGTCGGTCGACACTCCGCTGAACGATACAGCCTCGCCGGCGTGCGAGTTGAACCCGTAAGGTATGTCGATGTCGTCGGCGTAAAGGTAGACGAAGTACTCGAAGTCGGTCTTAACCATTCCGCTGTTGCTGTACCAGAACGGATTAGAGCCGTAACTCGTACGCTGCACGCCCATCAGGTCGCCGCTGTCGGTCACGCCGCCTATCTCGCACCCGAGGATGCCTTGGCCGTAACCGAAAGTCTTAAGCACCCTGCTGTTCACGATGTACAAGGCCGGCTCATAGCCGTTGTTGGTCAATCCTACATACTCGCCGTTGTTGCTTATGACGTAAGCTATGCCGTTGCTTTGGGAACCTCCTATGGGATTGGGGTCGTCGATGATGACATACTCGTCCGGCGAAGGCCAGTAACAAGCATACGTACACCACGTCTTGTCAGGCAACTTGACGTATTCCACGGCCTTGCTGCCGTCGCCCGACACGTCGTAAATCCTGGCTTCGGTGCAGCCTTCGGGCACGGCGTACCGCTTGAACACGTACTCGCCGGTAGCCTCGTCAAGAGTCCACAGGCAGGGATACACCCGTGCGTAGTTGCCCGAGGCCACGTAACCGGCCACCGTCTTCGAGTCGTTTGATACGGCAATGGCGAAACTGCCGTCGGAGAAGTTCGTGAAATCCGACGTCTGGAAATCGCCGAGGCCGAGGCTCTTCCTTTCACCGTCCACCCATATCGAGGCCACGTTGAGCGGCAACTCGTAAGTGGCACCCATCTCGGTTATGGTAATTTTGTAAGCCTCGTCTTTCGCCACGCCGCATATCACGCCCTCGTCGTTGACGTCGGTGAAGCTCCCGTTATTCGTCAAGTCAGAGGTGTCGAACGACGTGAGCCAAGTTGTCTCGCCCGTCTCAAGGTCTTTTACGAAACTCTCGTATCCCGTAACTGCGTCCAACCCCCACGAGTTCGACTTCGTGCTCTCGCCGACAAGGTACTTGCCGTTAGGAGATACGCGCTTGTTCTGCGTCTGCGTCTCGCCTTGGGTGAACGTTGCTCCCGACTGGGCGCCGGCGACTCCCGCCGCCATCAACGCCAATGAAAGTAGTATCGTCTTTTTCATAATCGTAAGAATTTAGTTTAACCTAACGGCGGCAAAGTTAGCATGAATGTAAGAATATTACAAATCCGACCGCTTCAGATTGATAAATTTGAAGAATAAAAGGCACGTCCGGATGCAAAGCATAACATAACGGGACGCCTGATTTGTAAATTTGAAGCGCGGAGGACGCATCCGCCCATATTGCGTAACGTCTCACCCCTGACCCTGCCCTATGCCGTCGCGGCTGGCCATCTTAAGGTAAATGGCCGGGGTCATGCCGGTAACCTTGCGGAACGTGTTGACAAACGACGTGTACGACTTGAAGCCGACGCTCTCGCCGACGGCCTTCATCGTAAGGTTGCCGAAGCCGTCGCGGTCGGCAAGGCGCGAGCAGGCCAAGTGTATGCGGTACGGGTTGACGTAATTGTTGAAGCTCTTGTTGAACGTGTCGTTTATCACTTGCGAGACGTATGTCGTGTTCGACCCGACGAGTTTGGCCAGCGCGTCAAGTGAGAAATTGCAGTCGCAAAACTCCGTCGTGTTTTCCATTATGTCCTGTATGGCGTCCGCGAGGCTCCGGCGTTGCTCTTCGGTGAGGTTGCTGCCCTGGTACTTGGCCTGCGGCTTAGGCGTCGCCGGGCCGGACGCCTCCGGCCGGTCGAGCCGCGACTCCAGAGCGGCTATGCGCTCGTCTTTTTCCTTCAGGTCGTCGCGGTTCTTGCGCAGGCGCTCCGTGAGCTGCGCCTGCGATTCCATGAATTCCCTGTTCACGGCGTACAGATCGGCGTAGCCACGGTTTATCCTGCGCTTCTGCCGCCACACTACGGCGAGGAACGCCACCGTGACAACCAGCACCGCGCACACCGCCCCCATGACGACGCGCTGCTGGCGGATGGTCTGCATGCGCTTCTCCTCCCGGCTGCGCAGCTCTTCCATCTCCCTCGTCGTCTTGCCTACCTCGTAGGCGAAGAGCGAGTTCTTTGCCGCGTCAAACTTACGCGTATTGTAGATGGAGTCCATTATGTCGAGGTAGCGCGACTTATACTCGTTGGATTTCACCACGTCGCCCTTGTCTTCATGGAAATCGGAAATGGCCTTAAGCGTGGATGCGAACGTATGCTGCAAGTCGTGCTCACGGGCCGAGTCGTCGCACATCAGCATGTATTTCAAAGCAGAGTCGGGCCGGCCCATGGCCATGTAATCATTGTAAATCTCTTGGTAGGCGAAGCATACGAACCTCGGGGCGAGCCCCTTCGTCCCTGCGAAACGGGCAAGCCCCTTCAACCGGTCGATAGCACCGTCAAGGTCGCCCTCCCTCGCCTGTATAAGGCTCAGGTTGTAACCGCTCATGTAAACATCCACCGGACTCGCCTTGTCCTTCAGACGCTCGCCTATACCGTAAAACTTCCTTGCGTTGGGAACGTCGCCTATAAGCGAGTACATACCCGTAAGGTTGGTGAGGATGGTCCGCTCGGTCTTGCGGTCGGGATGTTTCCTTACGAAGCCATACGCCTTAAGATAATAGTCTACGGCCTTCTCGTAGTCCAAATACACGCCGTAGACGTTGCCTATGTTATTGTAAAGGTTGGCCATGTAGGCCGGCTTGGCGCACTGCTCGCTCAGTTTCACGCCGTCAACGAAGCGGTCGAGGGCGTTAACGTAGTCGCCCCTTTCGTAATATACCGCCCCGGCCTGCTTGCACGCAAGGGCGCAGAGGTTCTTCGCTGCGTCGTCCATGCCGTCGGCGAAGCGGCCGTAGACCACGGCGTAGAGCACCAAGGCCTCGCCCTGCCTGCCCTCGGCGGCATACTTGCCGGCCATGCGCATCACCTTGTCCGACGGCATGCCGTCGGCCTTGCGCGCAAGCCATGTGTATTGGGTCTTGTCCGCCGACAACGCCGTGAGCGGCGGCATAAGCAGTAAGAATATATATAATAAGGTGATGAGCCTCGCCATTTTGCACATTGGATTTAACATTCCGACCCGTCGTCGGGTTCTATTGCAAAAATAAGTAAAATATCCGAGACTGCGGCAAACTTGCGGTGATTTTCTTGGTTTTATCGTCAACGGCGCCGGCCGGACCGGTAAGCGCCATCAGGCCGGAAGGTCTTGGCGTGGAGCATGACCATCCGTGGTAACTCGTTGGTAATCAACCGATTTACGTAAGCTTACCTTTTACCGTGCAAAAGGTAAGCTTACGTACGGCAAAAGACGGCCTTTCACGACGCGAAAGACCGTCTCCGACGGAAAAAGGCCGCCTTTCGCATCACGCGGAAGACGGCCCGACTTAAAACAGTAAGATGATTATGCTACAAAGATTTACTTTTTCACTATCTTGGTAGTGCTGCCTCCTACCTTCACGACGTAAACGCCGGCAGGCATGCCGCCCATGTCGACAACGGCATCCGACGTAGAAGCCACGCACGTTCCGCCTACGTTGTAGACGTTGACCGCAGAGCCGTTGCCGCCCGAAACTGTCAGCACGTCGCCCCTAAGGCTCACCTTAACGCCGGCCCCAGCCTGCATTTCGGATATGCCGGTGGCTATGGTCTCGGTCCAGTAATACAGCCTGTCGGCCGAAAGCCATCCGCCCGTGCCGTCGCCGGTGAGGTCGTGTATGGCGTCTATCTTGTACGGGTCGGTCCATGTCACTGGCGTAACGACGGCCTCCATCGGGTAGTCGAAGTCGTATTCTACGGTCTGTCCGTCCCTCGGCATCCACTGCTCGTCGGTCCACTTATAGCATATCTTCTCCGTGCGCTCGCCGTTCTCATAGGCGTAGGTGAAGTGCGTCGTATTCGTCCATCCCTCGAGGTCCTCAGGCTCGATGTCCTTGCTGCGCGTTGCGGGCGCGCCCATCGGTATCATTCCGCCCATGTTGCCGCCGCTGCGGTTAAGCTGGTCGACTACGTTGCCGTCGGCGTCGTAGGTGAAGTTCTGCTCGGTGCTGGGCTTGCGCTCGCCGTCGCGCCACGTCCACTGCGCCTCGTAGGTCATGTTGCCGTCCTCGTCGTAGCGGCGTTTCAGCTCCTCCGACTCTTCGAGCACGTAGGTTTCAAGGTTGCAGTCCCAATACTTGCGCCACGTCATGTGGCCGGCGGCGTCGTATGCCTCCTCGAAGCGTTCCTCGGTATATTGGCCTATGAGGTTGTAATCGTTGTCGTATTGGAAGAACACGATGTCGTACGTGCCCTCGCGGCTGCCGTCATCGTTGTAAGTCCAGTCGTAGGTGGTGTCGTAACTCTTCACCCACTCCGTGCTGTCCTTCACGCACAGGTAGCCGTCGTTGTCTATAACGACGTTGTTCTCGTCGTACTCCCAGAACGAAACCGACGTAGAGCCGTTCACTCCGCCCCAGTTGCGGCCGTTCCACCAGCATGTCTCCTGCATGGTGATGTAGCCGTCGGGGTTGTCGAACTCCTGCACGTACATCAGGTTGGGCACCCACTGCGAGCCGTCCCATGCATAGAACTGGGCCAGCGTGAAGCGGTCGGCCGAAGCGCCGTCAACGGGCGTTGGGTTGGGCTTGTCGGTCCACTCGTAGAAGGCCTTAGAGCCTCCCACCCACTGCGAGCCGTCCCACGTGTACCCCTCGAGGTATGTCTGGCGGTTCTTCGAGTCGTATTCCGACACGGCCTTGGTCGACGGCTGCCATGCCGAGCCGTCCCATACGTATGTGCGCTCGGCCGTGATGTTGGCGTTGTCGTCATACTCGTATTCGCCCTTCGAGTCGTAAATCCATTCGCCGTCCGTGCCCAACGTATAAATAATCATCTCCGTACCCCAGCCGCGGTCGTTGTACTTATACGTATGGCGCAGGCCCGAGCCGTAGTATTTGCCCCACTCGTCGAGTATAAGGCCGTCGTCGGTCCACTCATAGCCGTACTCCTCGGCCAGTTCCCATGCGCCGGTCTCGGCGTTGTAGTAAGAGTTTTCGCGGTGGGTCTCAAGGCCGTCGGCCCTGTATGTGAACGCCTGCAGCGTGGCTTTGCTGCCGTCGGCGTTGTATCCTATCACGCTGTCGAGCTTAAGCGTGCCGTCGACTGCGGCCGCACGCGGGGCGCGGCGGGCCTTCCACGGCGTAGTGACTTTCCCGAGAGGCTCGGCTGCACGCATCACTCCGTTCAGGCCCTTGACAGTGCCGACGGGCTTTATCATCTGCTGCAAGGCCGTACCGCCGTCGGCCTCTACGTTGTTAACGAACGACGTGCCGAAAGCCGGCTTCTGGATGTTTTGCGCCGAGACGCCGAGGCAGAGGCACGAACCGATGGTAATTAGTAAACTACTCAACTTCATAACGAAAGTTTTTATTAGGTTAATAAAATGCGCGGAACGCCCCAAGCACCATAAGGACTTATCCGCGCTGTCAAAGAAACATGCCGCAAAGTTATGCCTTTTCACCGCAAAATGCAAACCGACCTTGTTCAAATTCTTGAATCAATACCAATCCGACCGCCACGCCGTGCGCAACGCATTGTAAACCAATGCGTTGCAAAACACGGCCTTTCGGCGTGCGAAAGACCGTGTTTTACGCCGCCGAAGGTTACCTTTTACGATGCGGAAGACAAGCTTCCATGGTTTACCGGGATTTCTCATGCGGCGCTACTGATTTGCACGGCATGCGAAAAGCCGCCCCCGCACCACGCGGAGACGGCTTCAATCAAAAAAACAGTAAGGTGATTATGTAGTTACAGATTAGTTTTTCACGACTTTCGTCTTATATCCGTTGACGGCAACAACGTATATGCCCGACGGCATGTCGCCTACGTAGACCTGCTTCTCGCAGGATGTCCTGACGCACGTTCCGTCGATGCCGTAAATGCTTACGCTGACTTCGCCGTCGGCCGTTACCGAGAGCATGTCGGCCGAAAGGCTTACGCCGACGCCCGTTACGCCGTCAGCCGTCACTCCGCCGACGGCCGTCGGTATGTTCTCAGAATAGTAGTAGTCGCGCCTCATGGCCATCCAGCCGTTGCTGCCGTCGGCGTAAAGGTCGTCAATCCTGTTTATCTTGTAGGGGTCCTGCCATCCTTCGGGAAAGCATGCGTCGGCCGAAGTCACGTCGAAGTCGTAGTCTACCACCTGTCCGGTGTTAGTCGTCCACTCCTCGTTGCGCCACATATAGCCGCGCTTGTCGACAAGAGTGCCGTTATCATAGGCGTAAGTCCAAAGTGTAGAGTTAACCCATCCTTCCTCGTCCTCGGGCTCTACGGCGGCTCCGCCCTTAGCCGCAACGCCCAATGGGATGGAGCCTCCGCCGGTCGAAGCGTCGAGCTTGCTCAGCAGCTCGGTTATGTTTCCGTCGGCGTCATACGTGTATTCGGTGTACGAAGTGGGCGTGCGCACGCCGTCAACCCAGTCCCATATCAACGACTTAAGCAGCCTGCCGGCATCGTCGTAAGTGTACTTCTCCTCGAAGAGGGTGGTCTCCGTCCGTCCTCGGCTACGAGCTGCTCCTTCACCCAAGTCTTCTTGTTGGCGGCGTTGTAGCCGTAATGGGTCTGCTGTGTGAAGCTCTCGCCCAATAAGTTGCCCTCGGCGTCGTAGTTGTAAGTTATCAACTTGAACAGTCCCGTGCGGTTGCCGTCCCCGTCATACTCCCATGTGGTGGGGCTTGCGCCGTTCAACTGCCATCCGGCACTGTCGGGCATGCAGTACCACGTCTCGCTAAGCACCTCGTGGTTGCGGTCGTTGTAAGTTTTACGGCTTTTCCAAGTCTTGTAGAATCCGAGGAATCCGTCCCAATCGTCGCCGCCGCACCACTTGCCCGACCGGCGGTCGTAGTAGTGCTCCGACTGGCCTATGAGGCGGCCGTCCTCGCGAATTTCATTCGTAAAGAAATAATACTGGCGCCACTGCCCGTCAATCCACGTGTAGTTGCCCTTGTACGTCATGCGGTCGGTCTCAATGCCTTCCACTCCCTCCATGTCGGGGTCGATCGGGCCGTCGAACCAAACATAATCGTATCTTTCAGAGCCTACCCACTGTGCTCCGTCCCAAGTATATCCCGTGTAGTTGGTCTGGCGATTCTTTGCGTCCCACGACGCAAGGTTGTGAACGGAGGGGACCCACTGCGCTCCGTCCCACGTATAAGTGGTCTCTTCTATTATGTTGGCTTGGTCGTCGTAAACATACTCGCCCTTGGACACCGGCTCCCAGCCGCCGTCGGCGCCGAGCTGGTAGTTCACTTGCTCTATGCCGAGGCCTTGGTCGTTATATTTGTACTCGTAACGCACGCCGCTGCCGTAGGCCAGGCCTTGCTGGTTGACGAGCAGCCCCGCGTCGTTCCACTCGTAGTCGTACACCTCCGTAGGATCGTCCCATGCGTTCGTCGAGGCGTTCCAGTAGCTTATCTCGCGGTGTGTCTC
This sequence comes from uncultured Prevotella sp., assembly GCA_944320675.1. Taxonomy (GTDB): domain Bacteria; phylum Bacteroidota; class Bacteroidia; order Bacteroidales; family Bacteroidaceae; genus Prevotella. The sequence continues at coordinate 13,853 of CALUIJ010000088.1, forward strand.
CTTGCCGGCCTCGTTGTAGACGAAATATTGCAGCGACGACTTCGAGCCGTCGGGGTTGGTCTGCACGATACTGTCGAGCCGCTCCTTACCCACGGCCTCGCGCGGGGCGTAAGCCTGAGCCTTGGCCGCAGGACGGACGGCCACCGCACCAAGGGCCGCGCTGTCGCGGGCGGTGGACTTCGACGGATTCTTCATCAGTCCGTTCACTTCCACCTTGTGGAGCAGCGGCCCAAGTTTGGCGTCCATCGACAGCGCGGAACCATTGGTCACCTGTGCCGTTGCGCCCATGCAGACGCAAGTGCCGGCGGCGAAAAGTAAGTTTCTTAAATCCATATTCATCGTATTTTTACGGTTAATAAATTTTTGCATCCTACGCACCCGACGGCCGTAAGGCCGCCCCAGTGCAGGTAAAAAGAACCTGTTGCAAAAGTAAGGGAATATGCTACAAATTGCAAATCAGAAGGGTTTGGATTCTTGAATTTATACCATAAAACGGCCTTAAAAGGCGGGAAAAGCATAAAAAAGCCTGCCGTAAGAAGCGCAACAGCCTCCAACGGCAGGCCGTTACAGGCCGGGCGCAGAGCTGAAAGGGTCTGGATTAACGTCAGTTCGGCATAAAGACAAATTCTCATAATCGACGGAATCATCCACCGTAGGGACATAATTTATTATGTCCGCACGTTCCGTAAGAAACGTATTTGATGCTGAAACACGTTTACATACGCCTCTGCGAGGCTTCGGACACGATTGCGTCTTAATGGAGCAATCTTCAGAATTATGTCCCTACAAGGGATGTACGTTGATGTTTATGAAAATATTCATTATACCGAACTCAGTTGGATTAATTAAATGAATGCCTGCAATCAACCTAAATACATACGTCCTCTTCTAAGAATACATGCGTCCTCTTCAAAAAAAACATATATTCTCTTTTAAGCAGTCGGCAGCATATTGTCATTCCGGGCTTAGACCCGGAATCCAGTGTATGCATCCTCGTTATTATAAATGGCTGTTTTCTGGATTCCGGGTCTAAGCCCGGAATGACAATATGCTG
>CALUIJ010000089.1 GCA_944320675.1 uncultured Prevotella sp.
CGTTGAATACATGCTGATGCAAATGGTGGTGCGCCACGGCCAGGAAGTGCTCTACAAGGACGTAGAGACCGAAGACGGAGGCAAGATAGACCTCAGCGTGTCGCAGTATATCAGTTACGACCTCGGCACCGACAACCTCAGCTTCGGCACCGACCTTTACAACCGCATGCTGGCCGAGGCCGTGGCGCACAACGACGACGAAGGCTTCAACGCCGAGAACTACTTCATGCACCATCCCGACATCGAAATAAGCCGCACGGCCACCGAGATGGCCATCGACCACTTCCAGCTTAGCAAGAGCCTGCAAGTGAGGCGCGACGACGACACCCTGCGCAACCAGGTGGAGCATCTCATCCTCGACTTCCGTATGGGTTATGTTGAACGCAGGCTTAAAAGTCTTCAGCGCGAAATAAGCCTCGCAGCCTCTGATGCCGGCAAGATGATGAAGCTGATGGAGGAATACAGGGACATGCAGGTTATCCGAAACGAGATAGCAAAAGAACTTGGGAGCGACATAATAATGCATAATTCATAATGCATAATTCACAATCGTTTGTGCCGTAACGATGGTGACGAAGTTTTGTGAAACTATGGACAGCACGTCTTACATGAGAATTTGCCCAATAATGAATTGTGCATTGTGCATTATGAATTATGCATTATGAATTATGCATTGTGCATTATGAATTAAAAAATGATATACCTTCATTGGCTCATATTTGTGTTGTACGTCTGTGTGGTGTTGGTGACTATGGTCACCGTGCTCATGGACAACCGGCAGCCGGCCAAGACGATGGCGTGGGTGCTGGTGCTGATATTCATACCCGTAGTCGGCATCGTGCTTTACTTCTTCTTCGGGCAGAACACGCGCAAGGAGAAATACATCAGCCAACAGAGCATGGACCAGTTGACTAAGCGTTCGATGCTTGAGTTCGCCGAACAGCAAAACCTCGTGCTGCCCGAGGAACACGCCGTGCTTGTAAAACTCTTTGCAAGCCAGAACTGGGCTTTGCCTTTCAAGAACAACGATACCGACGTATTCACTGACGGATACGCCTTTTTCCATTCATTGCTGCGCGACATCGGCCGTGCCCGCAGCCACATACACATCGAGACTTATATAATTTGCGACGACCCGTTGGGCCGCCTTGTGGCCGACGCTTTGATTGACAAGGCCAAGGCCGGTGTCGAGGTGCGCTTCATCTATGACGACGTGGGCTGCTGGAACGTTCCCGGTTCTTTCTTCGAACGCATGCGCTCCGCCGGCATCGACGTGCACGCTTTCATGCCTGTCAAGTTTCCTGCGTTCACGAGCAAGGTTAACTATCGCAACCACCGCAAGCTTTGCGTCATAGACGGCCGTGTTGGGTATATCGGCGGCATGAACATTGCCTTGCGCTATATCAAAGGTTCTAAGGGGACTCCTTGGCGCGACACTCATTTACGCATACGCGGCGGTGTGGTTTACGGCATACAGAGGGCGTTTCTCGTTGATTGGTATTTCGTTGACCGCACGCTTATCACCAACCGTTGCTATTATCCTGAGCAAGACCGTTCGGTAGGCAATGATTGCATTATGCAGGTTGTTACGAGCAGTCCCGTAGGCCAATGGCCCGAAATGATGCAGGGATACGTCCGCATATTGCTCGAGGCCAAGCGTTACGTTTACATGGAGACTCCGTATTTCCTTCCGACGGAGCCTGTCATGTTCGCCATGCGAACCGCAGCCTTGGCCGGCATTGACGTAAGGCTGATGGTGCCGTTGCATTCCGACGCTAAGTTTGTAGAGTGGGCAAGCCGTTCATACGTGCAGGAGGCCGTAGACTCCGGTGTTAGGGTCTATTTATATACGGCTGGTTTCAACCATTCCAAGTTGCTCGTCAGCGATGATTCGCTTTCAACCTGCGGCTCGACAAACATCGACTTCCGCAGTTTCGAGAATAATTTTGAGAGCAACGTTTTCATTTACGACAACGCAATGGCGCTCCGCATAAAAGCAGTCTTTATGGAAGACATGGCACGGTGCGTTAAATATGAAGACTACATGCGTTCGCGCCGTCTTTCGTTTACGCACCGTCTGTGGGAGTCGTTGGTAAGGATGTTCTCGCCGTTGATGTAGTATTTGGTCTTGCGGTTGTATGGTTATGAGGTCATAAGGTTATTTTTGACCTTTCAACAATAAAATCTTTCAATCGCACAATCGTTAATAAAAAAACAATGTGGAGATATTATGCTTTACTTTCAGCGTTCTTTGCCGCTTTGACGGCAATCTTCGCCAAGATTGGAGTGAAAGACATTAATTCAGACTTGGCTACGGCCATCCGGACAATGGTGATATTGTTAATCACTTGGGGCATAGTGCTCTTCGGCAATCATTTAGGTGAAGTGAAAGGCATACCACGCCATACATGGCTGTTCCTCATTCTGTCGGGGGCTGCTACGGGGTTGTCGTGGTTGTTTTACTTCAAGGCTTTGCAAGTCGGCGATGTGTCGCGCGTCGCCCCGATTGACAAGCTGAGCGTTGTGATTACCATTTGCTTGTCGTTCCTGTTCTTGAAAGAACCGGTCAGTCTGCGTGTCGTTATAGGTGCGTTGCTGATAACGGCAGGCAGCATCGTGATGCTGGTTAAGTGAGCGGCGTTTCTTCATTCTGATGAAATTCCTCCGGTTGGCGGAACAGGCTGAAGTTTACGCTGCCGTATGCGCGGTGTTCGATGAATCCCGGCACGTCTTCAAACGAGTTGTGCTTGCCGTGCTCGAATACGAAGATGCCGTCAGGCTTTAGCAGTCCGCGTTCAAGTATGAGTCTTGGCAACGTAGGCAGTTCGGGCAAGGCGTAAGGAGGGTCGGCGAAGATGAAGTCGAACTGTTGGCGGCAGCTTTTTATAAAACGGAATACGTCGCCGCGCAGCGGCACGCACTTGTCTGTTCCGAGTTTCTTAAGGCATTGCTTGATGAAGGCGTGGTGGTCGCGGTCGGCCTCTACGCTTATCACCGTGGAGCAGCCGCGCGAAAGCAGTTCGAGCGATATGCTGCCGGTGCCCGAGAACAAGTCGAGGGCCGATGCGCCGTCGAAGTCGACGTAGCCGTTAAGCACGTTGAATATGTTTTCCTTTGCAAAGTCGGTTGTCGGCCTTGCCTTGAACGTACGTGGTATGTCGAAATGCCGTCCTTTGTATATGCCGGTGATTATTCGCATTTTTTTATTGAAAGTTAAGAGCGTGTTTAATCAATTCCTCATGTATAGTGTAATTAAGTCGTACGGCAGCCCTTTTATTCCTGTTATTGGGGCGCGGTTGAACTCGGCCTTGGGGTTTACCACATACACGTTTTGCACGAACGAGCGCAGCTCTTGCGTCAGTGCTTCGCGGTCGGGAAGCTCACCGACGAGGTGCAGTTCGTCGCGTCGGTTGTCAAAGGCGAGTTGCTTCCAAACGTTCAGTATGAAGTAGACGGCGTCGGGCACGAGGTTTGTGTCGAAGCTGTTGGTGAACCTGAAACGGTTCTGCTGGAAACTGAACACGTCGATCTTCTTGTCGTGGAAATAAGCGTAGGCTTTCTGCCTTACGCCGGTGAAACTGCGGCGGTAAAGATGGTTCCACACGGGGGCGCATACGTGGGTGAAGCGCACGTCGCTGAAATGGTCGTCGACGACGAGTTTCAGATCCTTGTTTATGGAGTATACGGCCACGGCGTTGAGTTGCGGCAGTACGGTTGACATTACTGTTTCGCCGCCGCGCCCCATTATGGCGTGATGGTAGAGCGTGTCCTTCAGTCCGTCGTTGAACTCTTCGACGGGCATCATCAGCACCGGCGAGTCAACCATCACCATCGCCCTTTGCCATCCGTTGCGCAGCAGATCTATCTCCTTGAAGGCTTCCCTTAGGTTTGCCGCCATGGATATTCCGCTCCTTACGGTGTAAGGTTCGTATGTTATGTTGTCGGCCTGGCCGGCGGCGAGCGCCGAGAACGACAAGGTGTGCCGGCCTACGCGTATCGTAAGGCGCGGTTTCCTCAATATGTTCGGCGCGGCGTTGCGGCTTTCGGCCGTATGGTCTTTGTCCGTGTTATTCCCAATTTCCAGCATTGTCGTTAGGTGTTGTTATGTCTCCTATTTTAAGTCCCGGATAGCGCCCGGCTCCGTAAGCCTCTTCCGTCAGGTTGGATATGCTGTTGCCGTCGAGTCCCGACAGGTATTCCCCATACTCGGCCCCGCATTCCATAAGCGGCGTCTGCCGTCCCGACTTCCCGGTGAGTACGGTTGTGGCGACGCTGAACTTCTTGCCGTCGGAGAACGGTATGTATTGCAGCGAGTCGGCCAGGTAGCCGCCTTTTACCAAGAGGTTGAAGTCGTCGGCGTACACTCCGTTGGCTTTCCTGTATTTCTCTTCGGCGTTCCTTATTTTCAGGAGGCGTTCTTTTACGGCGCGTTCGCGTAAGGCTTTCTGCTTGTCGAACCTGACCGGAGAGTACACGCTTAGTCCGCACGTAACGGCGAGAGCCAACGCAAGTACGCCTAATATTAGGTTGTTGTTTGTTCCTTTTCTCACGTGTATTGACCTTATTTGCCGCCTTCGCGCCTGATAAATTAATAGTTTTATCGGGCACGGGGCAGTGGATGTCGATTATTTTTAGTAAGTTTGCATTAAGCTTTACGCTTTACCGCGTTGCAAAAATACACCAAATAATCCGTATTTTCAAACCTTTAGACTAAAAACTGATGATTGTCGACGAACTGGCGTTTCAGATTAGACAGACTTTCGGCTTTGTCCCGACGGAGGAACAAGGCCGTGCCATCGACGTGTTTTGCCGTTTCATGACCGATGCCGACGACCGTGCCGTAATGATTATGCGAGGGTCGGCCGGTACGGGTAAGACTTCCCTTGCGGCGGCCGTCGTAAAGACTCTCGCTATGCTCGGGCGCAAGGTTGTGCTGCTTGCGCCCACGGGGCGTGCGGCCAAGGTTTTTTCGCTCAATGCGGGGCGGCGTGCGCTTACCGTACACCGCAAGATATACAGGCAGAAGTCTTTTACGGGCGACGCGGCCAAGTTCAGCCTGAACGACAATCTTGCGCACGACACGCTCTTCGTCGTCGACGAAGCGTCGATGGTGGCCAACTATGGCGGTTCTGAATATTTGTCGTTCGGCTCGGGCCGCCTGCTCGACGACCTGGTGATGTATGTTTACAACGGCTGCCGTTGCCGCATGATGCTCGTAGGCGACAAGGCCCAGTTGCCTCCGGTAGGCGAGGAGGAGTCGCCCGCGCTTATGTCTGAGTACATGTCGGGATACGGCCTGAAGGTATATGAGTGCGACTTGAACGAAGTGTTGCGCCAGGCCGCAGGGTCGGGAATACTTTACAACGCGACGGTTATACGGCGGATGATAACCCACGACGAGGCTACCGGATTGCCGAAGATTAGGTTCGCGGGGTTTGCCGACATAAGGGTCGTGCCGGGCGGCGAGCTTATAGAACAGCTGAACAGCAGCTATTCGGAAGTGGGTGTCGACGGAACGATGGTTGTGACGCGGAGCAACAAGAGGGCCAATATATATAATGTGGGAATACGCAACATGGTGCTCGGCCGTGAGGAGGAACTGTCAACGGGCGACATGCTCATCGTGGTGAAGAACAATTATTATTGGCTGGAGAAGGAACGTGAAGGCGATAAGTTAAAAGCTAAAAGCGGAAAACCAGAATGCTTTAACAACCCTTTGGCGCAAAGGGATATGGATTCTTCGCTTTTTACATCCAACTCTTCACTTAAAGACTCGTTCATAGCCAATGGCGACAGGGCTTGCGTGCAGCGTGTGCGCAACGTGCGCGAGCTTTACGGTTTCCGCTTTGCCGACGCATGGCTCAGGTTTCCCGATTACGACGATTACGAGCTTCAGGCCACCTTAATGCTCGATACGCTGACGTCGGAGTCGGCTTCGCTCACCCGCCAGCAGGGCGAACGGTTGTTCGACGCCGTAATGGAAGATTATCAGGACATACCCTTGAAGGCGGACAGGATGAAGCGTGTGCGCGAGGACATGCATTACAACGCCCTCCAAGTGAAGTATGCTTATGCCGTGACATGCCATAAGGCGCAGGGCGGACAGTGGCCCCACGTTTACGTGGACCAAGGCTATATGACCGACGACATGCTTACGCCCGACTACATCCATTGGCTTTACACGGCCTTCACACGTGCCGGGGAGAAGCTGTATCTCGTAAACTGGCCTAAGACGCAGACGGCGCAGGATTGACACCGAACCGCATCGGGCCGCGTTTTTCACGATGGCGGCGGCGGTTGATGGCCGGTCGGGGACGACGGCGGTCGTGGCGGAATATGATTTAGGCGTACACTTCGTATGGTGCCGGGAAATGTTCTTTTTGTACTCGGCATACTGAATGCACATTTCCTGTTAAAGCCCTGTGGAGCGGATGTTTTTGTCGGGTAAGTCTTTTTCCCGGAGATTGTGGCAAAATGTTGGGTTTAAATAATGCCTTGCCAATCAGTATGTTGCGTGGAACTGATTGCTGCGTGGCAGCAAAACCGGCTGTTTCTTGGCTGAAAACCGGCTTTTCCCGTTCGTATTTCACCAGTTTTCACTTGGCATTTCATAAGGTTTTGGAGTGTAAAAGGTGCTTTTCCGCGACGCGGAAGCTTGTCTTTTGCCTGGCTGAGGGGTGCAAGCCGGGGCGGAAAGGGGCTGGAGCCACGTGTCGGGACGGCTGTCTACGCCTGTTTGCCGATTGCACATTGTCATATATTTTTACCGTGCCGGATGTCGGAAATGTCCTTTCTGTATTATCCCAGATCGGTCATTAGAGCGTAATGCCTGAAGAAATGCTTGCTTCACATTCTCTTCGGCCTGCTTGTACGTTCCTGTCGGCAGATTGCTCCCCGTCACGTCCCGGCGTAGCCCGCTACTCCTTCGGCGGAACGGAAAGCAGTCTGCCCGACATTAACATGTAATCAGACCAAAGTCTAATGACCGGTTTGGGCGTTATGAACGCTTGTGCTTGTACTGGCGCATGAGGCCGGCCGTGATATGGGCAAGTTGCCGTTGCGGCATGCTTCCGTATGCTTGCCTGCGCTCATTTTTTCGTATTTTGCCGGCGTGAAAATCTTGCATACGTCGTTAAAAGTTTGTATTTTTGCCGTTATGTTTTGCTATGCGGGCTGACTGCGGCTTCCGCCGTATGGTGACTATGGTTAATATAAGATATTCAGATAAAAATATATAAGTTAAAGTTATGACGTCATTTTTGTTTTTTATGGCAGGGGCTCTTGCCGCCGTTGTCGTGATGCTGGTTGTCAATCAAAGGAAAACCGGGCTGCTTGACGGACGGATAACGGCCTTGTCGAACGAAAATTCGGCGAAGCAGCGTGAGGTTGAATTGCTCGAGGCCAGGCTTGCCGAAGCTAAACAGGAGCATGAGCGCCTGCTTGACGACGCTAAACGGCAGTTTGCCGAGCGGCTTGAGGAGGCGGACTTGAAGAACGAGCGCGACAAGGAGGAACGTACGGCGCTGCTCGACAGGCAATTCGCCGAGCGCCTGAGGCTTGTGCAGGAACAGCTGAACACGACGACCGAACGGCTGCTGAAGCAACGCTCCGAGGAACTTGACAAGACCAACCGCAGCCAGATGGGCGCAATCATAGCCCCGCTGAGGGAGGTTATGGCTGAAATGAAGAAGTCGATGGACGACAACCGCGACTCGTTCAACCGCAGTACGGCCTCGCTCGGCGAGCAGCTGAAGCAGATGCACGCCACGGCGGCAAGCCTCGGCGTTGAGGCCGAGAAACTGTCGAAAGCGTTGCAGGCGGGGCCTAAGGTGCAAGGTGATTTCGGCGAGATGAAACTTAACGACCTGTTGGATAAGTTCGGTTTTACGAAAGGCGTTGAGTACGACGTTCAGTACACCATGCGCGACGCCAAGGGCAACGTAATCCGCAATGACGACACCGACGACATGATGCGCCCCGACGTAGTGCTGCATTATCCCGACCATAAGGACGTAATCATCGACTCTAAGGCTTCGCTGACGGCCTTTATAAATTATGTGAACGCCGAAACCGACGAACAGCGCAAGGCCTGTCTTGACGAGCACGTGAAGAGCGTGCGCCGCCACGTCGACGAACTGTCGGCGAAAAATTACGGCAAGTATTCGATGGAGGGCGGCACTACGCTTGACTTCGTGATAATGTTCGTACCGCAGGAGGCGGCCATGCAGCTCGCCGTGTCGGCCGATGCTGCGCTGTGGAATTACGCTTTCGAGCGTAACGTCATCATCACTGGCGAGCAGAACCTCTTCTCCCTGCTGAGGCTTTTGCAGATAGCGTGGACGCAGCAGCGCCAGGCCGAGAACCAGGAGAAAGTGTTCGACATCGCCTCTACGCTTGTCGACCGTGTGCAGCTGTTCGTTGAGCGTTTCGACAGGTTGGGCAACGACATCGACGACGCGAGGAAGTCGTTCGACGAGGCGCGCAAGGCTATGAGCGGCAACCGCGGGTTCGTAGGGTCGGCGCGCAAGTTGGTCGGCATGGGCGCAAGGGAGAACCCTAAGAAGAAGAAACTGCCTGAAAGCGAAGACGGACTTGCGGTAGAGGACTCGTAAGCCCGAATCGGTCATTAGGCTTCAGTCTTATTTTTCGTTCTTGCCTGGCGGCTAAGTTTCCGTTCCCGCCGTAGGCGTGGCTGGCCGCGTCAAGGCAAAGCGGGAATTCAGCCGCCAGGCTTGAACGAAAAATAAGGCGAAGGGCATGATACCGGCGGAAAAACGGATACACTGCGCTCTAATGGCCGATTGGGGTAAGTCCTGCCATGGATTGCCGGCATCCGCTTTTTTAACCTTATTGTAATATCGCTGTAACAGGTATGAACACTTTTGTGGGTACTTTTGCAACAAAGTAAAATAACAGTAGGTTTATGGATAAGAATTATCGAATATTGGTCGTTGACGACGAACAGGATTTGTGCGAGATTTTGAAGTTCAACTTAGAGACTGACGGATACGTGGTCGAGACGGCAAACTCTGCCGAGGATGCGTTGAAGATGGACATTGCGGGTTTCGACCTCCTGCTGCTTGACGTTATGATGGGCGGCATGTCGGGGTTCGCCATGGCCAAGAAGCTCAAGGCCGACCTCGCGACGAAGGACATCCCCGTGGTGTTCCTGACCGCGCGCGACACGGAGAACGATACCGTTACGGGCTTCAACCTCGGTGCCGACGATTACATTTCAAAGCCGTTTTCAATACGCGAGGTGTTGGTAAGGATCAGGGCCGTGCTGCGCCGTACCGCAGAGAAGGGCGGCGAACAGCAGTCGAACGTGCTGAGCTATCAGGGGCTGGAGCTGAACCTTGACAAGAAGACCGTGAGCATAGACGGCGAGGACGTGCCTTTCACCAAGACCGAGTTTGAGATTCTCCGCCTGCTTCTCGATGAGAAAGGGCGTGTGTTCTCGCGCCAGGAGCTTATCGACCGCATCTGGCCGAAGGACGTCCTCGTGCTCGACAGGACCGTGGATGTCAACATCACGCGCCTGCGCAAGAAGATCGGGAAGTTCTCAAAGTGCATCGTCACACGGTTGGGCTTCGGTTATTATTTCGACGCTTAGGAAAGTGCGGCCTAAAGCGGCGTTGGCGGACCTTAGCCGCTTTAACTGCCTGCAAATACTTTAATAACAGTGAAAATAAAAATGTTCAGGACCTCAGTCGGTACCCGTCTTTATGTCAGCGTGTTGGCGGTGTTCATAATTTTTGCGGCGGCGTTCATCATATTCCAGCACGCACGTGAGCGCGAGTATAAGATAAATTCGCTCAATTCACGGCTTCAGGATTACAATTCCAGGATGATAGAGACCTTGGAATACATCGGCGACAATTCCGAGGAAACGCTTGACCGTTATGTGAGAAACCACCACATGCACGGATTGCGCGTAACGTTGATAAGGCGCGACGGGCGTGTAGTCTACGACAATATGTACAAGAACTACACGAAAATGGACAGCCATAGGAACCGGGAAGAGGTGAGGGAGGCTTTTTCTAACGGTAACGGTTTCGATTTCAGCAGGCTTAGTTCGACATTGAACCATGCGTATTTCTATTCGGCCACGTATGTGCCTGAGCTTGACCTCGTAGTGCGCAGCGCCCTGCCTTACGACAACAGCCTGGCCGAGACGCTTAAGGCCGACCAGCACTACTTGTGGTTTACGCTCGTGGCCGTGCTCATTCTCGTGTTCATCCTTTACAGGTTTGTCAGCCGTCTCGGCGACAACATCGCCAAACTGCGCCTCTTCGCCAGCAGGGCCGACCACAACGAGAGCCTTGATACGGAAGACCTCGTAGGATTCTCGGGCGACGAGCTTGGCGAGATAGCCGAACGTATAATTAAAATGTACAAACGCCTTAAGCGCACTAAGGAAGAGCAGAACGTGCTGAAACGCCAATTGACGCAGAACATAGCCCACGAGCTTAAAACGCCCGTGGCCAGCATACAGGGGTATCTTGAAACCGTATTGGAGAACCCGAACATAAACGAGACTACCAAGCAACAGTTCCTTGAGCGTTGTTACGCCCAGTCGCAGCGCCTTGCTTCGCTGCTGCACGACATATCCACGCTCAACCGGCTTGACGACGCCCCCGAAATGGTTGATTTCGAGACGGTTGACATCAACGCGATGGTGGCTGGTATAGTTAGGGACACGGCTTTGCAAATGTCGGAGCGCAAGATGACTTTCGACAACCGTCTGCCGCACGGCGTGGTGGTGCGCGGCAACCAGTCGTTGCTCTACAGCGTGTTCCGCAACCTCACCGACAATGCCATAGCTTACGCCGGCGAGGGGACGACGATAACACTGTCGGCGTCGGAGAAAGAAGATTCGTGGTGCTTTAAGTTCAGCGACAACGGCATCGGCGTGCCTTACGAACATTTGCCGAGGTTGTTTGAACGTTTCTACAGGGTTGACAAGGGGCGCAGCCGCAAGATGGGCGGAACGGGGCTCGGACTGGCCATAGTTAAGAACTCTGTGCTTCTGCACGGCGGAACGATAAGCGTGAACAACAACATCACTGGGGGACTGAGGTTTGACTTTACGTTAAGGAAGTAACGGTATTTTGGCTGTTTTTCCGTAAAATTTTTGCTCGTTTGCGTATTTATTGCGTATTTTGCATGGAAAAAACAGAAGCATTATGACATTATACCCGAAATTGATAATGGACGCCTTGGCTACGGTTACGTATCCCGGCACGAAGAAAAACCTGGTTGAAAGCGAGATGGTTGCCGACAACCTGCGCATCGACGGCATGAAAGTGTCGTTCTCGCTGATATTCCCACGCGACACGGATCCTTTCATGAAGTCGACGTTGAAGGCCGCCGAGGCGGCCATACACTATCACGTCGGCAAGGACGTTCAGGTGACAATAACAGTCGAGACTAAATCGAAGCCGCGCCCCGAGGCGGGCAAGATGCTTCCGGGCGTTAAGAATATCGTAGCCGTAAGCTCTGGTAAGGGCGGGGTGGGCAAGAGCACTGTCGCAGCCAACCTTGCCATTGCTTTGGCCCGTCTGGGCTATAAGGTGGGACTGCTCGACGCTGACATCTTCGGCCCTTCAATGCCGAAGATGTTCGATGTCGAGGATGCGCGCCCATACGCCGTAAACAAAGACGGACGCGACTTGATCGAACCAATCGAGAAGTATGGCGTAAAGTTGCTCAGCATAGGCTTTTTCGTCAATCCCGACACTGCGACCTTATGGCGCGGCGGCATGGCTTCGAATGCGCTGAAGCAGCTTATCGGCGACGCCGATTGGGGCGACCTTGATTATTTCATACTTGATACTCCTCCGGGAACGAGCGACATACATCTTACGTTGTTGCAGACTCTGGCCATAACGGGTGCCGTGATAGTAAGTACGCCGCAGAAGGTGGCCCTTGCCGACGCACGCAAGGGCATCGACATGTACAGGAACGACAAGGTGAACGTGCCCATATTGGGACTGGTGGAGAACATGGCGTGGTTTACACCCGCCGAGCTTCCTGAGAATAAGTATTATATATTCGGCAAGGAAGGCTGCAAGGACCTTGCCAAGGAAATGAACGTTCCCCTGCTTGCGCAGATACCTGTCGTGCAGGGCATTTGCGAGAGCGGCGACGCCGGTAAGCCGGCCGCGCTCAACGCCGACACCATGACCGGACAGGCGTTCATCAACTTAGCGCAGGCCGTCGTGACGGTAACCAACAGGCGGAATAAGGAGCAGGGGCCGACAAAGGTCGTGCAAGTGAAAAAATAAAAGGTAAAAAAGTGAAAAGGTGAAAAGGCAGAAAACTGACATGTATGTGTTAATGACAGTATTCTACTTTTTCACCTTTTTACTTTTTCACCTTTTTAATACGCTTCTTCCCTTAAGTCTTCTTTCGTTATTTTCTTCTTGTCCATGACGTGCCATACGTAGGCGATGTAAGCGACTACGAACGGAACGAGGAGCGACACCACGGACATTACTTTCAGCGTAAACTCGCTGCTACTGCTGTTGAAGATTGTAAGGCTGCTTTGCAGGTCGGCGTTTGACGGATAGTAGGCTGTGTAATTCCAGCCTACGCAAAGCAGCAGGCTCAGCACGACGAGCACCGTCCCTATGCCTGCCGGCCATATTCCCTTGGTGTAATAATCCGTGAATATTGTCTTGGCCGAACCGTAAATAAACAGGGCCACACCGGCGAGCAGCGTCACGGCGAGCGGCCACATCTCTACGAAGTTATTGAAATATTTATACGGCTGCATGTATATCGTCTCGTAAATTGTGTCCGTGGCGTAGCCGTCTTGCAGTAAGATGTGGGCCAGGGATACGATGAAAAACACGAGGAACGGTACGGCGTTGCCGACAAGTCTCACCGAGCCGCGCGAACGGATGTTCTCGCTGTCTACATTGTTAATGATGTAAAGTATGCCGAGTATGCGGGCGAGGAAGAACACGGCAAGGCCGAATATTATGTTCCATCCGTTGAGCAGGGCATCGAGTCCGTGGCTGGCGTTGGCCCAGCGGCTGATTATGGGGCTTGCGCCGTTGAAAATGTTCGACTTGTCGATTATGAAGTTTGCGCCTGTGAAGAATGTCGATACGGCTACGCCGAGCAGCAGCGGGCCTACGATGCCGTTGATGACGAGGAACCATTGGAACGTCCTTGTGCCGAGCAGGTTGCCGAGCTTGTTCTGGAACTCGTAGCTTACGGCTTGTACGACGAAGGTGAAAAGGATTATCATCCATACCCAGTAAGCTCCGCCGAAGCTTGTGCTGTAGAACAATGGGAACGATGCGAAGAACGCTCCTCCGAACGTAACGAGGGTGGTGAAGGTTAGTTCCCACTTGCGTCCGGTTGAGTTTATTATCATGCGGCGCTCCTCGTCGTTGGAGCTTAGCGAGAACATCACCGAGTTGGCACCCTGGACGAACATCATGAACACCAACAATGCTCCCAGCAGGGAGACTATAAACCACCAGTAATGTTGAAAAAATTCGTAGTACATAATTTTGTTTTTTTATTTATCTTGGGCTGTTTTTATTAGATGTTGAAAGACCCGACGGCCCGACGGCATCGGCCGGCCAACCCTGAACGGCCATTGCCGCCGCCCTTGCCGCACGGCCTTCCGGCTTTTCCCTTTCCGTTATTCTTCCCCATACTCGGGACCTTTCTTTACGGCCTTGCACATTATGTTGATTTCTACCGCCAACAGGAGCGTGAACAAGGCGAGGAATATGAAGAACGTAAGCATGACCGAGCCCGCGCCTACGTCGGACACGGCGGCCCATGTCGGCAGCATGTCTTGTATCGTCCAGGGCTGGCGTCCGAATTCCGCGACTATCCATCCTGCCTCGCTGGCTATATAGCCCAGCGGAAGCAGGGCCATGCCCGCCGCTTGGTACCAGCGCATGCCGGCGATGTCTTTCTTGTACGACAGGAACACGGACACGGCGAAGAACAGCAGGAAGAGCATGCCCAGGCCAACCATCACGCGGAACGCCCAAAAGCATACGGGGATGAACGGTACGGTCTGCTCGGCGTTGTCGATGTATCCGTAACCGAAGTATTTCATGTTCTCGTCCAGCCGTTCGCGGTGCTTCATTGCGGCTTCATTGTCCTTTTCCAGCTTTGCTTCGCGGTAGTCGGCAAGGGCGGCTATGGCTGTGCGCCCGCGCTCCATCTTCTCTTCGAGCGGCGCGGCCTTGCTGCCGTCGGCCTGCGTGTATCCGCCTTTTATGATGTCGTTGATTCCGGGCACGTATCCGTCGAAATCCCTCGTTGCGAGGAACGACAGCATCTTGGGCATGGCTATCCTCATCGGCGGCTCTACGCCCGAGGCGTAGTCGGGCTGCTTGAACGGGTTGACCAGCGCAACGAGCGTAAGCCCCTCGCCGTGCCCTCCGTCGTAGAGGGCTTCCATAGCGGCAAGCTTCATCGGTTGCGATTGCGCCACCATGTAAGCCGAGCTGTCGCCGGTGTGTATCGCCAGCAGCGACGCTGCGAGGCCGACCACCGAGCCTATCCTGATGCTCTCTACGGCGAGCTTGCGGTCATTGTCGCTGCGGCGCTTGCGGTAAAGCAGGTAGCAGCTTACGGCCACGGTGAATATCGCTCCTATTATCCAGGCCGATATTACGGTGTGCAGGAACTTGTCGACGGCGAAAGGCGACAGCGCCACTTCGGCGAACGAGGTCATCTCGTTGCGCATGGTGTCGGGATTGAACGCCTGCCCTACGGGGTATTGCATCCATGCGTTGGCAACGAGTATCCACCAGGCCGAGATGGTAGCCCCGAGGCCGGTAAGCCAAGTTGAGGCAAGATGGAAGCCGCGTGATACTTTGTTCCATCCGAAGAACATCACTCCTACGAAAGTGGCTTCGAGGAAGAACGCCACGATGCCTTCGATGGCGAGCGGCGCGCCGAAGATGTCGCCTACCAGCCATGAATAGTTGCTCCAGTTGGTGCCGAACTCGAACTCGAGGATGATGCCCGTGGCCACGCCCATGGCGAAGTTGATGCCGAAAAGCTTCTGCCAGAAGCGTGCGGCGTCTTTCCAGAATACCTTACCCGTGCGGTAATAGCATGTTTCCATGATGCCCATGATAAGCGCGAGGCCCAATGTCAGCGGTACGAAGAGCCAATGGTATATGGCCGTGAGGGCGAATTGCGCCCTCGACCAGTCGACCGTTCCTGCGCTTATGCTTAAAAACAAATCGTTCATAGGATAAATGTTTTATGGTTTATTTTAATGTTTTAGGTTGCGTCCTTCCTGTTTTACATTTAGCGGTTATGGCAAGGCGGAGCCGTTATAAGCCGGCCCTTTCCGTCATCTGCGTTGACACGTAGTCGGCTTCGTTGCCTTCGCCTGCCCGCTCGCTGAGTATGTCGGGCATGAAAAACAGCCTGAGCACGACGAATATTACGACCAGTTTCACTAAGACTACGAGCCATAGCGTCTTGCCTAATCTCATGTTAGAGAAGCCTTCCGAGTAAAAGTTTATTATGCGTCTTATCATGGGTGAGGGTTTTCATGGTGTGTCTTACGCCGGTTGTTCCGCTTTTACGGCGGCACGGCTCGTTTATTTTTGCAAAAATAATAAAATAAGACGACTATTCAAACTTTTTGTTGATATATTTGGGTTTAATTTCGTTCGGCCGGAGGCTTGCCGCCGGCCGTGGCCGGCTCGTGGCTGTTTCCGGCAAGCTTATGATTGGTATGCTACTGCCGTAAACCATTGATTCTTGATACGATTGTAATCTACTGGATTCCAATGGGTTACGCATGCCTCTCTAAAAGACGGCCTTTTGCCTTGCAGGACACGGCCTTCCGCGTCCTAAAAGACGGTAAACCGTGCGCTGAAACACGGCATTACGCTTGGCCGTGATTGTCCGAAATCGTCCCTTTACGGTCTGATGGCCGATTCGGGATTATTGATACGGTGTGTCGTACTTTTCCGCCGCTTTGCTGAATAGTCAGGCTTCGCGTTGCCGTGGCTGCCGCGCCGGCATGCTTAGTTTACGTTTCCCTGTTTGTGCGTTTTGCCGTCCGGTTTGCGCTTTTCCGCAGGGCGGCACTTCTTAGCATGGTGTAAATCGGGGGGACGGCGTGGCTTTAATATTGTTCAAAAATTCGCTAAAATTGCTAATTTTACCACTTTCGGTGCTTATACTTTGAAAAACTTTGTGACATTTAAAGGAAATAGGCTAATTTTGCACAGTGATTTAAATAATAATGTTTGGAATAAAATTACATCGTCAAATAAAACTAAGAAAAAATTATGAATAAGAAATTCGTCATTCCATTGGTGATAGTAGGTCTGTTGCTTATCGGCGGCATTGTCTATCTTGCCATAAACCTGATCGACCAAAAACAAGCAAACAAGGACATGCAGGAACTGGCCGAACTCGACAAGAAGGAAATGGAAAACGAGTATCAGATGTTCGCTGACCAGTACAGCGAGCTGAAAACCCAGATAAACAACGACTCGATAATAGAACAGCTTACGCAGGAGCAGATGAAAACCGAGCGCCTGCTGCAGGAACTGAAAAGCGTGAAGGCTTCCGACGCACGCGAGATTGCCCGCTTGAAGAAAGAGCTGGCCACGTGCCGCGCCGTCATACGCAGCTATGTGCTTGAGATCGACTCGCTGAACCGCCTGAACCAGAACCTTGCGGCCGAGAACACGAGGATGAAGGGGCAGTATGCCGAGGCGACGAGGCAGATAGAAGGCTTGAGCGCCGACAAGCAGTCGCTTTCTGAGAAAGTGGCCATCGCCGCCCAGCTTGACGCTACGGGCATCAGCATGACCTTGAAGAACAAGAGGGGAAGGGCTACGAAGCGGATTAAGCGTTGCAAGACGATACAGGTTAACTTCAACATAGCCAAAAACGTGACGGCCGTTAGCGGCAACAAGACCGTGTATGTGCGTGTGACCACGCCCGCCGGCACAGTGTTGTCGGGAGGAGGCTCGTTCCAGTATGAAAACCGCAACTTGCCTTATTCGATGCGTAAGACTATTGAATATACCGGCAACGAGACTCCCGTAACGGTTTACTGGACCGTAAACGAATTCCTCGGCGAGGGTACTTATAATGTAAGCATATTCGCCGACGGCAACATGATAGGCTCAAGGAACTTCACGTTCAAGTAAGCCTGGTGCGCCTTTGTTACGGCGCCTTCGTTACGGCCGGCGTGCCTGTTTGCCGATGAGGCTTGAATGTTAGCGCACCGTAGTGCCAAGTGCGTAATAAACCGATTAAATTAAGAATTATGTATTTGATGAACAGCAATGTTGCCAAAGATGTAATCCGGCCCGTGTCCGATTCTGGCGGGCAGGGTAAGTGTCAGGTGAGCCTGATGCTGTTTGTCTGTTTGTTGTTGTCGGCCGTTCCCGCCGCAGCCCAGCGCGTCTTGTCGCTTGACAGTTGCAGGGCGATGGCCTTGCGCAACAACAAGCAACTTAATATCGCCAAGCTGAAAAAGGATGTCGCGCGCGACACGCGCAAGGCGGTTCGTACTAAATATCTGCCGCATGTCGACGTCATAGGCGGTTATGAGTTCATGAGTCGTGAAATATCCATCTTGAACGACAGGCAGAAAGGCGCGCTCGGCAGTCTCGGGACTACGGCCGCGGGACGGATAGGCAACACCGTGTCGTCCGTGATAAGCGAGATGGCGGGGCAAGGGGTGATAAGCCCGCAGACGGCCGAAGTCTTGGGCAACATAGCCGGAAAGCTCGGCTCAGGCATACAGGAGGCCGGCAACTCCATTGGCAAGACCATCAGCGACGCGTTCAGGACCGATACGCGCAACATGTTTGGAGCTTCGGTAATGCTGACCCAGCCCCTGTACATGGGCGGAAGCATAACGGCCGCCAACAAGATGGCGGAAATAGGCGAGAGGCTTGCCGAAAACGATTTGGCCGGCCGCAGGCAGAACACGGTTTACGACGTTGACAACGCTTATTGGACGGTGGTGTCGCTCAAGCATAAGCAGAAGCTTGCGGAAAGCTATCTCGCCCTTGTCAGGAAGCTTAGTTCGGACGTCGGCAAGATGATAAAGGAAGGAGTCGCTACGAGGGCCGACGGGCTTCGTGTCGACGTGAAAGTCAACGAGGCCGAGATGCAACTTACGCAGGTCGGCAACGGCTTGTCGCTCGCGCGAATGTTGCTTTGCCAGTTGTGCGGACTTCCGGCCGACAGCGGTGTCGTGCTCGAGGACGAGGATAAGGAGGATGTCGCGTCGGAGGTTGAAACCGGGCCTGTTGACGCTGAGGTGGCCATCGGCAACCGGGCCGAGCTGAAGATGCTTGAAAACACGGTTGACATGAGCCGTCAGGCTACCAAGCTGGTTCGTGCTGCTTATCTTCCGCAGGTGGCTTTGACGGGCGGTTATCTTATTACCAATCCGTCGCTTTACAACGGATTCGAACGCAAGTTCTCCGGAGTGTGGAATGTCGGCGTCGTTGTCAGGATTCCGGTGTGGAACTGGTTTGAGGGCACTTATAAGATACGTGCCAGCAAGACGGCTACGAGCATAGCCCAACTTGAGCTTGACGACGCCCGCGAAAAGGTGGAGCTGCAGGTCAGCCAAAGCTCGTTCAAGGTGGCCGAGGCCGGGAAAAAACTGGCCATGGCCAAAAAGAACACCGAGCGGGCTGACGAGAATCTGCGTTGTGCCAACCTCGGGTTCAAGGAAGGCGTGATGGACGTGGCCGATGTCATGGCTGCCCAGACGGCATGGTTGCAGGCGCGTTCGCAGAAGATTGACGCAGACATAGAAGTCAAGCTTACGCAGACAAACCTGAAGAAAGTTCTTGGAGAGACAATATATTGACGGGATCGGAATTTACGGATTTAAGTCCGGCCCCGGCCGGCGGCGAAGGTTTGATGCGCGTACTTGGCTCTTCGTGCAAGCCTGAGCCATTGTTGGGGAGGGCCTTTCATCTTTATGTTATATAAAATCAATGTGGATATGGAAAAAAAATCACAACATAACAACATACTGCTAGCCACGATAGGCTTCGCCGCCGTCGTGTTGATAGTCGGTGTAATCGGCTTTCTGACGTTCGGCCGTAATCCTGACGTGATACAAGGGGAAGTCGAAGTTTCAGAATACCGTGTGTCGAGCAAGGTTCCCGGACGCATACTCGAACTTCGCGTGCAAGAGGGCGATTACGTCAAGGTGGGTGATACGCTCGCCATTCTCGACGCTCCCGACATTGCCGCAAAGAAGGCCCAAGCCGTGAGTGCCGAAGACGCCGCGTCGGCGTTGAGCGAGATGGCTGACCGCGGAGCGCGCCGCGAACAGGTCAGGGGGGCTTTTGAAGTTTGGCAACAGGCAAAGGCCGGGCTCGAGATAGCCGAGAAATCCTACGGCCGCGTGCAACGCTTGTTTGACGAAGGCGTGATGAGCGGACAGAAGCGCGACGAGGCTTATGCCAATTATAAGGCCATGGAGGCTCAGGCGAAAGCCGCCAAGAGCCAGTATGACATGGCTGTCGCCGGCGCGCGTCGCGAGGAGCGTGAGGCCGCCGCGGCCCAGGTGCGCAGGGCGCAGGGCGCGGTTCAGGAGGTAAACTCTTATGTTAAGGAGACCGTACAAGTGGCGCAGATGGAAGGGGAAGTGAGCGATGTTTATCCTAAGGTAGGCGAGCTTGTCGGTTCAGGTTCGCCCATAATGAGCATTTCCATAATGAACGACCAGTGGGGTACGTTCAATGTGCGTGAAGACCAGTTGGCCGGAATGAAAGTCGGCGACACGTTCACTGCTTATTGTCCGGCTTTCAACAAGGACATACGGATGAAGGTTTATTACATCAAGGACGAGGGCAGCTACGCCGTGTGGAAGGCTACGAAGAGCAACGGCCAGTACGACCTGAAGACTTTCGAGGTCAAGGCGCGTCCGGTAGACAAGCTTGACGGCCTGCGTCCCGGCATGTCCCTGATAATAAAGAGGTAGGAGGCTTATGTGTGTTCTGATGGGAGTACGGCTGTGTTGCCGTTGCCGGCTTTGTTCGGCCGGCCCGGCCTTTATCCGTCGTTAAGCAGTCAGCAATGGAGTGGGGTGTATTTAAACGGATTTGTGGCGTGGCACGCCGTGAGTGCGGCATTATGCGCAAGAATAAGATGTACCTGTTCTGCATAGTGCTGTTCCCTGTCTTCGTCACGGTCTTTTTCACGTCGTTGATGGCCAATGGGCAGCCTACCGACATGCCAGTCGGCGTGGTCGACCTTGACGATACGCCTACGACGCGCGCGCTGGTACGTAAGCTTGATGCGTTTCAGGCTACCGAGGTAGTCGGGCGTTACGCCAATGTAGCTGACGCGCGCCGCGCCGTCCAGCGTAATGAGATTTACGCTTTCCTCTATATCCCCAAAGGGACTACTGACGGTCTTCTGTCAATGCGCCAGCCTAAGATATCCTTTTATTACAGTACGGCTTCTTATACGGCCGGGGCTTTGCTTTACCGCGACCTTAAGACCATTGCAACGCTTGGCTCTGCGAGCGTAGGCGCAGCCATGCTTAGCGCAAGGGGATTGTCGGAAGAGCAGGTTATGAGTTTCCTGCAACCGGTGGTTGTCGATCTCCACACTGTCAATAATCCGATGGTAAACTACAGCGTCTACCTTAATACGATGCTCATCCCAGGTTGCCTTATGCTCTTTATTTTCCTTATAACGGCGTATTCGCTGGGTACGGAGTTGAAGTTTAATTCGGCGCGTGAATGGATTGCGTCGTCGGGTGATAATATCTTTGTCGCCTTGACAGGAAAGTTGCTTCCGCAGACGCTGATGTTCCTTGCCATCATTTACGCATACATGTTTTATGTTTTCGACGTGCTTGAATTTCCTCATCCCGGCGGGACCGGCTACATACTTTTGCTTGGATTGCTTACGGTGTTGTCGTCGCAAGGGTTTGGCGTATTTGTGTTCGGCATAGTGCCGTCGTTGAGGATGTCGATGAGCATTTGTTGCCTGTGGGCGGTATTGAGTTATTCACTCTCGGGTACGGCGTTCCCCTTGTCGGCCATGGACTCCGAGCTTAAGGCGATAGCATTGTTGTTCCCGTTGAGGCATTATTACATGATTTACCAGCTTAACATCTTTAACGGTTATCCTATGGACTACTCTTGGCCTTACATCGGGGCGTTGGTAATATTCGCGGCTTTGCCGGTTCTTGTTTCGGCGAGGATAAAGAAGAACGTGTTGACGTACCGTTATCTGCCGTAAGTAGTTGGGATTAGTGAATGAATAAACCGCGTCTGGGCGGGCTTTGCGGCCGTTGCCGTGCGGTGATAAAGATTTCCTCTTCGGGGAATATCAAGTTTTTGAATGGGATATGAGACTTATTAAACGAATGAAACAAGGTTTCGCCGACCTTTGCCATATATGGGCCGACGAGGTGCGCACCACGTGGAAAGACGAGGGTGTGCTCATATTCTTCATACTTGTCCCTTTGTTTTATCCTTTGCTTTATTCGTGGATTTATACGAACGAGGTTGTGCGCGAAGTTCCGGTCGCGGTTGTCGACTTGTCGCATAGCGCGATGAGCCGCGACTTCATCCGCCAGTTTGACGCTTCGCCCGACACGCGCGTAGCTTATTATTGCAACAACCTTGAAGAGGCCAAGGACGTTATCGGCCGCCAGGAGGCGTTCGGCGTATTGTATTTCCCTACGGATTTCCAGACTAACGTGATGCGTATGGAGCAAAGCCGCGTCAGCGTGTTTTGCGACATGAGTTTCATGCTTTATTACAAGGCTATATTCCAGACGGCCACGGCCGTGGCCGGTAATGTTAATTCGGGCATACAGATAGAGCGCGCCGGCAATTGGACCGATCGTGAGGACGAGATAACGACCAAGCCGCTTGACTTTGACGAAGTTCAGATATTCAACGCTACGGGTGGATACGGCAATTTCATCATTCCGGGCGTGCTGATGCTCATCATCCAGCAGACGTTGTTGCTCGGTGTCGGGCTGTCGGCCGGGACGGCCCGCGAGCGGAGCACTACGGGCTCGTTCCTGCCCGACGACAGGTATTACGACGGAGTGTTCCGCACCGTGCTCGGCCGTGCTTTGTGCTATTTTATGATTTACGCCGTCGTGGCGGCTTACGTATCGCTCGCCGTGCCGCGCATGTTCAGTTTTACGTCACTGTTGAGTCCAGGCGATACGTTCTGGTTCATGCTGCCATACGTCTTGTCGTGCATATTCTTTTCGATGATAGTCTCGTGCACGATTCTCCACCGTGAGAACATCATCCTCGTGGTTGTGTTCACGTCGGTGCCGTTGCTGTTCATCTCGGGCGTGTCTTGGCCGCAGAGCGCAATACCTGAGTTTTGGCAGTGGCTGTCGTGGCTGTTCCCTTCGACGTTCGGCATACGCGGTTTTGTCAGGATGAACACGATGGGCGCGCTCCTCGGCGACGTGAGGGTGGAGTATGTGGCCCTTTGGGCACAGACCATTGTTTATTTCTTCATCACTTGCCTGTTGTACCGTTGGCAGGTGATAAAGAAATTAAGAATTAAGAGTTAAGAATTAAGAAAATATGCACTGTTTGCAATAATCAACAAAACCATACTCTTAATTCTTAACTCTTAATTCTTAACTCTTAATTCTTAATTATTTAAGCTTGTTTCCGTCCTTGAAGGCGTTGCCCGCTTTTCCGCCTATGGCGAGATAATCGTTGTGTACGGGGTCGAATACTATCGGGCGCAGTTTAGCAGGGTCGATCTTGCCTTTTTCGTCAAGGATGCTTTCGTCGGCAGAGACGTTGATTATGCGCCCGACGAGGTGGCACGTTTCAGGGTCGTATGAAATAAGCTCGCATTCTACGGCCATCGGCAGTTCCTCTATCAGCGGCGCGTTGACAAACTCTGATTTTACGGCGTGGAAACCCGCGCGGGCGAACTTGTCTGGAATATTGTTGGCCGACACGATGCCTACATAGTCGCATTCGGCCATCCTGTCGACCGTGCCCATGCTTACGGTGAACGCTTTCGTCGACAGCAGGTTTTTCACCGTCTTATGCCCTGCGCTGAGGCAGAGGTTTATCTGGTCGTCATAGTCTATTCCGCCCCATGCGGCGTTCATTGCGTCGGGGGTTCCGTTTTCGTCGTAAGTGCCGACGATGAAAACCGGTTGTGGATAAGTCCAAGGCTTTGCTCCGAAATTCTTTCTCATGTTTGTAATGTTTTTGTTTTGTTCCGGCCGGTCTGCGGCCTGTTTACAAAGGTAGCGATTGTTTTTGACTTGGGCTAAACTTGTTCCGTTTTTTTTCTTTTTTTACATCGTGTTTTTCGTTTTGTTGGCCGCCAAGGGTAAAGTAGGATTGCCGTAAATTGTTTTTCTCGTGCTAATTTCGTACTTTTGCAGCCCGAAATAACATGTTTTTTGATATGAGCACAAAGTTTAAAGGTTTTATTTACGGCGTGGCCACGTCTGTGACGTTTGGCTTGATACCTCTTTTCACCTTGCCGCTTATGCGTGAAGGCATGACGTCTGACTCCATCTTGTTCTACCGTTTCTTCACGGCCACCTTAGCCTTGGGCCTCATGATGGTTGCCAAGAAAGAGACTTTTGCGATAGCCTGGCGCGACTTGCCCGTGATAGTGCTCCTGGCATTGTTTTATACGGCGTCTTCATTGTTCCTCCTTTATGGATATGAGGCCATGGGCGCCGGCGTTGCCACCACCCTGCATTTCACTTATCCGGTATTTGTAACGCTGCTCATGTTCCTGTTGTTCCGTGAGAAGGTGTCGTGGATAACGCTTACCGCAGTGGTGCTGGCCATTGCCGGCGTGGCCAAGTTGTCGCTTGACGGCACGGAGCTGAAGCTCGACCCCAAGGGCGTTGCCATAGTGCTGCTGTCGGCCGTGGGATACGCAAGCTATATCATAGGCGTGAACAAGTCGCGCGTGAAAGACATGCACAGCCGCAAACTCGCGTTCTATGTCTTTGCCTTCACCACGTTGGTGTTCGGGGTGAAAACCGGAGCCGTAAGCGGCCTTCAGCCACTGCCCGACGCTTGGGCTGTAGTCAACGTCGTGATGCTGGCCGTGGCCCCGACGGTTATTTCAAACATCACGTTGTTGCTGGCCGTGCGCAACATCGGCGGCACGCTTACGTCGATACTCGGCGCGCTCGAGCCAGTAACGGCCGTGTGCATAGGCGCAATCGTGTTCGGCGAGGCGTTCACTTTCAGCGAAGCCGTAGGCATAGCCTTGATATTGACGGCCGTAGTGCTTATAATACTCAACAAGGGAATACAGGAAAACCTCGGCGTGTTGCTCAAGCGTATAAGGCCGCGCCATCCTTGATGCTGCGTGGTTGGTTGTCGAATAATGAAAGGATGTTATGCATAAGTTTGTCCGTATGAGGAATTTATTGGTTGTGCCGGCTGCGCTTTTTTGTCTTGCGGCTTGCACGATAGGAGGCGAGGAGAGTGATTATGCCGCCGGATTGCTGGGGGAGGGTACCCCGGCTCCCGATTTCGTTATCCGTAGCACCGCCGATTCAACGTCGTTTACGCTTGGCAGTCTGCGGGGCGGTTATGTGTTGGTTGAGTTTTGGGCGTCGTGGTGTCCCGACTGCCGCGAGGCTACGCCCGTGGTGAAGCGTATTCATGGGGAATACTCACCCAAGGGACTTGTCATGGTGGGCGTGTCTTTCGACAGTGACGAAACCGAGTGGCGCAGGTATGTCGCGGACAACGGACTCGACTGGATTCAGCATCGTGAGCAAAAGTCTTGGAAAGAGAGCGAAGTGGCGGCCGAATATAATATAAGGTGGATACCCACGCTTTACTTGATAGCGCCCGACGGTACGGTAGATTTCGCAACCACCGACGTTGAGGCCATGGCCGACACTTTGGCCGTCAGGATGTAGCCGCATGACGGTGGTAAGGCATTCTTCGATATATTTGGTGCGCCCTCTTTTTCTTTGTTTGATGGTATGCAAATTCCTTATTCCCAATCGGTCATTCCCGTTCCGTCGGATTTGCAACCACTAATGATTGCAAATCCGACGGAACTGCCAACCCCATAACCGCACAACCCCATAACCGCACAACCCCATAACCGCACAACCTCATAATCGCACAACCCTATAACCGCACAACCGTACGACCTCACAACCCCATAACCGCAAAAAAATATTGAATATCCGCAATTTACCCGATTCCACTTAATATTTCATCCCCATTCAAGCAGCAAGACATTTTGTCATTCCGGGCCGGGACCCGGAATCCAGTACGCAAACATGGAAAGACTTGGG
>CALUIJ010000090.1 GCA_944320675.1 uncultured Prevotella sp.
TGCCGTCGTTGAATACCGGGCAGTTGCCCTCAGGGGTCATAACGTAAATTATCTCGTTGAGTTGGCGCGTGCCGTTGAACTCGAATTTACCGTCTTTTACGGTTACGCTGTCTATCGGTTCGCGCTGAGTCATTACGCCTAAATACACCTTCTTCACGTCCGCGGGCACGGTGCCCGTAATCTTGTAAGCCGTATCCTGCGCCGTGGCAGACATGCACCCGAGCGCGAGGACGGCTATTGTGAGAGTCTTTTTCATTGTTCTTGTGGTTTTATGTTGTTAAATGTCACAAAGGTATCACGAATTTCTTATACTCCCAATTAAATTGTTGCAAAAACTGAAAGTCTTGGCTTTTTTTATTAATTTTGCAGCCGGTTTAAGGGAGTGCGGCTTAACGACCGTATGGTTTTCAACCTGACAACCGTAAATATCCAACCCTTGAAACCGTATAACCCCAAAACCGCATAACCCAAAAACATAGAGTGCTTGTCTAACCTCTTTAAAAACAAGGAAATGGAACAACGAAAACAACAGGTAAGCGTGCTGTTCTTGCTTTTCAGCACGCTGTTCTGCGTTTGCCTGATAACGGCCAACGTATTGGAAACAAAGCAAATCTCGTTCGGAGCGGTGAACATTACGGGCGGACTGCTTGTGTTCCCCGTGTCTTACATCATCAACGACTGCGTATGCGAGGTGTGGGGATTCCGCAAGGCGCGCCTGCTGATATGGCTCGGCTTCGCGATGAACCTTATCTTCGTGGCTTTCGGCGCGCTGGCCGACGCCATCCCCGGGGCGCCTTACTGGCACAACGACGAGGGCTTCCATGCCGTGTTCGGCCTCGCTCCGCGCATAGCCGCGGCCTCGTTCGTGGCGTTTCTCGTAGGTTCGTTCATCAACGCCTACGTTATGAGCCGCATGAAAATATCGTCCCGTGGCCGTCATTTCTCCCTGCGCGCCGTGGTGAGCACGCTCTTCGGCGAGACAGCCGACTCGCTTGTGTTCTTCCCGTTGGCATTGTCGGGCATCGTGCCGGCAGGCGAAATGGCGTCGCTCATCATATCGCAGGTGGTGCTTAAGACGTTGTACGAGATTGTAGTCCTGCCCGTAACGGTGCGCATTGTGCGCAAGACCAAGCAGCACGAAGGTGAGGACGTTTACGACGAAGGCATTAGTTATAACATTTGGAAAGTATTTAAACTGTCATGACAAACAACGATACGAGAAAAGACGAGGGGCTGAAGAGCCTCGGACGAATCACGGAATACCGCACGGACTATGCTCCGGACGTGCTCGAAACGTTCGTGAACAAACATCAGGACAACGACTATTGGGTGCGCTTCAACTGCCCCGAGTTCACTTCGCTGTGCCCGATTACGGGCCAGCCAGACTTCGCCGAGATACGCATCAGCTACGTGCCCGACGTCAAGATGGTTGAGAGCAAGAGCCTGAAGCTATACCTCTTCAGTTTTCGCAACCACGGCGACTTCCACGAAGACTGCGTGAACATAATAATGAAAGACCTCGTCAGGCTGATGGATCCCAAGTACATAGAGGTTACGGGGCTGTTCACTCCGCGCGGAGGCATCAGCATTCATCCTTACGCCAACTACGGACGGCCCGGCACGAAGTATGAACGCTTGGCCGAGGAACGCTTCGCACGGCACGTTTAACGGCAGGCAAGTTGTCAGCAGACAAGCAGACGAGTTGACAAGCAGACGAGTTGACAAGTTATCAGCAAACAAGTTGACAAGTGATGAGTAAACAAGATATAAGCAGACGAATAGGCAGGCGGGTTTGTGAACAGGTCCGTCTGGTCTGCTTTTTTGCTTGTCTTTTGTTAACTTACCCCTTGTCTGCTGATAACTTGTCTGCTTGTCTGCTTGTCGACTCGTCTGCTGTAAGAGTCGATTCGTTTGCTCGAAAAAAAGTAGGAGTCGTGTTGAGCGGAGGAGGAGCCAAGGGTATGGCCCATATCGGTGCGTTGCGTGTGATAGAGCGCGCAGGCATACCGATAGACTTCATTGCCGGCACGTCGATGGGTGCGCTTATCGGCGGATTGTATTCAATCGGATACGACGCGGAGACGCTCGACTCGCTCGTCAGCGTGCAAGACTGGAACGTATTGTTGTCAGACAAGGTTGGCGTGCGCGCCGAAGACCTGACCGAGCGTGAGAAGCAGAACACTTACATCTTGTCGCGCCCTTTGACGATAGCGCGTGACAAGCATGACAGGCCCGGAACGGCCGGAGGACTGATTAACGGTACCAACCTTGCCAAACTCTTCACAAGACTCACCGTTGGTTGGCACGACTCTATAAGCTTCGCCGAACTCCCGATACCTTTCGCTTGCGTGGCTACGAACATCGTGGACAATACGGAGTATGATTTTCTTAGCGGGCATTTGTCGACGGCCATGAGGGCGAGCATGGCCATACCGGGTGTGTTTACGCCGGTTAGAATATCTATATTTGAAAGTGGAAAATCCGGAATTGAAGATTATGGTTGCATTAGCCGCGTAAATACTGATACGGCCAATGTGGGTAATCATAATTCCCCGTCCTTACTACAATCCGATTCTCAATTAAAGAAAAAAGACCTTGTGCTTGTCGACGGCGGACTGCGTAATAATTATCCGGCCGATTTGGTCAGGCGCATGGGCGCAGATATAATAATAGGTGTGTCGGTGCAGAGCGAACCGAGGACGGCCGACGAACTTAAAAGCGGTTCGGACATATTGATGCAGATTGTCGACATGAACTGCAAGAATAAGTTCCAGGAGAATTGGGCTATGACCGACGTCCCGATAAAGGTTGACGTGAAAGGGTACTCTTCGGCGAGTTTCAGCCATGCGGCGATCGACACCCTCATAGCACGCGGCGAGCGGGCGGCAATGCAACATTGGGACGAACTTATCGGCATAAGGCGTAAGCTGGGATTGCCGCAGGAATATCAACCACGGCGTGCGCGCCGTTTTGTCCCTGCGGGAGCATCACTTTGGTTCAGCCTTGACTCCGTGCTTTTTACGGGAATATCGGATGCCGACAGGGATTACGTCGTTTCAAAATACGGTTTGAGAAGCGGTAATACCGTGTCAGCCAAGCAGATAGAAGAAGCTACGACTGCGCTTGGTTCGGTGTTCTTATATACCGGAGTGGGCTATAACCTTACACGGCAAGGAGGAAAATACATTCTTAAGATGTCGGCCGATGCACGCAAGAGCGTAAGGATAAATCTTGGCGTGCGCTTTGATACGGAAGAGATGGTTGCCTTGCAGGCTAACATGTCGCACCGGCTCAACACGAAAACACCGATAGAACTTGAGTTTACAGGCCGGCTTGGCAAGCGTATGATGGCTCGTATGGATGCCGGGCTTATTCCGTTGCATTACAGTAAGATAGGTTTTTCGTACACGCTTAGGCATGACGATATAAACATTTTCGAGAACGGTGAGCGTTCTTATAATTTCACTTACAACCGGCATACGCTCAACCTGCAGGCTTTGAGTTTCAATATACGGAATTTCTCATGTGACATAAACTTGTGCGCCGACTTTTACAATTTCCACGGTCTGCTTACAGGGCAGGCGGCCTTGCATGAACAGTTGGAAAATCTGCACATGTATAGTTATGTGTTCAATTTAAATTATGATTCGGAAGACCGTTGGTTTTTCACTTCCCATGGCGCGCGGTTTAAGGCTGGTTTTGGATATTATACGGATGATTTTGTTGCGTGGAACAAGCATCCGGGTATTAGCGTCGCCGACTTTTTATGGCGGATGTCGTTTCCGGTTGGCCGGCGTTTCGTGTTTCAGCCAATGGCTTGCGGACGCTTCTTGTTCGGCCGCGAAATCCCGTTGATTATGCGCAACGCTGTCGGAGGGCAGTTCCCCAGTCAGTATATAGGCCAGCAATTGCCGTTTGCCGGAATTGGGCATATTGAGTTCACTGATAATTCGTTGTTGGCTTTGCAGTTGAAAGCCCAGCAACGTATGGGCCGGGCCAATTATGTCATGGCGCGTCTGTCGTTGGCCCAGCGTGCCGGTAAGGTCAAACGGTTGTTTGAGCGTGGCCCGATGTTCGGCTGTGAAGCTGCTTATTACTATGACAGCATGTTCGGTCCGATAGGGGCTGCGCTTGGATATTCCGGTCATACGGGCAAGCCTTATTTTTATGTCAATTTGGGTTTTAATTTCTAAAAAATGTGGCATTATGTGCCAAATTCGGATTTTTTAGAGTATATTTGCAGCGATATTCATTGATTTGCAGACAATGGTTGCCTGTTTGTTCTTGTCTGCGTCAGGATAATTTTCAAATGGAACGTTTTTTAAAACATTTGTGGAAATGAAAAAGATAAGAGCCGCCGTAGTTGGTTACGGCAACATCGGAAAGTATGCTGTTGAGGCGCTCGAAGCCGCAGAGGATTTTGAGATAGCCGGGATTGTAAGGCGTAACGGGGCTGAGAACAAGCCTTCGGAACTGGAACGTTATGACGTAGTTAAGGACATAACGGAGTTGAAGGATGTAGACGTGGCCATTCTCGCCACTCCGACGCGCAGTTGCGAGGAGTACGCAAGCAAGATATTGCCGTTAGGAATAAACATTGTTGACAGTTTCGACATTCATACCAGCATCGCCCAATACCGCGCAAACCTGATGAAGATATGCAAGGAGCATGGGCGCGTTGCCGTGATTGCGGCAGGATGGGATCCGGGTTCGGACAGCGTTGTGCGCACTTTGATGCAAAGCCTTGCTCCTAAAGGTCTTACTTATACGAACTTCGGTCCCGGTATGAGCATGGGCCACTCTGTGTGCGTGCGCTCAAAAGCAGGAGTTAAAAATGCGTTGTCGATGACTATTCCCAAGGGCGAAGGCATCCACCGCCGCATGGTTTACGTTGAACTTGAAGAGGGCGCAAGCCTCGACGAGGTGACGAAGGCGATAAAGAGCGACCCGTATTTCGCGAGCGACGAGACTTACGTAGTGGAAGTGCCGAGCGTAGACGAGGTGCGCGACATGGGCCACGGCGTGAACCTCGTCCGCAAGGGCGTTAGCGGAAAGACGCAGAACCAGCATTTTGAGTTCGATATGAGCATTAACAATCCGGCACTGACCGGCCAGGTGCTCGTCAACGTTGCGCGTGCTTCAATGCGCCAACAGCCCGGTTGTTACACGATGATAGAGATACCTGTAGTCGACCTTCTGCCGGGCGACAGGGACGAGTGGGTAAGCCATTTGGTATAGAAACTGGCTGATCACAATAAAAAAACAACGCTTGGATGTCTTTTAACGGCATCCAAGCGTTGTTTTCTGTTTGAATATTAATCCGCTTATTCGGCTTTCGTTTCAGTCGCGCGGAAGTTTACGAGGTCTTCGGCGATGAAGCTCTTTACATACGTGTAGTGTCCTATTACCTCTTCCTCGGCGTGGCGCACGTACACGTTGGCACTCTTAGTGAAGAGATGTGGGGCGCGGGTGGCATCGTCGAGTATGAGAAGAGACATAAGGATGTCGCCGGTCATGTCGTAAAGGCGGCGTCCGAGGAAGTCGTGCGCCTCTTGGTCGCCAAGCTCTTTCACATAGTTTACGGCCTGTTCGTAAAGCTCTACCATCTTCTTGGTGCGCTCCTGCAGCGGTTTCAGTTCCTCTGCCACCTCGCTTGAGAGCATTTCCTTCATTATTCCGAGATACGTGCCGTTGGTTATGTAGCGTATTGCGGCTACGACCTGAAGCTGCGTCGTACCTTCGTAGATGGAGAAGATGCGTGCGTCGCGGTAGAGGCGTTGGCACTTGTACTCCATGATGAAGCCCGAGCCACCGTGCACTTGGATTGCGTCGTAAGCATTCTGGTTTACGTACTCCGAGTTCATTCCCTTTGCTATCGGAGTGAAGGCGTCGGCAAGACGCGAGTATTTCTTCAGTTCCTGGCGCTCCTCGGCCGTCAGCTTGCGCTCGCGCGAGATATCCTCGAGAGTCTTGTACAAGTCAACGTAGCGCGCCGTCATATAAAGGATGCTGCGGCCTGCGTCGAGCTTGGCCTTCATGCGTGATAGCATGTCGTAGACGGCGGGGAAGTTGATGATGGCCTTG
>CALUIJ010000091.1 GCA_944320675.1 uncultured Prevotella sp.
AACTATATTCAAAAGATAACAGCGGCCAACTATCATTCTTAATTGATACAGGTAACAGTGGGCTTGATTTTTACTACAACTATTATAAAAAGCATGAACGGGAATTATTTAATCTAAATGCTAAGAAAAAAGAAATGATAGGAGGAGGTTTACCTTCTTATTTCCACTATATGGCAATGGAAGTTCCATCTATAAAGTTTAAATGTTTAGGAAAGAATATAACAATAAATAATGCTTATGTGGCTTACACAAGTCATCCTGAGACAAAACTTGACGGCGTGTTAGGCATGGGCTTTATAAAACTATTCAATAAGGTTACAATCAACTTTAAAGACATGTTTATGACGGCGGAATAAAAATCCGCGACTTATAATATAAATAGTAATGAAAACCATAAGGACACTGATACTTGCCGCTCTCGTCATTGCCGCCCAACAAGCGCAGGGACAGACATCCTCGCTAAACGTAGGCGTAAATTATGCAACGAGGCTGCAAAGCGCAAAGGCGAACATACGCATGCCCGAATACATAGGGGCGAGCGTAGGCTATGAACTCAGCATAATACAGCCGTTCGGAGTGGAAATAGGCTTGGCCGTAGGGCAATACTCGCAGACCGTAGGCTACAAGGAGTACCAACACACGAGGTGCGCCCTGCGCGGCTTTGCGTTGTCGCCTTTCGTCGCTCCTACGTTCTACGTGCCGCTCGGCAGTTGGGACAACATGCTGTTGCTGAGGAACGAGCTGGCATACGCATTCCAGAAGCTGACGCGGAACGACAATAAGGAGGAGGTGTTCAACACGTTCAAGTGCCCCAAGAGCCAGTTCGCCTACCAAGTGGGCGTGGGCTACCGCCACATGTTCTCCGAGAACGTGTCGATGACGGCAATTGTAAATTACTCTACGTTCAACTTCCTAAAGGGCAGCGACGGCAAGGGCTTCAAGACTTCCACGCCGTTCAACATGATAATAAGGTTCGGCTGGCATTTCTGAAAAGAAATGTTTTCGCCTAATATTTTGCGCGCCACATACATTTTTTACGCCGATATTTTGTAAGTTTGCAGAATAAAAACAAGCATTACGCATTTCAGCGTACATGCGTTACACAGCGACTTATCATGGAACAGATAATAAGACACTTCACCGACGACGACCTTTACAAGTTCACGATGTGCTGCGCAGTGATCGACAATTTCCCTCGCACGCAGGTTAAATATACGTTCACCGACAGGGACGATACGGTATATCCGGCGGGCTTCGCGCACGAACTTGAAAGGCAGATAGCCGCGCTCGAGGGCGTAACGGTAAGCGGAGACGAGATCGACTTCATGCGCCGCAGGTGCTACTTTCTGCCCGAGTGGTTCTTCACTTACCTTAAGGGCTTCCGCTTCGACCGCCGTTGGGCCAAGGCATGGCAGGACTGCGACGGCCACCTGCACGTTGAGTTCGAGGGCAGCTGGGCCGACACGATATTCCTTGAGGTGAAGGTTCTCGCCATAATCTCCGACCTTTATTACGAAATGACAGGGCAGGACAAGCTGTTCGATTATGACGCTTATTATACGAAAACTTACAAAAAGGCCGAGCGGCTGTTGCAGGCGGGGTGCGTGTTCAGCGACTTCGGCACGCGCCGGCGAGCGTCGTTCAAGGCGGAAGACACCGCGATACGCGCCATGAAGGACTGCTACCTGAGCCGCGAGTGGCCGGGCAAGTTCGTCGGCACGAGCAACGTCTACCTCGCCATGAAGCACGACGTGGTGCCCGTGGGCACGATGGCGCACGAGTTCGTATGCGCCATAGGCGGCATGTACGGCCCGCAGATGGCGAACAGCATTGCCATGAACTCGTGGCGCAACACGTTCCGCGGAGCCCTCGGCACGTATCTTTACGACAGTTTCGGGTGGGATATCTTCAGCCTGAACTTCTCCGAAGACTTTGCCAACCTGTTCAAAGGGCTGCGCATCGACAGCGGTGACAACCGCGAACAGCTGATGCGCATCGTCGGGAAATACCGCTCATTGGGCATCGACCCGACTACCAAGCAAGTGATATTCAGCAACGCATTAGACACCGACGGGGCTATCGAGATACAGCGGTTCGCTAAGGATTACTGCCAGCCTTCGTTCGGAATAGGCACCCATTTCACCAACGACTTCGACGGAGTGAAGCCCATGAACATAGTAATAAAACTCGTTGCGGCTAAGATAACCGAGGCTTGGACGTTTTATAACGACACTTGCAAGCTGAGCGAGGACGAGGGTAAGCACGTAGGAAAGCCGGAAGTTGTAAAAAGGTTCATGCAGGCGCTGAACATGAAATGATTCGTTCAAACGCCTTGGCCGTGGCCTTTAATGAGTTTCATCCTAAGAATCGGGAACGCATTGCCTTGGCCGTCAACCTCGTCGCGACGGAAAACGGCGAAGCCTACATGCCTGTAAAAGCCTGCGGCCTTGGGGTTCTGCTCGTTCACGTCGACGTAAACCGCGCCGTATTCATCAACGGCCAAGTCGACAAGGCGCCGCCCGATGCCCTTGCCGAAATACTCGGGAGAGACGAAAAGCATCTCTATCTTTTGTTCCTGCAGCCCCATGAACGCCACGCATCCGCCGTTGTCCGTGGCAACGACAAGCGTTTCTATACCTTTCAGTGCTTCCCGTACATACGGCTTAAGGCTCAGGGTGTCGGCATCGCTGAGGAAATCATGGCTCGCCCTTACCGACGATTCCCATAATTGCGTTAAAGATTCAATGAGCGCGGCGGCTCGTTGTTTCTTGTTTTCAGTTATTTGTATGGATTGCATTGCTTAGGATTATTATGTACATGGAAATAAGGTTTGCGATGCGTGGAAACATTCTTTACAGACTTTTACACATCTTATAATTAGTCATGTACAGCTTGTTCGCCTTTACTTTTTGCTCCGCTATGACTGTATATCCTCTCCGCTCGAAAAACGGCCGGGCGGTGATGCTTACCTCGGATGTTATCTCGTTAATGCCGTTGCGCTTGGCGTATTCCTCCATTATGCCAAGCAAGAACGTGGCAACGCCTTGCCCCTGGCAGTCTTTGTGTACGAACATAGAGTGCAGATAGCCCTCGCCGTTTATGGCGGCGTAGCCGGCTATACGGCCAGAAGGGGTTATGGCTACTACTACATGCATCCCGTCGAGCAGCTCTTCCCACCGTGCGCGGCCGTCCATGCACGACGCCCAGTCGGCCGTTTCCTCACAGGTATAATCCCCAAGGTTCACCGTCGTCACCGTTTCACGAAACAAATCCTTAAGCGCAGGAATGTCCTCATGCGTAGCCTTACGGCACGACAAACTGCCATTCACAAATTTTCCAATCATGCAAATCTCCTCGTCTGCTTGTCACTTGTCTGCTTGTCAACTAAAGAAATCTCCTCGTCTGCTTGTCACTTGTCTGCTCGTCTGCTGGAACAAATCTGCTCGTCTGCTAAAAATCAAGCTTTTACCACGTTTATGTAAGGATACGGTATCTCGATGTTCTCCCGGTCGAAGCGTTCCTTTATGGATTTAAGCAGGTCGCACTTCATGGCGAAGGCATTGCCGGCAGTGGCCGCCCATGCCCACGCGCGCAGCGTGATGGCCGAGTCGCCGAGGTTGGTTACGCGGATTACGACCTGCGGCGCGCCCCCTTCTTTTTCAGCGTCGGAGCGGTGGTCGATAAGCATCGGATGCTTCATCACCTCGTCGCGCATGGTGTCGATGGCACGGTCAAGGTCAGCCGTGTACGACACGCCGACTTCCACGAAGGCGCATGTAGACGTGTCGCCGTAAGACGAGTTGATGATGGTACTCGAGTTGATCTTATTGTTCGGGATAAGGATCATGCGGTTCTCGGCGTCGCGTATCACGGTGTGGCGCAGCGTAATCTCCATCACGGTGCCCTTGATGACGCTGTCCACCTCGACGAAGTCGCCGAGCTTGAACGGATGCGAGAAGATTATGAACATGCCTCCGACCACGTTCGACAGTGCATCCTGCGAGGCCAAGCCTACGGCCATGGCCACGATTCCGGCACTGGCGAGAATCGAGTTGCTTACCTTTTCCATGCCCGGTATCAGCGAGAGGAACGCCGCTATACCTATTATATATATGGCGGTTATGACGATGCGGCGCATGAAGCTGACCTTAGTCTCATCCAAAACTATCTTACCCTGCCGTTGCATGGAGCGGCGGAACAGGTATTTTGTAACCCCCGTAAGTATGCGGACAAACAAATAGATGATTGCACCCTTGATGGCGAAACCGACGAGCCAGCGCACCGACACGCCGAAAATCACGGTGTTGAGTATTTCTTCCATGTCGTTAAAATATTATCTGCTACAAAGTTAGTGAATATTTTCATAGTTTGCAAGTTTTACGCGGCGGCAAGTGGTTTTATCTTGCACGGTCGGCGGTGTTTGCCGATTATATGCTTGTTTTTGCAGGAAAAACGCTAAATTTGTACGTTGCAAGAGGAAACACGGCTTTAGCATGAAACATACAAACAAGCATAATACACCCGTCGAGGGCGATCTTTTTGCCGACGACGAATTTTACAATGCCCCAGCGGCGTACAATCAGAAAGATTACGACTTCGGCGACCTGTTCGCAAGACTGTCGCGCTCGGCATTCCGCAGCCGTTTCAGGCTGAATACGGCCGACAAGGAATATGTAACTGAAAAAGGCTTTGAC
Source organism: uncultured Prevotella sp. (assembly GCA_944320675.1). Classification (GTDB taxonomy): domain Bacteria; phylum Bacteroidota; class Bacteroidia; order Bacteroidales; family Bacteroidaceae; genus Prevotella. The sequence continues at coordinate 4,695 of CALUIJ010000091.1, forward strand.
GTAATACGCCGTCATGCAGAAGATTTCATCCGCAAGCGCCTGGCTCCGGCCTACATTCCGAACGACGGCCGGCAGACGCCAATGCGCGGCCATCCGGTGTTCACCGCACAGCACGCTACGGGCTGTTGCTGCCGCGGATGCCTCGAGAAATGGCACGGCATACCGCGCGGACGCATGCTTACGCCCGACGAACAGGCATACGCCGCCGCCGTGGTAACGGAATGGATAAGGCGGCAGATGCGACAGACTGAAAACCAATGAGACGACAAGCCCGATGCGAAAGACGGCCTTTCGCACGCCGAAAGGCCGCCTATTAAACGGCGAAAGGCCACCTTTCAACGTGTAAAAGGCAGCCTTTCAGAAAACATAGGGATGTTACATGCTATTTATCGTCTTTCTTCAAAGAGTCGCTTAAGTTGATAGCCTCGAGCAGCCTTACGGCATCAACGTATTGCGCAATGCCCTCGGCCACTTTCTTGGCGTCGCGCATGGCGAGGACTACGGTCGACGGACGGTTGACGACGTCGCCGCCGGCGAACACGCCCTTGCGGCTAGTCATTCCGCACGGAGTGTCGCGCGTAAGCACGTATCCGCTCTCGTCGGTCTCTATGCCCTTAGTCGTCGACACGATGCGGCTGGCCGGCACCGAGCCTATGGCCATCAACACCTTGTCGGCCTTCTCCGTCCTGCGCTCGCCGTTGTGCTCTATCACTACGCCGCTAAGCGTGCCGTTGAAATCGAGTATCTCGACAAGGCTCGACTCCCAGTTGAACTTAACGCCTTCCTTAACGGCGTCCTCGTACTCGGAGCGCAGCGCGCTCATATCGTCGACGGTCTTGTGGTAGATCACCTCGACATCGCGCGCGCCCATTCGTATGGCCGTACGGGCGGCATCCATGGCTGTGTTGCCGCAACCGAGCACGAACACACGGTCGCCGTCTTGCACGGGAACGTCCTCACGCTCGATGCTGCCCTCATTGTAAAGGCTCACCTTGCGCAGGAAGTACACGGCCTGCCTTACGCCGCGCAGGTTGCGCCCGGGAATGTCGGGCTTCCTCGGCTTCACCGTACCAGTACCCATGAAAATGGCGTCGAAGCCCTGGTCGAACAGCTGGTCGATGTTAAGGTCGGTGCCTATCGTAGTGTTGCAATGGAACACCACGCCAAGCTCCTCTATCTTCTTTATCTCACGCCTTACAACTTCCTTTGGCAAACGATACTCAGGTATGCCGAACATGAGCACGCCGCCCGGCTCCGGCTCCATCTCGAATATCTCGACGTTGAATCCCTGGCGCGCCAAGTCGCCGGCTATAGTGAGACCTGCTGGACCCGAACCGATGACCGCCACCCTGCCGCGCGTCTTCGGCTGAAGCTTCTCACGGATAAGCCCCATGTCGCCGTCGAAGTCGGCAATAAACCGTTCAAGCTTGCCCACGTGTATGCCCTGCCCCTTCTTGGCGAGCACGCAGTGGCCTTCGCATTGCTTCTCGTGCGGACAAACGCGGCCGCACACGGCCGGGAGGTTGCTCTTGTCGTTGATGATCTTCATGGCGTTTCCCAAGTTACCCCTCGACAGTTCGTGTATCCAGTCGGGAATGTCATGGCTGATAGGGCATCCCTTTTGGCATTGCGGAACCTTGCAATGCAAGCATCTCTTGGCCTCGTTTATGGCTTCGAGCATGGTATACCCCTCGTTCACTTCATGAAAAAGCTGCTTTTGTTCTTCCATATTTCTTGTAGTTTGATTTGTTTCTCCCCTGCAAAGATAGTGCAAATCGAGAGCAATGCAAAATAAAAACGAGAGAAACGAGTTTTTATTTTCATTGCCGAGATGCAGCCTATCTTCTCAAAAGATAGTGCAAATGCCGGTTAACTCCATGAACAAACGCAGCGGATGGTTACTCATGTTAACTCCGGATAACTACCAGCATTTGGCAAAATGCGGACATACATTATATATAATACGCAAACTTCAAACAACACGCCACAGCAACCAAACAAAACCACACACCGTCTCCAACCGGCACGTTAAGCCCCGCCCAAACCGCGAAAAGACACATACGAACAAGGCGTAATTAACATAACGTGAAAATATTTTTTACAATTTTCTTTTGTCGGAAATTTATTTTTATTAATTTTGCAAATGAATCAGTAATATGTGGACACGCCGCCCCTAAAGCATGGGATTCCATGAAAATGATTTCGGCAAGAGTTCGATACACTGCCTGTCAGCACACGGACATCCGCACAGGGGCACTTATGCTTCACCACTCCCAATAGGGCACGCCGCCTTATATGGGAATATGAACTAAAAGGATTTTGAAAAAGTGAAAGTATGATATCTGCATTTGACCGAACATTTAAACTAGGCTTACAATTGTCAGTTATAGACTGGCTGACGTTCAACGTCGTATTCTTATTATCGCATTACTTCAAGTTGATACCGCCGTTTGACACGGAAGGCTCGTTCTTGACGCACTTGACAGTAGCGAACATTGCGTACGTAATAGCACTGCAATTCGTCACCATAAGCCTGCACCACAGGCAGTCGCAACCGGCGAAGGTGCTCAACAACACGTCGCGCACGTCGGTATTGTTCATTGTCCTTTACACTTCGATATTAGGGATATTCACACACGCCGAGATACCAGGCGTATGGGCGTCACTGTTACTAACGATAGCGGTGTTCCTCGTAACCAGCGTCGAGCGACTATTTCTCCGCACAAGCATAATACGCAGGCGAAGCAGCGGGCACGACACGGTGAAAGCCATCATCGTAGGCACGGGGGAAATGGCCCAAAGAGCCGTCAACGTGATGACAAACGGATGGAACGGATACGACCTGTTAGGATATTTCGCCGACGAGGAAGACGAGACGCTCGTCAATCCGACCACAAATGAAAAGATTCCTTATCTTGGCGACAGGAACGACATCATAAAATTCATCGAGAAGCACAATGTCGACGAACTTTATATAAACGTCACACCAAGAGGCCCGGTCGAGTTCAAGGAACTGATGCAAAGTTGTGACAAGAACATGGTGAGGGTTTACTATATCCCGCTGACCATTTACGGAGAGTTCCGCAAGGCCAAGGTGAAAGAGTTCGGAGACATATACGTCCTCTCACAATACGACGAACCGTTGAGGGACATCCGCAACAGGATTAAGAAGCGCATCTTCGACTTCACGGTTTCACTGCTGTTCTTATGCACGGTGTTCCCGTTCATTCTCATCGTCGTGTTCATCGTGTCCAAGATAACGATGCCCGGCCCGCTGTTCTTCAAGCAAAAACGCACCGGATACGACGGCCGCGACTTCTGGTGCTATAAGTTCCGCAGCATGAAAGTCAACAAGGACTCCGACAAGGTGCAGGCGGTGAAGAACGACCCGCGCATTACGAAGTGGGGGGCTTTCATGCGCCACTCCAACATTGACGAACTGCCCCAGTTCATAAACGTACTTATAGGCAACATGAGCCTCGTAGGCCCGCGTCCGCACATGCTGGCGCACACGGACTATTACTCGGAACTCATATCCGACTACATGATAAGGCACTACGTCAAGCCCGGAATAACAGGATGGGCGCAAACACACGGAGAACGCGGCGAAACCAAGACCGTTGAAGACATGCGCCGAAGGGTGGAAAAAGACATTTGGTATATAGAGCACTGGAGCTTCTGGCTCGACATACAGATAATGATGAAAACCGTATCGGACGCCATACACGGCGACGACAAGGCATATTGAGACTTTCAAAAACAAAAGCAATCCGCAACCCATCAGAGCAAGGTTGCGGATTGCTTTTTATTAAACGAGCCTGACGGTGGCCAAGGACTACACACTTACCCGAAACACCGGTACCCACAATCTTTCACATCCACATCTTTAACCCCAAATCGGTCATTAGAACGCTAATCAATACATTTACACTTGATTGCAGGCTCTTCATCCCTCTTCCGCGCTGCCGCCGCCGTCTTGTTCCCCGGTTTATCTCAATGTAGCCCGCTACATCTTCGACAAAACCGGAAAACAATCCGCCTGACGACAGCACGAAATACGGATGAAGCCTAATGACCGATTTGGGTTAAACCCAAACTTGGATGTCATCAGGCTTCGGCCTGCTTACAAGGGTGTGTGAAATACGATAACATTCAAGACATTACGGTCTGATGACCGATTAGGGTTAAAACGTCAAGAACCTTGAATTTGTAATTGTTATATCAGCATTGTCGACAATGCTCTTGTCTTTCTTCGTATAGAAAAACGTCGAATTGTCAATGGTAACGCCGTGAACGCAATTCATGCCCGGCAATCCGGTTACGGAGACAGCCGTCTTAACATTGCGGCATGTAACGTTGGAAATATGAATGTCTGTAAATTCGGGAACGAAAGGAGCGTCTTTTACAACAGTAGCAGCCTTGCCGTCATCTTCCTTCACACTGTATTTCTTGTCGATATAAGTACAGTCAAACACGATGGCCTCGTCTTTTATGTCCGTCATGACAATATCGCTGATGTAAATACCTTCCGTTTTTCCACCACGGCCGATGCCGCTCTTGAAACGCAGTCCGGTATCCGTTCCGCAGAAACGGTTGTTCCTGACCACGATGTTTTTCATGCCGCCCGAGAACTCCGAGCCTATGACAAACCCTCCGTGGGCGTGGAATACGGCATTGTTTTCTATAAGAATGTTCTCACAAGGGCCGTATTTCACACCCGATTCTCCAGCTCCGCCTTTCATGCAAATACCGTCGTCGCCGGCGTCAATCATGTTGTTTACAATAAGCACGTTCTTACAGCTGCTTATGTCAAGAGCATCGCCGTTCTGGGCGTTCCATGGGCAACGTATGGTAACACCGTCTACAACGACGTTGTTGCAACGGGTCGGAATCAGATGGAATTTCGGTGAGTTCTGTATCGTAACACCGCTTACAAGCACGTTCTCACAATCAGTAATCCTTATCAGATGCGTGCGCATTTTTTCCTGCGCCTCAGGAGTTCCGGCAACATTCCCATAATGCTTCAGGTTGAATGGGAACCAAAGCTTTCCACCTTCCGCCTCGGTACCACCCATGTACAGGAACTCCTTCCATTCCGTATCACTGACCTTTGAACGCTTCACCGGACGCCAATAAGCCCCATTGCCGTCAATCACACCCTCTCCTGTTATACTTACATTCTTACGCTTGCTCGCGCTTATCATAGGAGTGCATTTAGTATCTTTTTTACCGTTCTTTTCCTTAATGAACAAGTTCTTATCGGGCGAAGCCATGATTATGGCGTTCTTCTCTACATGCAAGTCGATATTGTCCTTCAATGAAATCAATCCGGTCATCCATATTCCCTCCGGCACGACAAGATGTCCGCCACCTTTCTTCTCCAACGCACTTATCGCTTTCTTAAAAGCGTCTGTATTAAGCGTCACACCGTCGCCTACTCCGCCAAAATCACGGATGTCCACCGCATAGTCCGGAATCACCGGAACCGCAACAACAGGCATGCTCACCGGCAAATCCTTATAATACGAATCGTATCCACCTGCCATGACCGTGTTGAACGAACTCAACACGGCAAAAAACAAAACTAAAATTTTCTTCATCATTTGATTAGTTTATAAGTTTAATATAAAAAGTAACACCGACACAATAAACAATACAAGAAAAAACACATCCGTCCTTATCCGCCGAACGCAGTTTCCATTCCCACTTGCTTACGGATTGCCGAGCGAAGCTTATCTTATGCAAAGATAACGCAAGTTTAAGATTCCTCCAAACATTACACATTATTTTTTACATCTATAATAATAAATTATATCCAACAATAAAAACCACCATTTTCAGCTCTCCTGAAACCAACAAAACCGGCAAAACAAAGGAAAATTCAAGAAAATCGCAAAAAAGTTCGGAAAACATTTGGAGGTTTAAAATAAAATGCCTACCTTTGCACTCGCATTTGAGAAATAACAAATGTGACGCGCTTGTAGCTCAGTTGGTAGAGCATCTGACTCTTAATCAGAGGGTCCAGGGTTCGAGCCCCTGCAGGCGTACAAAGAGGCACTTTTTTAGGTGTCTCTTTTTTGTTTTAGCAACCAACTGATTTTCATTGCCTACAAGAGTAAGCGGATCCGGGGCCTGCAGTCTACGCCTAATCCCGGAGCCTTCAGTCTACGCCTAATCCAGGGTAATTAAGACATAAGCATACATAAAAAGAGTCCCGAGAATCGCTTGATTCTCGGGACTCTTTATCCTCATTTTAAGGAATATGGCGGAGAGAGAGGGTAATGAACCACTACCCTAACTCCCTGTATATTACGCTTTTGCGTTACACCGTATTGGCATTTTGTAGCAATTTTGTAGCACAGTCTTGAATGCTTCGTGAAGTCCATTTGACGACCTCTATCGTCTCTTCTTTCGAGTACAAAAATAGTTATTTTCGAACTAATATCCAAATGTTTGAAAATAAAATTATTAGTATTATTTCTGCTACACTTTTAGTGCATGGTGCAAGCCCCTTATATAAGGAGGCTTGCACCATGCACTAAGGGTGAATAATGGGACCATCGGATGTTGTCTATATCACTTTAACTTGCCGTAAGGATTATACAGGATCCTCATCATCCTGTGGGTTCCGATAGATTGGCTCAAAATGGTTTTGTGCGTCAAAGCAAGAAGCCGCAGTGCCTGGAAATTCTTCTATAAGGGCTTTCAGTACCTCATCGTGTCCTTTGAATACAGTAAACCATATAGACCAACAACCATGTCCCTTGACCAAATCTACAATTGTTTGAACGTCAACAAGACCATTGACATATTTTTCCAGATATCTGTTTGCCAAATTCCATTTTTCTGACCTTGTCCTCCACCTATAGTCTTTCGCACATGAGTCTTTCGGTCCTTTGTTTAGTCCCACAAGCTCAAGCAACGCACGGGCATTGTCCGCTGATTTTCCGCTTAAAATAGGATTAACCTCCACTACGCCTCCTGCTTTATAGCAAAGGCTCAGAAAAGTGTTGTTTAGGTGCGGCAAATGACAACTTCCATACACAACATTTTTGGTATCCTTATTATCTTTCCCATTACATGTTGAACATGAAAGCAAGAAATTACTCCAAGCGGTTTCAAGATGGGCATAAATATAATTGCCATTAGCGTCTTTGTATCCTTTGGGTTGGATGTGTTCTACATGCAAGTCTCGCTCATCGTCATAAGTCTTTTCGCAATAAGAACATATCGTGCCCAAGTTCATGCATAGGGGGTGCTTCGCATCTTTATAATTGGGATAATTATCATTGATGCGTGGCTCATTCGCTGGATCCCATTTCTCAACTAGTCTCATTATTTCCCCCTTTCCGCTTTAAGAAGTGCCACATAAGCCGGATCGTCAGAAAACTGACTTTCTATATCATCCAATTCTTTCTTAATCTTTATAGCCTCTGGCGTATTTTCTTTTTCTTTCTTCACAAGCTGGTAGTATTCTTCCGCTTTCTCTACCATTTCATTGTATTTGGCACTTCTTACAGTGTCCATATTCATCTCATTTATAACGATTTCCTCAATGCTCCGTTTGTCAGGGTCATCGTTCCCTTTTACCCCATCTAAAGTAATTACATTCTGGCTTTTCACACTTTGCACAATAAACGGCGAGTGGGTGGTTACTATAAACTGCATCATAGGGAATGCGGTCTGTAAATCCAAGAGTATATGCTGCTGCCAATGAGGATGTAAATACAAATCCACCTCGTCTATCATGACAATGCCAGGTGTCTTTTTTACAGCGTCCTCACCTAAAAAACCATTCAACTCAATGCAGCGATAGGCAATTTCTGCTACGATGTTTATCATAGACTTAAAACCGTCGCTCATCATGTCATACGTAAGCCAGTAGGGTTGAAAATCTTTTGCCATCTGTATTTCGGCAGTAAACTCATTATTTTTCCGGTCGATCTCAATTGCTTTTATTGCAGGTATGGCTTCATACAACGCATTCAGGAAGGCAATGTCTGACCCTGCAAATTCCCGTCCTTTATCCAACTCCTTCTCAAATCTATAAATCCAGTCAAATGCGCTTTTGAAGTCCACTTTTTCATCCAATGCACATTTATACGCCTTTTCTTCCCTCGAAGCACGTGCTTTTGTTTTTTCTGCCCCGTTATAGTTGTTCTCAAGACGGGAGGCACCGAATGATATCATTAGTGGCAATACAGATGTCGTTTTTGTTATGTCAGCATCACGTCGTTTTTGCTCCATGGCAGCCACCATGTCTTTCAGTTCCCCAGCATTTTTACGGGAATTTTTCGGGCCAAGTCTCAGCCATTTGATATCCTTTTCTTGGCTGGAGTATTCCTTTGATGAGAAATTGTAGTTTCCATCTATGAAGCATGCATTTACTTCAAAAGCAGGTTTTGCCTGCTGCTTTTGAAAACTTTTAGTCATCTCGCTATACTTTCTTACGACATCACTGTCTTTCGCATTTCTGGCGCAGCCGGTGACGAGGGTCAACTCTTGCAAAAAAGCACCTAATGCAATCTGTACGGCATGAAGTAAGGTGGTCTTACCCGTAGTATTATTTCCTAAAACAACATTTATTCTTGAGTCAAAAATAAAAGATCGTTCTGTAAAGCCACGGAAATTCCTTATAGTTATATCTTTAATCCTCATATTATGAATTTTGTATGATAATTACTTTTTCTGTCTTTGAAGGAATATTGGATACCAATAAATCCTTAACATCTACTTGTAGCACTTCGGCTATTCTCATAAGCATTTCCAAAGATGGCTGAGATTTGTTAGTACACCATTTACTAACTGTCGTAGGGTCCTTATCAAGCCTTTCAGCCAACCATTTGGCTGTACGCTTCTTTTCCACAAGTACTACTTTTAATCTATTTATGTCCTTATCTGCCATAGAATATCGAGGTTATTATGCAAAGGTATAAAAAATATATGTAATTTTGGCATAAAATATATGAATTTAGCTGATTAATTAGTGTTTTAGTCCATGGTTATGAAAATAGAGAATTGGTGGCAATAACAACTATTCATCATCTGATAAATTTAAGAATGCCATACAATATCTATAAAACACAACAGACGGTTCTCATTCGTATTTATTATTTTAAGCATATGTCAAACTTGCACCTGTTAAAAGGTTTGGTGCGTACTCTGCAAATGTTTGCATACTGTGCAATACAACCAATTGCAGGTGCCACTAACTTTGTAAATCATGGACAACACAGGTGCAAAACTGAAAAAACAACGTGAAAAAAGGAACTATTCACAAGAGTATGTGGCTGAGCAACTGCATGTTTCGCCCTCTACTGTTTCTATAATCGAGAGTGATGCCAGCAATATGAAACTATGCATCATAGAAGAATATTGCAAAGTGTTGGGAATGCCCATTGCTGATTTATTTGCAGAGGATGCAAAACAACAAGCACGTCACACTTATTCTATTACTATTCAGATTGGAGTGGAGCGTATAGAAGATCTGCTGAAATTAGAGAAACTTCTTCATTCCATGGAAAAATAATAAAAAACATATACAATATGGATGTTATCACAATTGACAGCACTGCCTTTCTGAAATTGAAAGAGCAATTGGATAGAATTGAAAGCTATATTGAACGGACTGTGGAGTTGAACAAGGAAATTGACGATGCCTTGGAAATGAGTAGCAAAGACGTAATGGAGGCCTTGCGAATATCAGAATCCACCCTGTACAGATGGCGGAAAAACGGATTGGTAAAGTACCACTACGCTAATTCGGGCGATGTGAGATATTACTACAAATCTCTTTTCATCGCCATAAAATGTTACCAAGTCAAGGTTCCAGCTACGCCTAAAGAAGAAGCTTTGAAAAGGCTCATGGAGTTTAAAGACAATGTGATTCTGAACGGCTATATCACTAAAGATAAAACGAAATGATTAGCAAAGACGAGATACTTGAGAGGACTAACCGAGGGTTGGATGTATTCAAATACTATTTAGGAATACCCTTCAAGCTTGGGAAAAACTTTAGGAATCCTCTATATGATGACAAAAACGCTTCGTGCAATATCTATTTTGACAAGCATTCGATGATGTTTAAAATGAAAGACTTTGGCAACGAAGGCTATTCTGGCGATTGTTTTTGGTTAGTGGCAGCATTGAAGGGGCTGAATTTGAAGACTGACTTTGCCAGTATAATCCATCTTATAGCAAAAGACCTGCATTTGGATTATGTTACAGATTATTCAAAGCAAACACTCCATCCGGTGAAATGTAAAAAAGAAGATACGATACAAATCATTGAGGCGGACATTCCAATTTATGAAATTGTTGAGAAGACATTCACATGCTCCGAATTGAATTATTGGAAGCAATATGGCATTACTGAGGTTGTTTTGGGCACATTTCATGTATCATCGGTGAATGTATTCAAAAGTGTGAACAGAAATAATGAACCGTTTAAAATCAAAAGTTCCGAAATAGACCCTGTTTTTGCATATAAAGGACTAGGGTACGTTAAGATATACCGACCAATGAATAAAAAATGCCGCTTTCTATATGGTGGAGAAATGCCAGAAACCTATTGCTTTGGTCTCGAACAATTGCCCAATAAAGGTGACATCGTTTTCATTACGGGCGGTGAGAAAGATGTAATGTCTTTGTATGCGAAGGGATTCCATGCTTTGTGTTTCAATAGTGAAACAGCTACAATACCTATACAAATCATAGAAATGTTAGAGCACTACTGTCCACTAAAAAATGGACAAGGTTAAAAATTAAATAAATTCGGTTCGCTTGAATCATATTGGTCTTTGACATTTTTGAAATTCGATTTGTTGAACAAGTCACGAAGATGTGTTTTGTCG
>CALUIJ010000092.1 GCA_944320675.1 uncultured Prevotella sp.
AAAGAAGTGCCCACGACGATGGCAGTGTCACTTGTGACATTGTGGTCGTCGTGGGCTTTTCTTTGCTTGTGCCGCTTCTGAAATGGGCTTGCGCACATCAAGCCGGAAGCCGTTTTCAGAACAGGGTAACGGCAAAATCCCTAAAAAATCGGTAATGATTTGGCGGTATGGGAGAAAAAAAGTATCTTTGCAAGTACGAAAGAGTTGTTTGAAGCTATGAGGTAAACCGCAGCAGGTCAGAGCGTTCTGAATGTCGCTAAATCGTTATCTAAAATTTCACACTCTTCAATTCTATTCTGTGTATCAATCAGATACAACTTTTTTGATTATCCGCTGCAAAGATACGAAAAAAATGAATAATGGGGTGTGAAAAATCATTTTATCGTCACTGTGGGTATTATATTTTGCATTTGTTGTTGGACTCCGTACGCCGGCGTTTAGTCTGCCGATAGTGATATTTTACCATTTCCGATTGCCCGTTTTCCGTGAAAAAGATTAATTTTGCAGGCAATACGGATAATGCGACAAATGTCACTAATGAGAAAAATCATTATATTGGCCGTGGCCGCCCTGTTGGTCACGTTCTTTTACGCTTACGGCAAGATTGACTACGACGGCATAATGAACCGTTGGAGCGGGGCGTCGCTCGCCGAACTGAAGGCCGACGGCAACGCATGCTTGGAGCGCGGGGCGGCTGACAGTGCCTTAGCACTGTACACGATGGTGACAAGCCGCTACGACCCAGACATGGACCGCGACGAGCTGAAACTCTGCGCACAAGCGTTCAACAACGCCGCCTACGTCTACATGTTCCACCTTAACAATTATTCGGAGGCTTACGTCAACCTGCTTAAGGCGCAGCACATAGCCGAAGACATCGGCTTCGACGACTTCCTGCCGTGCCTTTACCTTAACATAGGCAACGTCTACACTACGTATTACGACAACGACACGGCCCTGAAGTTTTACAAGAAGGCTTTCCATTCGGCCATAGCCGTAGAAGATTGGGAGATATTGCTCACCACGTTCTCCAATCTTGTGGGCACGTCGTTTCAGGAAAAGCGCGTGGACGAAATCAAGAATGAGGTCTACACGTTCAAGCGCACCGACATACCGCAGATGCCGATGCTCGCCCACTCGCGCGCAATGGGCGCGGCGGCGGAGGCTTTCATCGAAGGGCGCACGGACGAAGCCGTGGCTTGCGCGCGCAAGGCCGCCACCTTAGTCGACGCTAAGATAAACCCCGAACGCTTCAGACTGTTTACAAAGATACTCATAGTGCAAATACTTGAGAGCCAAAAGCGTTACGGCGAGGCTTTGGCCGAAGCCATGAAGGTTGAGCGTGAATCGCACGAAGAGACTCCCGACGTGCAAGAGTCAATCAGCCTCATAATAGCCGGCCTTTACTCCGAAATGGGCAAGGCCGACTCCGCTTTGGCGTGGCAGCGCACGCAGATGCAGCTTAAGGACTCGCTATTCCGCAACCAGCAGTACAACCAAATTCGCGACCTCAACGTGGCGTATGAGATGCAAAACGCCGACGCCAAGCTGCAGCGCAGCGAGAACCGGCGGCGCACGGTGATGGTGGCGCTCGCCATTACCGCCGTGGCCACGGTCGTGATACTTGTCTTGGCCTTGGCCGTGATAAGGCGTAACCGCCGCCTCGACCGCAGCAACCACGACCTCTACCGCCGCAACGCCGAGATAATGCGCATGAACGAGAACGAGCGCAGGATGCGCACCGAATACGAACGGCGCATAGCCGAGTGCGAGCAGGAGATAAGCCGCCTGTCGGTCAAGGATGCTCCGCAGCCCAAACGCCGGCCGCAAGCCGAGGGAATGGACGACGCCGCCAAGCAGTCGCTGCTTGAGAAAATAAGCGTAGTGATGGACGACGTAGGCGAAATATCCAAGAACGAGTTTTCGGTCGACCGCCTGTCGAAGCTCGTCGGCTCGAACTCCCATTACGTTTCGCAGGTAATCAACGAGACTTACGGCAAGAATTTCAGTGCGGTGCTCGGCGAAGCGCGCGTAAGGCAGGCGTGTAAGCGCCTCGCCGACGTTGCCGCTTACGGCAACCTGACCATCGAGGCCATAGCCGGCGAACTCGGGTTTAAGTCGCGCAGCAACTTCGTCACCGTGTTCAAGAAAGTCACAGGACTTACCCCGTCGGAGTATAAGAAGATAAGCAAGGAGAATATCAGCAGACAAGTTGACAAGTGACAAGCAGACTTTTTTAAGCAGACAAGCAGACAAGTGACAAGCAGACAAGGAGATTTTCCTTATTGGTAAGCAACTTTACAAATCTCCTTGTCTGCTTGTCACTTGTCTGCTTGTCTGCTTAAAAACATGTGATTTTGTTCTTATTCGGGAATTAGAACATTCCTAAACATTAATTCTGTTGCATTTTATTAGATTTTTAATAGTTTTGCGACGGATTAATAACTAAAATTAGCGATTATGAAAAGATTTACATTAACCCGAGTAGCCGTCTTGATGCTCTCATTAGTGATGGCATTAGGCATGACGGCCCAGCCTTTGACGAAGCGTGCAACGCAGCGTAAGGGCGAGCCACTGAGAACCATGAAACAGTATGCAGAACGCTTTGCTGACGCGCAAAGGAAGTGCAAAGGCGCGGTAACGGCGAAAGACTTGGTTAAGAAAGCTCCCGCACGCGCCGGTGAAGACGACGCTGACAGGTGGGAAACCCTTATCTACGAGGACTTCTCGCTCATGACTAAAGGTACCGAGGACGTGCCCGATACGGTTATGTATCCTGAAGATTACGAGACGACGTACAACATGTACCTACCTAATGATCTGTTCCATACTCCGGGTTGGTTCGGCTTGGGAGTATATCAGGCAGGAGGTAATGCGGCTCTTAACTATCCCGGATACGGCGGTGTTCTCAATTCGCCTATGATGAACATGCAGGGACGCATCCGCATGCAGTTGCGCGTTAAGTGTATAGACCGGTCAAGGCCGTTCTTTGTTAGTATTGCCGCAGGCGGTTACGATTATCCGTTTGACCCGTCTTATACTGATGGCGGACAGATGAATTTGTTTATCTTCGAGCCGGAAGACGGATGGCAGGATGTTGAAGTGTTTGTAAATATACCTTATGCCGGCAATGATTGCTTTTTCCAACTGAATGCCGCTACTTACAACAACGGAGGTTTAATTGTTGATTATATCAAGGTAAGTCGCGACAAGGAGTATGTCGCAGCTCCTGACGGACTCGCAGCGGGCAAGTTTGTTACCGACGGGTTCACCGCAAGTTGGGACAAGGCTTACGGCGCAGAGAATTACCTTGTAACATTATATGAGAAGAAAGTAGTCGGTACGGACAATTATAAGACTACGGAATCGTTCGAGGATGCAAGCATTGAAGACGGGCAAGTTGTCGGCTTGGGCGACGGCTGGACGGCTGCGATTACCGGCGACGGCTTTACAAGCGAGGCTACCGACGGAAGCAAGGCATTGTTGTTGTCAACAAACTATGACTATGTACAGTTTGAGTCGGCAGCAAGCGAGATTCTTGACGGAAAATTTTATGTAAAGAGGATTAACGCCGGTGAGGATTGCGCTGATATGTTATATTTCGACATTACGGCCGAAGGACAAACAATGACATGGTATATGTCTCTTGCCGGTGTAAGTGCCGATGAATGGACGGAGGTTTCATTAGGCGGGCTTAGTGATTTCCCTGCCGGATTGGCTTCAACTATAAGAATATATAAGGAAACAGGTTGGGGTGAAGCTGGCGTGTTCGCAATAGACAATGTTTGCTTCGAGACCACTCCGCTTACCGAGACGACTTGTGTGGCAGAGAACCTTTCTACGGCAGACACTTGCATGGCATTCAACGGCCTTGACTTGAATAATGTTTATTCGTTCACGGTGCAGTCTGCGACAGCCGATGGGCGCATGTCGGACGTTTCTGAAACATGCTTCGCATACGGTGTTGCCGCGCCTGTCGTAAAAGAGGCTACCGACAAAGACCGCCGCGGCGGTTACACCGCAAATTGGGAGCAGGCGGTCAACGCGACAAGCTACGACCTGTACAGCTACGAGTTCTATACCGTGCCGGAGGACGCTGAGGATTTCACCGTATTCGAGGAGAACTTCAACAAGTGTACAGAAGGAACGTTGGACAATCCCGTTTCGCTCAACAACTATGACCCGGTAATAATCAACGACTACACCGACAACATAGGCTGGAGCGGTTGGGGGACACTGCTCTGCAATGGTATGGTAGGTTGTATAAACAACTACGTCGACCTTCAGTCGCCATCCGTCAACCTCGACCGTGCCGAAGGCAACTACACTGTGACCGTTGACTTTGTGACTTTGAACGACAATGTTGACTTCGTCGTACAAGGCGACAACACCATGTACCAGATTGTCACCACTGAAAAGGCCGGCGCCCACACTGCTACCGTTGAAATGTATGGTGGAACAAGCACTACCCGCTTGCTGTTCTACACTTATGACGGCTCTGCGTTCCTGATAGACCGCGTAGCAATTAAACAAGACGTTAAGGCCGGCGAGGAAATACCAACGACTCTCGGCGTGCAAACGCTTGAAGGTGACGTAACTTCGGCACGCATAAGCGGATTGCAGGTTAAGTCTGGCTATAAGTATGGTTACAACCTCGTTTCATACTACGACCGTTACGGTATCGTTTACACTTCCGACCCGTCTGAGACCCAGTTCGTTGAGTTTACAACCACTGGTATCGACTCCGTTGGGACAGAGAATCCTAAGGCGAACCAGCCTGCTGAAATCTACGACCTGTCAGGCCGCAAGGTAAGCAAGGCCGCAGCCAAGGGCGTTTACATCATCAAGAGTGGCGGTAAGGCTAAGAAGGTAAGGTTCTAAGGCAGTTAAGAATTAAGAATTAAGAGTTAAGAAAAATAGCCTTGTCAATATAAACAAAGCATATTTTCTTAATTCTTAATTCTTAACTCTTAATTTTTAGTTTGTCCATAAATAAGTTGGTTTACTATGAAAGCAAAGTTTTGTTCAATCTTATTGTTGTCGCTGTGTTGCGCGTCGGTGGCCGGTGCGGCACAGTCGGCCGTCAGCGAGCGTTACGATTTCAGCAAGGGCATACCGTCTGATTTCATCCTTATCGACAACGACGGCAACACGCCGTCGGTCGACGTTACCCGTTATGGCTTCAGCGTAGGCACGCCGTGGGTGAGCCATTATGTTGAGAAAGAGGACAACTACGTTGCCGCGAGCACGTCATGGTACGCCGCGAGCGGCACGTCTGACGACTGGATGATACTGCCGCAGTTCACCGTGGCCGATGCCGACGCCGTAGTTTCATGGCGCGCTAAGGCCGACAACGCCATGTTCAGCGACGGTTACGCCGTATATATAAGCGAGGGCGGCGGCGAAATAAGCGATTTTGATAAGTTGAAACCACTCTTCACTGTTGCCGCGGAGCAGGCCGAATGGACGTTCCATAGCGTGAGCCTTGCCGATTATGTAGGCAAGACGGTGCGCGTGGCCTTCGTCAACAACAGCACCGATTGCAGCATGCTCTACGTCGATGACATAATGATAGGCACGCCGGCTACCGTCCGCATCGAGCACACCATGCGCCCGTTGGTGAAGCCGTCGGACGAGATTGTCATACAAGGCAACGTCTCAACCGACTTAGCCGAGCCTGTCAAGGGCTTCACCTTAGGTTATGGGTACGGCGGCATAGTCCGCACGCTGTCTTTTACCGATACTGTATTACAGCCGGGCGAGACTTTGCCCATAAGCGTTGGAACCGGTGACTCTATCCCCGTCGGGGAGTCGAGGACGTATGGCATTTGGGTGGAAGCAGGCGGAGAGCGTTATGAGACCGAAGCGACCGTCACTTCACGTTATAACAAGGTTGTTGCCGAAGAGCTTACAGGTACGTGGTGTGGTTGGTGCATCCGTGGCATTGTGACGTTTGAGAATATGAAGGAAAAATATCCCGAGTCGTTCATCGGCATAGCCGTTCACGGTGACGACATGCTTGAAAACGAAGAATACACCTCTTATATCAAGACGATTTCTGCCAATCAGGGTTACCCACACTCGATAACCAACCGCAACCGCGTCATGACGGGCGACCCTGCCGACATACCGACGTTTTATGATAACGCTGCCAAAGGCGACATCCTCGGCTACATAGGGCTTGAGACGGGCGGCGGAGACGGCGGCGAGTACACGGCGAAGTCGACCGTAGTGCTTAACGACAACTATGCCGGCGGCCGTTACCGCGTAGGCTACGTAGTGGTTGAAAACGACGTATGCGTAGAGGGAGACCCCGATTACACGCAGAGCAATTATTACTCAGGCGGTGAGAACGGTCCGATGGGCGGGTTCGAGGACATGCCCGGGTACTTGGCCGACTACCACTTCCAGGACGTGGGCCGCGGCACGATAGGCGCCCCCGACGGCATTGAGGGCAGTCTGCCCGAGACTATGAACGTGGGCAAGACGTACACGCACGAGACCTCGTTCACCCTGCCCGAAGCGGTGCTCAACCCCGACAACGTTTACATCGTGGCCCTTCTGCTCGACAGCCGCAACGGCAACATCGTGAACGCCGACATGCAGAAACTGACCGACGGACAGCCTACCGGCATAACCAACGTTGGCTTAGCGGCCGGTCCCGACCGTGAGGAGGTGTTCACATTGGACGGCCGCAAGGTCTCTACGGCCGACAACCGTCCGGGCATGTACGTCCGGCGCACGGTAAAGGACGGAAAGGCTACGGTAATGAAGTTTGTGGTAAAATAAAAGAAAAGCTTGGTTAATGTTAGCGGTTTGCCTCAGCGGTTGCGGCAAACCGCTTTTTGATTGTGCCGGGGTGGAGCCGGTCGCTGTTGCAAGAGGTGGCCTTTCACGTTGCAAAAGGCGGCCTTTTACCGCCTGGAAGCTGACCTTTTGCGAGCCGGAAGGCCACCTTTCATGCGGCGTCGGTTTCAGTACGGCTGACATGTTATTTCAGCATGATCATGCGCCTGAGTATGAGGTTCTTGTACGTGCGGCATAAGTCCTCGGGCAAGAACGAGCGGTCGATCAGTTCGAACCATTTCGGCAGAGCCTTGCCGAAGCGCTTGGCTATGTTGTCGATTACTTTCTCGTCGACGCCCGACGCCGTGATTGATTTCAGGAAGTCGGCCTTGCGCAGCTTCCGCTTCTTGCCGTTGAGCGTCAGCGCAAGCTCCTCGGGATCCTCGGGCATGACGATGGCCGTCGAGAGCATGTCGTAGGCCGGCGTGAGGGTGTATCCGCCGCGCCCGGGATTGTATAGCGAGAAGTTCTTCAGGTGCATGTCGGCGTTGCCCGTTATCCATGAGAACACCACCACCTCCCAAAAGTTCACCACGTCGAGCTGCGGAGCCGACGAATACCGGCGTATGGCCTTGGCTATCTGCTCGTAAGAGCCCTTGTACTTGTACTCGGTCAGGCGTTCGGTAAGTTGGCACATGTCTTCCATTGCCACCTTGCCGCCGTCGGCTGTGCGGTCGACGCGGCGCGTTATGTAGCACAGTTCGCCGTCGCTGAAGCGTATCAGGCTGTGCGGCACGACGCTTATCTTTGCGGCCTCGGCCATGTGCATGGTGAGGTCTTCAAGCTCGGGCAGGGCGCGGTATGAGTTTGTCTGCGGTTTTAGGATGAACCGCCCCCACAGTCCTACGATGGTGAAGCGGTCGGGCTCGTTGCGCCCGCCGCGGTCGATGTCGAGCGACAGCTTGGCCTGCACGCCGGTCAGGGTGGTTTGGCTGCGCACCACCTTGCGCGCCAAGTCGCCAAGTTGGGCGCGCACGTATGGCAGCGACGGCGCGCTGCGCACGCCGAAGAATTTGCGCGCGCAGGCCGGATGGTAGTCTTTCTGACCTTCGGCGAGGTCTTTGTAACAATAAAGGCACTTCATATAGAGTTAAGGATTAAGAGTTATGAATTAAGAAAATATGCCAAACCCGTATGGGTGAAACTGTCTTTTATGATTAGTTCTACGCATGGCATTTTTCTTAACTCTTAATTTTTATCAGTTTCTTCCGGTACTACGCTTACCGCCCCTATGCAGTCCTTGCAGCACGCAAGGAGCAGCGACATGCGGTCGCGTTGGTTGATCTTCCAGCTTTTCTCGGCGATGTCGAGCAGCCAGCCTTCGGGTATCAGTCCGTCGAAGAATGGGAAAAGCACAGTGTCGTGGTAAGGCTCCGCCGACAAGGGGAGCGTCAGGCTGACGGACTCGGCGTCGTCAGATTCGAGAAAATCCTTATCGTACTCGAACGTAAATCCGTTCTCGTCTTCGGTCAGCCGTCCTGCAAGATTGTCGTGAAGGTATATCAGTGCGCGTTTCATGTTTTTTTACGGTTATGGGGTTTTACGGTTATTAGGTTATGCGGTTATGGGGTTATGCGGTTATGGTTTTTTGCGGTTGTCATGATAAGTTGGATTTTCACCTTTTCACTTTTTCACCTTTTCACTTTTCCACTGCTCCTACTTGTCGGCCGAACAGGCTGAGCACTTGGTTCACCTTGTCAAGGCGCAGTGTTTGCTTGCCTTGCTCCAAGTCGCGGATGAACCGTAAGCCAACGCCCGACTTGTCGGCCAGGTCTACTTGCGTAAGGTTGAATTTCTTTCTCATTTCTTTTACGAAACAGGCTATTGACGTATCTTGGTAATTCATAATTCACATTTCACAATTCATAATTCACAACTCTTGCATGTTTATTTCATAATCAGAAGGTGCGTCGTTTTCTTATAAGAATGGCTGCTAAGGCGTATGCTTGATTATGAATTATGCATTGTGAATTATGCATTAACTATACCCTATCGGGTACAAAGATAATATAATTATATGTAATTTATACCTTTTCGGGTATAATTTTATGGAAATAATTTTGTATTATACCTTATCGGGTATAATTTAATTTAAAGGAATTGTCGGGAGTTTGTGGAAGTCTGACTCTTTTTCCATTCGCCGGAGTTTCGCTAACTCTTGATTTAATTAAATCCAAATCGGTCATTAGGCTTCATCCATATTCCGTACTGCAGCCTGACATCAGTACGGAATATGGATGAAGCCTGATGATTTGGATTAAAACAGCGTCAGCGAGTAGAGGTAAACCACTGATGCCGGCATCGCCATGAGTGAAGAGTCGAAGCGGTCGAGCATGCCGCCGTGACCGGGAAGTATGTTTCCGCTGTCTTTTATGCCGAGTGTGCGCTTGAAAAGCGATTCTACGAGGTCGCCCCATGTGCCGAAGACGACGACGACAATGCCAAGGCCCATCCACTGGAGGACGGTAAGCCCTGTGTCGACGCCGAGACCGTTCTCGTAGTGGCCGATGAAATAGGCAACGGCGAGCACGATGACGGCCCCGCCTATTGAGCCTTCCCAACTCTTGCCGGGGGATATGCGCGGAAACAGCTTGTGGCGGCCGAGCAGCGAGCCGGTGCAGTAAGCGCCCGTATCGTTCGCCCATAGGAAGATGAACACGCAAAGCGGTATCAGGTAGTTGTAAGCCACGTTGCCGTCGGCCGTGGCGTTGAAGGCAAGCGCGTTGATTGTTGAGAACGGCAGGGCGATGTACATTTGCCCGAGCATGGTGTAAGCCCAGTCGTTAATGGCGTTCTCGGTCTTTGCATACAGTTCGCTGATGAAAAGGTATATCACGGTGAGCAAGTAGGGTATGAACACTGCCGCCGTGGGCACGACGCCGCTGCAGAATCCGCCGACGGCGAGGAAGAAGTACACGCCGGCTATTGTGCTGATGAAACGGTTCACCTGTACGTTCTTGACGTTGTTCACAAGTCCGCAGTATTCCCAGATGCTCAGCCCTGTTACAAGGGCGAACAGGAATGTCATCGCAACCGGTTTCATGAAACATACCACGATTGCGGCAACGAAGAATACGCCGGTAATGCTTCTTACGATAAGGTTTTTCATATTTTGGGGTTATAAGGTTTTGGGGTATATGGTTTTGTGGTTATTGGGTTTTGGGTTTGCGGTCATGTTGGCTGAATATTTTTTATTCGATGTACATATTTAACCTCAAAACCGTATAACCCTAAAGCCCAATAACCGTAAAAGACTTACTGCAACTTATTCTGTTTTCTCGTCGCCTACGTTTACGCCGGCTTTGTCTGATTCGCCGTTGGCGTTCGTTCCGGTTTCGTTTTCAGTGGATCGTTCGGAAGTGGTTCCGCCGTTCTCGCTTTCCATTATTTCTTGCGAACGGCTTACCCATGGGCGTTTGCCGAAAATCTTTTCAACGTCCTCGGCGAATATCACCTCGCGCTCAAGCAGCAGTTCGGCCAGTTTGTTGTGTCCGTCCTTGTGCTTCGTGAGCAGGTCTTTAGCCCTTGCGTATTGCTCGTTTATCATGCTGAGCACTTCGTCGTCCATTATCTTCGCCGTCGTTTCCGAGTAAGGCTTCTGGAAGTTGTACTCGTTGTTGTTGTAATAGCAGATGTTGGGCAGCTTGTCGCTCATTCCGGCGTAGGCTATCATGCCGTAGGCGCTCTTCGTGACGCGCTCAAGGTCGTTCATCGCGCCTGTGGATATGTGGCCGGTGAACAGCTCTTCGGCGGCGCGTCCGCCGAGCGTCGCGCACATTTCGTCGAGCATTTCCTCCTTGGTTGTTATCTGCCGCTCCTCCGGCATGTACCATGCCGCGCCGAGCGCGCGGCCACGCGGCACGATAGATACCTTGACCAATGGGTTGGCATGTTCCAAGAACCATGATATCGTGGCGTGTCCGGCCTCGTGGAGCGCTATTGTGCGGCGTTCGCCTTCGGTCATCACCTTTGTCTTTTTCTCCAAGCCGCCGATTATTCGGTCTACCGCGTCGAGGAAGTCCTGTTTGCCTACGTGGGTCTTGTCGTGGCGCGCGGCTATGAGGGCGGCCTCGTTGCACACGTTGGCGATGTCGGCGCCTGAGAATCCCGGAGTCTGCCTTGCAAGCATGTCCACGTCGACGCTTTCGTCGATCTTTACAGGTTTGAGGTGTACCTCGAATATTTCCTTACGTTCGTTGAGGTCGGGCAGGTCGACGTTTATCTGGCGGTCGAAGCGTCCGGCGCGCAGCAGGGCCGAGTCGAGCATGTCGGCGCGGTTTGTTGCTGCGAGAATGATTACGCCGCTGTTGGTGCCGAAACCGTCCATTTCGGTCAGCAATGCGTTCAGCGTGTTCTCGCGCTCGTCGTTGCCGCCCATGGCCGGGTTTTTGCTGCGGGCGCGGCCTACGGCGTCGATCTCATCGATGAAGATGATGCACGGCGATTTTTCCTTAGCCTGGCGGAACAAGTCGCGCACGCGGCTTGCGCCGACTCCGACGAACATTTCGACAAAGTCGGAACCGCTCATTGAGAAGAACGGCACGCCTGCTTCGCCTGCAACGGCCTTGGCCAACAGCGTCTTACCCGTCCCCGGAGGGCCTACAAGGAGCGCTCCCTTGGGTATCTTTCCGCCAAGGTCGGTGTATTTCTTCGGGTTTTTCAGGAATTCCACTATTTCCTGCACTTCCTGCTTCGCCCCGGCTTGTCCTGCCACGTCTTTGAACGTTATGTTGATGTCGGCTCCCTTCTCATACATCTTGGCTTTGCTCTTGCCTACGTTGAACACGCCGCCGGCGCCTCCGCCTCCGCCGCCCATGCGGCGCATGAGGTAGATCCAAAGGAAGAAGAGCAACAGGATGGGGCCGAAACTCAAGAGGATGTTGAACAAGTCGTTGCCGCGCTTGTTCTCATAATTAAGCTCGCCCTTGAACTTGCCCGTATTCTTTTCGGCCTCGATAAAGGTTTCAACCTTGTCTACACTGCCGAATTCGGTAGTTACAAATGGGTTCTTGCCGGTGTTCTTCGCTCCCTGTTTGAACACGTCGCGTATGTTTTGAGCGTTTACATACATCTTAAGCGTGCTCTCGTCCTTGTTTATCACGATTTTTGAAGCGTAACCCTTGTTGACGAAGGTCTTGAACTCGTCATAGGAAACTTTCTTGCTGGCACTGCCTACGGAGTCGCCTCCGAGCAGGTACATGGCGATAAGGCCGAACAACACGAGCATGTAAATCCAGCTCATGCTGAATTTCGGTCTTTTGTTGTTTTTATCTTGTTCCATAATTGTCCATTGTTTTTTTGAGGGTGTGTCGTAATTCCGGAGTTATCAGTAGTTAGCAGGAGTCAGGTTCGTTCTGCTCGCCGGAGTTTACTCCTATGCGAAGCGTCTGAATCTTATTAACTACTTTTTGATATACCCTCATTCTTAACGTTACGGTTTGCGTGGTGGTTTTATGCCGTCAGTCAATGTCGGGCAGCTTTGTCAGCTTGGCGTCCTCCCACAGGTTTTCAAGATTGTAGTATTCCCTTGTTTCGGGAAGGAAGATGTGGACCATCACGTCGGTGTAGTCCATTGCCACCCAGTGGGCAAGGCCCAAGCCTACGACATGCACCGGCTTTTCGCCCGCGTCCACCCTTGCCGTCTCTTCTACCGAGTCGGTTATGGCCTCGACCTGCGACGGTGAGTTGCCTTGGCAGATAATAAAGTAATGACAGATTGCGCCCTCGATTCCGCTCAAGTCGGCGATGATGATGTTTGAGCCTTTTTTTTCTTGAATGCCTTTTGTTATTGTCTCAACTAATTTGTTTACTTGTTCCATTAAAGAAAATAAGTGTGGTTAATGTAAAAACTTTGACGCAGGCAGGGCGCGCGTAATGCTTGGCTTACATGCTCTCCACATGCGTCATTTCTTATGCAAAGGTACATTGATTTATTGTAAAACAATGACAAAGACCGGTTATTTTGAGTTTTTTTAGAAAAAAGTCGGCAAAAATGTTGCCAGTTCAAAAAAAATGCGTACCTTTGCACTCGCAAAACAGAAATAAAAACATTGTTCTGCGAAATGTATTGGGATATGGTGTAATGGTAACACTACAGATTCTGGTCCTGTCATTCCTGGTTCGAATCCGGGTATCCCAACAATCGGAAGTCGTCTTCATGTGAAGACGACTTTTTTGTGCGTGCTAGGGTGGTTGGGATTCCGCCGGATTGGGGCAGTCTGCCGGATTTACGGTTATAGGGGTTTGCTTGGGACTAGTGCTTCTTTTGAAACGGATGTTTCTACATAAACGTTTTGATTTGAATTTAATTCGCGGTTTCTATAATAATAAGTAGGTATAAGGACTTGGGGGTGAAGCAATGCCGTGCCTTGTTCGTATGTGATGATTTTTAAATATTAATTAATGTGTGAAAAAGGATTAGCCGAAGCCATGGTTGGTGTGGTTGGTGGTTGTTTCGCCTTTAATAATTTATAAGTTTTACGATTTTGTATAAATAATATGACAATCGTGTCATATTTTATAGTATTTTTCACTGAAACTATAGTCCTGTAGGGTGTAAAAATTGTTACTTTTGCAAAAAATCATTTAAGCGTAAAGGTTTGAACTTTATTAATCTATTATTATTAACCTAATTAATATGAAGAAAAGAACGATTCAATGTAGCGCAATTGTGAACGGACAATACGTCGGCAAAGGCGCACGTGTGCTGTTTGTTTCGGGCTTGTCGGCATTGATGCTTTCGGGCATCGTCTCACCTCCGGCAATGGCTGAGCAGGTAGCAGCGGAGTCTGTGATTACAACTCAGGCGAAAAAGATTACGGGAACAGTCGTTGACGAACAGGGACAGCCCATGATTGGCGTTACCGTCCGTGTGCAGGGCGGCAATGTCGGAACTACGACCGACCTTGACGGAAAGTTCTCTCTCAACGCCTCTGAGGGCTCGGTGCTTGTGTTTTCTTATATAGGGTATAAGGATTACACATTGAATGTCGGCAGCCGGAGTTCTTACAGCATTAAGATGGTAGGCGAGAACGAAGCCCTCGACGAGGTCGTGGTGATTGGTTACCAAACGGTAAGGCGCAAGGACCTGACCGGCTCCGTTGCTTCGGTCAAGGGCGAGGACATAGCCGCCATGCCGGTGGCCAACGTAGCCCAGGCTTTGCAGGGTAAGCTTCCCGGTGTGAACGTAACTTCGCAAGACGGACGTCCCGACGCAACGATTTCAATCCGTGTCCGTGGCGGCGGTTCTATATCTCAGAGCAACGAGCCGCTCATCCTTGTCGACGGAATCACCGTCAAGTCGCTTGACGACATTCCCTCGGACCAGGTGGAGAGTATCGACGTGCTGAAAGACGCTTCGTCTACTGCCATTTATGGTGCGCGCGGAGCCAACGGCGTAATCCTTGTCACCACGAAAGGTGCGAAGGAGGGCAAGGTGTCGGTTAATTATAACGGATATGTGAAGTTTAATACTCCTACGAAGTATCTTGAGACCCTTGATCCTTATGATTATCTGTGTTTCGTATGGGGCAATGCCGCTGCTTTGGGCGAGGCTTACCGTACTCCTTTCGAGAAGCTTTACGGCATCGGAGCTTATGCCGGCAGTAACACCGGAGGCATTGAGAGCTACAGGAATGTAGACAAATACGATGTGCAGAAGGATGTTTACAACAGTTCGGTTTCACACAACCACGACTTGACCATTACCGGCGGCAACGATAAGACGCGCATGCTCTTCTCTGCCAGTTACATGGACGAGGAGGGTATGAAGATAAATTCTTTCGCACGCCGTGCAAGCTTCAACTTCAAGGTGAACCAGAAGATAACTGATAATCTTGACATCGCTTTCGACACACGTTATTCCGACCGCCGCACGATGGGCGACGAGAAGACCACCAACGGCTCAGGTTCGCTTCTTTCATATTCTTACCGTTTCCGTCCTATAGCCACAAGCGATATGCTTGGCGATCTCAGCGCTTTGCATGAGGGCAACATGGAAATGTACGGCCGCAACACGACATGGGATAATTACAGTCCGGCGGCGCGCATCGGCGACTATGAGCCTCTTTATATCAAGCAAAGGCTGCGCGGCACAGCGTCGTTGAATTGGCGTATCGTAAAAGGACTTACTTACCACACCGACCTAAGTTACAACCAGGCTTGGGAAGAAGACAAGATTTGGGGTGGAGCGATCTACAACAATTACATGAACGACACGACCGGCGAGAAGCTTTACGCAGGCAGCGTGGAGTGGGCAAAGCGCGGAAACTGGGGTTTGCGTTGGACAAACACGTTGAGCTACGACTTCAACTTCTTGCCTGAGAAGCACCGCTTAAACCTCTTGCTCGGTCATGAGGTTACCGACTCTGGCGGCGACGAAATAGAAATAGACGCCAACCACTTCCCGGCAAACTTCTCGAAGGACAACGCCTTCGCCATGATCAACCAGTATGACAAGAACGCCGGAACGAGCAACTTCTTCTCGGGAATCGACGTGGCAGAGCGCGTGCTCTCGTTCTTCGGCCGACTCAATTATACTTGGAATGACCGTTACTTGTTGACGTTCACGTTTCGTGCCGATGGTTCGTCGAAGTTCTCTCCTGAGCACCGCTGGGGTTACTTCCCCGCAGCCGCAGTTGGATGGCGCATATCAGAAGAGCCTTTCATGGCCGGCACGCGCGACTGGCTCGACAACTTGAAGCTGCGCTTCTCTTACGGTACGGTAGGTAACGACGGCATCGACTCTGACCTTTGGCTGCAGAGCTGGACTTCTGAGACCGACCTCCGTTGGCAGTACGCCTTGAACCACCAGTATTCGTCATCATACGATTATTCAGCCGACGAGATGGCCAACCTCGACCTGAAGTGGGAGACGACGATCACACGTAACCTCGGTATCGACTTCAGCTTCTTCAACAGCCGCTTGTGGGGTACGTTGGACTTGTATTGGAACACCACCAAGGACCTGCTCATGCTTACGTCTATCCCCGGCATAACGGGCTTCACGGCCACTTATGACAATATCGGACAGACCAGCAACAAGGGTGTCGAGCTTTCTCTCTCGGGCGTTATCTTCAAGAACAAGGACTGGAACATTTCCGCCGGAATGAACATCAACTTCAACAAGGGTAACGTTGACAAGTTGGCAGAGAACGTAACGGGTCTTTACTCTTCACAGTGGTGCGGTAGCAGCACATTCCCCGGCAACGACTACATCCTGAAGGAAGGCAGCCCTGTCGGCATCGTACGTGGTTATGTGTACGACGGCTTCTATACTACGGACGACTTCGACTATGTAAACGGACTTTATTACTTGAAAGAGGGTGTGACCGACCTTGGTTCGACCATCAACCCCGTACACGGCATCAACCGTCCCGAAGGCCAGAACGCTTATCCCGGCCTGCCGAAGTTTAAGGACTTGAACGGCGACAAGATCATCGACGAGGGCGACGTATGTGACATCGGCGACATGAACCCGATACATACAGGAGGTTTCAACATCAATGCCATGTATAAGAACTTCGACCTCGGCTTGTATTTCAACTGGAGCTATGGCAACGATATTTACAACGTAAACAAGGCCGGCTCTATGTATAATGCCAAGGAGAACGGCGCTTACGAGAACAAGCTCGCCTTCATGAAGGACAGTTACAAGATCTACGACGTAGTTGACGGACAGCTCGTAAGCCTTACGACCCCCGAGCAGCTCAACGCCGCCAACGTCAACGCCAAGGTGCCGTTGCCTTACAGTGAGAACGGCTTCACCTCGACGTATGTGATAGAAGACGGTTCTTACCTGCGTCTCAACACGCTTACGTTGGGTTACTCCTTGCCTCAGAGCCTGTTGCGCAAGGCAGGCATATCCAAGCTCCGCATATACGGTTCTATTTACAACGTGTTCACGATTACCGGATATTCAGGCCTCGACCCTGAAGTCAGCGCAGATACCGCCCACAACAACGCCAAGTATCCGACCACGGGTCTTGACTGGGGTACTTATCCGCGTGCACGCTCGTTTGTAATCGGATTGAATCTCTCATTCTAAAACATCCAAACAAATAAAATTACGTTATGAACAAAATAGCAAAATATATATATGCGCTGGCGTTGTGCTGCCCTCTTGCCGGATGCAGCGATTATCTTGACGTGACTACGCCTGAGAACGCAGACAACCAATTTGTTACTGCGACATCGTCGGAAACATTTAAGGTCTTGTCGTGGTGCTACGCCTCATATAGGCAAGGCCCGGTTATGAGTGTTTACCGTTGGAACGACCCCATCGGCTCGGATGCCGAGTATTATCCCGAAGTCGGCTCGTTGAACAATGCCAACGCACGCCTTCAGCCGGAGCTGTTGAGCATCGGTACGGCCAACAGCGAGTTCA
Source organism: uncultured Prevotella sp. (assembly GCA_944320675.1). GTDB lineage: Bacteria > Bacteroidota > Bacteroidia > Bacteroidales > Bacteroidaceae > Prevotella. The sequence goes on from CALUIJ010000092.1 coordinate 17,231, forward strand.
GCACCCTTTATTCCATAATAGCGCGTACTTCAAAGCTGATAGATCTCATCGCAGAAAAGGATGAGTTCAAGCAGGCGAAGGAGGCTGGCGAAGTGACCGATTGGACCCAGCTTTACGGCGAAGCCCTCTCTATGAAGGCTTTCTGCTATTTCGAGCTTGTAAAGCACTACGGCGACATTCCTTATGGTTATGAGAACACTCCCGCCGCCGAATATTCGCTCAACTCACGTTTTGAGATATTGGACAAAGTCATCGACATGTTCAAGGAAGCCGCTCCGTATATGTACAAACTCGGCGAAGGCGGCATAACCGCCGAGCGTATGTCGCGCACGTTCGTCGAGGCTATGACGGGCATGGCTGCCCTTTATTCGGCAGGATGGCAGACGATACGTACCGACGTCGGCGACCTTTACGGCGACGTGCAGTTTGAGACGAAGTACACCGACGGACAATACAACTGCAGTTACTCGCGCCGTACGGACTACCGCAGTTATTACGAGACGGCCGAGACGTATTTCGACCTGGCCATGGCCGATAAGGGCACGGCTACGCTCGTAACTTCAGACGAGCGCGGATACGCCAACAATCCTTTCCAGCGCCATTTCCAGTACAACAACGACTTGCAGATAAGCCCTGAGTCGATCTTCGAGATCGGCAACATGCAGGGCGGACAGAGCGGCCAGACAACATCGAGCGAGTATCCTTACGCTTTCGGCCGTCCTTCAGACGGCGGTTCGGCCATGCAGGCTCCGTGTAAGTCGTTCGCCGCAGTGCGCATCATGCCTACGTTCTATTACGGCGAGTTCGAGGACGGCGACATGCGCCGCGACGTTACTTGCACCGTGACCGGCAGCAATGGCGACGGCAATGAGAAACTGCTCAGCTTCACTCCGGGTAACAAGTGCAACGGCGGTATGGCGATAAACAAGTGGGACTGGAACCGCATGAATCCTCCATACGTGGCAGGTCAGCGCGAATCAGGCATGAATTGGCCCATTATGCGTCTTGCCGACCTTATGCTGATGCGTGCCGAGGTGAAGGCCGAGCTGGGTAAGGAAACTGAAGCGCTTAGCGACTTGAACGATGTGCGCCGCCGTGCTTTCGGCGATGCCAGCCATGATGTAACCGCTTCGGGCGACGCCCTGAAAGAGGCCGTCATGCAGGAGCGCAAGCTTGAGTTCGCCGGCGAAGGCCAGCGCCGTTGGGATTTGATACGTTCGGGCAAGTTCGTCGAGAGGGCTTTGGCCGTGCGTGCCGAAATGTCGGAGATGGTTGCCGACCTGAAGTCGAAAGGCTATCATGAGTTCGAGAACGGCAACGTCATACCTATGTACATTTGGGTGAAGAACGTTCATCTCGAAAATCCTTTGACTTACGATCCCGACGAGTCTGATCCCGCATTGTACCCGGGTTGGCGCGGACAGTATGATTACACTACGACCGACGCCGCCGGAGCCGTCAAGGGCACCGACCACAACTTGGCCATACAGGGCTTGTTCGAGTATATCGACCCGAACAGCGACCGTGCGAAGCAGCTTGAGGCCGACGGTTATACGAGGGCTGACTGGGGTAAGGGCATCGTTGACAACGAGGACCACTACTGCAACAGCAACCTTCTGCCCGGAGTTAAGAGCGGCAACGTTCCCCCGAGGTATTATTTCCCGCTTCCGTTCGAGGTGCTCAGCCATTCAAAGGGCACTGTCACCAACGGTTACGGCCTGGCTCAAGAGTAATATTGGTTTAAGGTTAGACATCTGTGACGCGGAAAGGGTGTCAAGGCGGCGCAACGGCCGCCTGCCCCTTTCCGTTTTATTTTGAATCTAATAAGATACCTATGAAAACGTTTTATGCATCGTTGTTGTTTCTAATTTTGCTTCCTGCCGCGGTGAGCGGACAAGCCGTGAGCACCGGCAGGCTTGGCGAAGACCATAATACCATACGCATACTTGAGGGCGATAATTCAGACCCGTCTATAATCAGGCACGGCGACTGCTATTACCTTGTGCATTCGTCGTTCGTGTACACTCCCGGACTTGTTGTCTATAAGTCGTCCGATCTTGTAAACTGGATGCCTTGTTCGATTGCGCTCGACACGTTCACCGGCGATGTCTGGGCTCCGGACATCACCGTGTACGACGGCCGCTTCTATATATATTTCCCAACGCTCGGCGGACATGGTAAAACCAGTATGGTGACGTGGGCCGACAGTCCTGAGGGACCGTGGAACCGCCCCGTAGACCTGAAGGTTGACGGCATCGACCCTGAGCACGTTGTGGATGCCGACGGAAGGCGCTATCTCCTGATGAGTTCGGGCGACATTTATCCGTTGTCGGCCGACGGATGTTCGATAATGGGCCGTGGCGTAAACATCTATAAGGGGTGGGAGATACCTGGGGACTGGGACATCGAGAGCGTCTCGATGGAGGGTCTTAACATAAAGAAAGTAGGAGAGTATTATTACCTTTTCGCCGCCGAGGGCGGCACGGCCGGCCCGCCGACGAGCCACATGGTGGTAGAGGCCCGCAGCAAGAGCATAATGGGGCCTTGGGAACATGCGCCGTTCAATCCGCTGTTGCGCACATGGTCGAGAGACGAGCGTTGGTGGAGCAAGGGGCACGGCTCGGTAGTAGATACGCCCGACGGCCGCCTGTTCATGGTATTCCACGCTTACGAGAACGGCTATCAGACGCTCGGCCGCCAGACTCTGTTGCGCGAGCTTGAGCTGAAGGACGGTTGGTTGCGCTTGAAGGACGGTGGCATATCCCTGTCGCGGCCGGTGGTTAAGACTGAGTATGGCATGGCAGACTTCGTATGGCAGACTTGCCGCGAGCACAGTTTGGGCGGGCGTTTCACCGTAACGCCCGATAAAATCACGATGCGCGCGAAAGGAAAGTCGCCTGCCGACGGGTCGCCGTTGTTGGCGCGCACCAGCGCGCATAAGTATGAGGTTGAGGCTTGCGTCACCTTGAAGGGCGGCGATGCGTCGGCCGGCCTTGTAGCTTATTATGATGAGCGCTATCATTTCGGATTCGGTTTCGACCGTTCTGGCATGTTGCGTTACCGCCGCGGACAGGTGAGCAGGGCTGAGTCGAAATGTCCGCAGGCCAACCGTGACGGAAAGATGTGGCTGCGCATGCGTAACGACCGCAACGTGTTGTCGGCATGGTATAGTGCCGATGGGCGCGTGTGGCATAAGTTTCCTTGGGGATTCGAGATTTCAGGAGTTCATCATAACACGGTTTATGGCTTCCTGTTCGTCCGTCCCGGCATTTACGCAGGTGGCGGCGGCGAGGTTGAAGTGACTGATTTCAGGCTGGTTGCTCTTGACTGATTTAATCCGAAACGGCCTTTAGTCGTTTGCATCGCTTTGCCGATGCATGAAATGATATTTAGTAAATGGCTGTATTTGTAAATTGTTTGTTATAGACTACGAATTTGTTGAAAATGAAAAGATTAATGTTTTTCCTGCTTTTTACGGCAGTGGTGGCAGGCCTCCGGGCGCAGGACAGGGTCGAGCGTTGGGGGCGTTTTGAAACGGTGATCAAGGCCGATGTCAAGGGCAATCCGTTCGACGTTGGCTTTTCGGCGGTGTTTACCGGCCCTGACACTACTTTTACCGTCCGCGGTTTTTATGACGGCGGCGGGGTTTATAAATTAAGGTTCATGCCATGCGCGACCGGTGAGTGGACTTATAAGACGCGCTCGACGGTCGCTGCGCTCGACGGCCGCACGGGCCGCTTCGAGTGCATCGCCCCGGGTGAGGGCAACCATGGCCCGGTGACGACCGACGGTTCATACGGATTCAAGTATGCCGACGGCAAGCGTTATTATCCGGTGGGTACGACCTCTTACGACTGGATGCACGCCGTCGGCGATTATCCCGGGCGCACGTTGTGCTCGATGGAAGAGTCGGGGTTCAACAAGCTTAGGATGCTGCTTATCGTACAGAATTTCGATTTCGGCTATCCCGAGCCTGCCCTTTATCCGTTCGAGCTGAAGGGCAAGAGTAAGGACAAGGATGGCAAGACGGTGTTCGAGTGGGACTATTCGCGTTTCAATCCTGAGTATTTCGCCCATGTGGAGCGGTGTATCGACAGTCTGGCGGCCATAGGAGTCGAGGCCGACGTCGTGTTGTTCCATCCATACGACGACGGCCGTTGGAATTTCGACAAGATGCCGATGGACGTCAACGTGCGCTACGCCGAGTATGTTGTGGCGCGCCTCGGCGCCTTCCGCAACGTCTGGTGGTCGTTGGCCAACGAGTATGACTTCTACCGCCACCTGGAGATTGCCGACTGGGACAGGCTGACACGCGCGGTCGTAGACAACGATCCGTATGCGCATCTTTGCTCGATACACAGCCATACGGCCAAGTATTACAAGTATTGGGTGCCTGAGTACACGCATGCCAGCGTGCAGGACCAGGCTCCGGTCGAAGGGTTCGGCCGTGCCGCGACGGTAAGGAACATATATAAGAAGCCTGTCATCTTCGACGAAGTGTGCTATGAAGGCAACATGGACAACCGCTGGGGCAGCCTTAGCGGCGAGGAGCTGCTCTACCGCATGTGGCAGGGGCTTGTCGCCGGGACTTACGTCACCCACGGCGAGTGCTATATGGACGGCCCTACCGACTATTCGCGCGATTTCCTCGCCGTCGGCGGTGAGTTCCAAGGCGAGTCGTGGAAGCGTATAAAGTTCATGCGCGGCATACTTGAAGCCATGCCCGCCCCTATGCAGTTGTGCGACAGCAGTTGGGATCCTTACACGTCGTCGGCCGGTGAGAATTATTACATGGTTTATCTTGGAAAGAAGATTTCGCCTGAATGGGTGTTCGACCTGCCCGTGAAGAACGCCATGTATCCACGTCTGAAAGAGGGCCTGCGCTTCAAGGTGGAGATAATCGACACATGGAATATGACCGTGACCGAAGTGCCGAAGGTGTTTGAGACGACGGCTCCCGTCGGCGACCGTGTATATGACAAAGGCCACGGCAGCGTGCCGTTGCCCGACGCTCCCTACCTGTTGCTGAGGATAACCGAGGCTGAATGAAATCGGTAGGAACTGATATTATAAAACCCGAACCGGTATCGTGCGTGCCGTTCGGGTTTTATAATTTTTATCCAGACTTGCGCATGTCATTCGCATTTCTCGTACCATTCAAGCAGCAGCCCCTTGGGCGTACCGTTGCGCACTGCTTCGTCGAGCGTTCTTTTCGCGTCCTTCTTCCTGCCGAGGGCGAGCAGCGTTTCGGCCTTTGATACGTATAGGCTGCGTTTGCCGGGAGCTCTTTTCAGGGCTTCGTCGATGTCGTACAAGGCCGTCTCGTATGATTGCATGCCTTTTTCCACTTCCGCCCTTGCCTCGTAGACGATGCTGCTGTCGGGAAACATTTCCACAAGGTTGTTCATTTCGTTCAGGGCGTCGATGTCGCGCTTCAGTTTTGTGTACGTATATGCCAGGCCGAGCCTAGCCTCCATGTTGCGCGGCGCGGTGCTTAGGAATTTCTCGTAGTCGTTCCTGGCTAATTCGTACCGGCGGAGGTTGTTGTTGGCGTAGGCCCTGTAGAAAAGTGCCGGCAGGTTGTTACCGTCTTTTGCCAGCACCGAGTTGCATGCCTTTACGGCGTCCTCCCATTCGAGCAGTTGCAGGTTGACGGCCGCCTTGCTTAATTGTAGCTCCATTGAGTCGGGATGTGCCGCGGCCTGCTTGTTGAGGACGGCCAGCGAGTCGCGCCATTGGTCCTGCGATTGTCCGCAGGCAACGTTGCAACATAATAAGAAGAATGGCAGGATAAAGGTATGTTTCATGTCTGGAGTTAAGAATTAAGAGTTAAAAATTAAGAAAATATGCAACACTAAGAAGCCGCGTCATATTTTCTTAATTCTTAACTCTTAATTCTTAGTTTATAAAGTTATTCGTTGTTTTCGGCGTCGATGGCCTTGATTTTCTCGCGTACAAGGTTCATGTCGTCTTTCAGCTTCTGCACCTTGCGGTTCATTTCGTCGATGAGCGAATTGCCTTTCTTGCTCGACGCATTGAGGAAGCCGATGTTGTTCTCGTATGTCTGAACCTCTTGCTTGAGCGACTCGTAGCGGCGCATGAGCCGGGCGCGCTCGTTGTCGAGGGCTTCGCCGCCTTTTTCAGCCACGTTCTTCAAGTTGCTTCTGAACTTGTCGAGACGGCGGCGGGCCGTCGAAATGTTCAGTTCCTTGTAGAGCTTGTCAAGAATGTTGTGGTACTCCTTGTAGAGCTTGTCTTTCTCCTTGAAGGGGACGTGGCCTACGGCGTTGTATTCGTCGATGAGGTCGCGTACTTTCTCTTGTATGTTGTCTTCGGCGTTCTCGGCCAATGCCTTCAACTGCTCTATGATGCCGCGTTTCTTCTCCAGGTTGGCGCGTTCCTCGTTGCGCGTTCCTGCGTTTGCGTTGTTGCGTGCGTCGAAGAAGCGGTTGCATGCCGTGAGGAAGTCGTTCCAAAGCTTGTCGCCGAGTTTCTTCGGCACCATGCCTATCGTCTTCCATTCCTTTTGGAGGGCTATCAGCTTGTCGCTCGTCGCTTTCCAGTCGGTGCTGTCCTGCAGTGCCTGCGCCTGTTCGACGAGTGCCTTTTTCTTCTCAGCGTTTTCCGCGAACTGCTGCTTCATGTTCTTGAAATACTCGGCTTTTTTGCTGAAGAACTCGTCGCATGCGGCACGGAAACGCTCGAAAATCTTGACGTTCATCTTTTGCGGGGCGAAGCCTATGGTCTTCCATTCAGCCTGTATGGCGATGATGTCCTTGGTCTTCTTGTCCCACTCTGATGCGTTCCTTATTTCGGTCTTTGCTATTTCCTCCACTTTCTCGCACAAGGCCGTCTTCCTTACGAGGTTGTCTTCCTCTTTTGAGCGCAGTTCCTCGAAGTGCTGTTGGTGGCGTTTGTTTATGACGGTCGACGCCGCCTTGAACCGTGCCCATATCTCCTCGCGCAGCTCTTTGGCCACGGGCCCCGTCTCGCGGTATTCCTGGTGCAGCTTCTGCAGTTGGTGGAACGCGCTGATAACGTCGCTTTCCTCGGCCAGTTTCTCGGCCGCTTCGCATAGGCGGGTCTTTATTTCAAGGTTTTTCTTGAAGTCGTATTCGCGGGCTTCGCTGTTCAGTTTGAGTAAGTCGTAATACTGCTCTACGTAGAGTTGGTAGTTGCGCCACAGCTCGTTGGCCTTCTCTGCCGGAACGAGTTTTATTTCCTTCCACTCTTGTTGCAGCTTCTTGAATTCTTGGTACGATTTGTTCGCCTCGTCGGGCGATGTTATCATGGCCTTTATTCTCTCGATGATGTCGAGCTTCTTCTTAAGGTTGGCTTGCTTCTCCTGTTCTTGTTCGAAGAATATTTTAGCGCGTTTCTCCTTAATCACGCTCATTTCGGCCTTGAATTCCTCTTCGTCGGCATCGGGCAGCACCTTGTATTCGGCGGGGTCGCCTCCGGCTTCTGTGTAAGCCTTCATGTCGGCTTCCCTTTCGGCGAAGTGCAGTTTGTAGAAAGCGGTCTTGAGGTAGTCTACTTCGTCTTTCTTCGGGTTGTCGTCGCTGCGGGCGATTTCCTTCATCCTTTCGATCACCTCTTTCTTGCTTTTGTACACTTTTCTTTCTTCTGACGAGTCGGTTTCGGCAGAAAGTCCTGCTGTCTCGTTGACCACGGATGCCTCTTCCGTCTCGTTAGTCAGGGCAGCGCCGTCGCCTCCCTGGTTGCTGTTGTCAGCCGGTGCGGCGTTCAGCATTTCTTCCGTCTTCTTCTCTTGACCGAGAGTGTTTTCTTGAGAGTCCATCATACAATTTTTTATTATGCGGCAAGCTTGTCGGTTGCCGGTTGCCGGTCAGACGTGCCTTGTCTGCTGTTTTCTTCTTGTCGGCCGGCTCCTTCCGCTTGTCAGTTCGTGTCTTAGTTTGCTTGTTTACTTATTATATATTATAGGTTTGCAAACTTAATTAAAATTATTGTAATTCCGCAAACAAAATCGTGAAAATTTCTTTTTTTATTACTAAATGAGGCGTTTATGGCGGAAAATCCACCACGATATGCCTGAAATCAGCGCGGATACGACTATTGCGATAAGGAAGCCGAACTTGTTGCCCTCCATGCCGTTGATTAGGTTCATGCCGAAGATGCTGGCTATGAGGGTGGGGAACATCAGGATAATCGACACCGAGGTGAGCGTACGCATCACGGTGTTCATGTTGTTGTTGATGATGCTCGAGTATGTGTCCATCGTCGATTCGAGGATGTCTGAGTAGATGTTCGTGGTCTCGCGTGCCTGGCTCATCTCGATGTTCACGTCTTCGATGAGGTCGGCGTCGAGCTCGTCGACTTGCAGCTTGAATTTCAGCTTGGCCAGCAGGTTCTCGTTGCCGCGTATCGACGTTATGAAGTATGTCAGCGAGTCTTGCAGGCGCGACAGGCCGATGAGCGACTCGTTGTTGACCTCGCGGTCAAGGTTGCGCTTGGCCTTTTCGATCAGGCTGTTGATCTGCTTCAGCCGTTTAAGGTACCATACGGCCGACGACAGGAACAGGCGGAATATCATATCAACATAGTCGGTGAACCCCTCGCCGCGCTTCTGCTGGTAGCTTACGAAGTCGATCATCATGTTGGTCTCGTGGAAGCATACGGTTATCGTTACGTCGCGCTTGTGTATTATGCCGAGGGGCACGGTAGTGTAAGGCGTGCGCGAGCGTATCTCCTTGACGAAGGGTATGCGCAGGATTATGAGCATCCAGCCGTCGTCGTATTCGTAGCGTGCGCGCTCGTCGTTGTCGCTGATGTCGGAAAGGAAATAATCGGGTATCTTGAATTCTTCTTCCAGAAGGCGCTGGTCGTCTTCCGTCGGGCATGTCACTTGGATCCAACAGTTCGGTTCCCATTCGCCGATCTGCTTCAGTCCCTTGTTGGTGTTCCAGTATGTTCTCATTTGCAAGTCCTCCAAAAAATGTTGCGCAGGAAAGTGGGAAGACCTGCCGTGAAAGCATGCGTCTCCTCACCCTACAAGTTCATATTTTCCGCGTGATAATCGTCCATAAAAGTTTTGAATTTTCGTTTTGCGCTGCAAAGATAGTGCAAGTTGAGCGAAATGCAAAATAAAAACGCGAGAAACGAGTTTTTATTTTCATTTGCTTGACAGCGATCTTCGATTCCGAGACGCAGCCTATCTTCTCTAAAGATAGTGCAAGCCAGAGCGAAATGGAAAATAAAAACGCGAGAAACGAGTTTTTAGGTTCATCCGCAAATCGGTTGGATGAGAATAAATATTAAATGAATATCCGCAATCGGCCAAATACTTACTTGCATCCTCTTCTAATAAGTCTGTGGCATACAGTCATTCCGGGCTTAGACCCGGAATGACAAAATGTCTTGTTGCTTGAATGAGGATGTGGGTTATGCAGATTGCGGATGTTCATGTTCGTTAGAGGGTGTTCATTTTTGTAAAAGGTTGCCTATGGTCTTGCAAGAGTTTGCCTTTTGCATGCTGAAAGGCTACCTTTTACACGCTAAAAGATGGCCTTTGGGGATGGGTTTGCTAACATATTGGTAATCAGTCGCTTGGCCGTGGATGGCCCATATGGTCTTTATCGACTGCCATGTTCCCGTTAATCATTGCCGCGTGAAACGAGTTCGCCGTAGTCTAAGGCGTTGGTTAATGAGTCTTGTTCCGCTTTGCCTGATGTTTCGAAAATTGTGTTTGCGCCCAAATTTCCGACCAATGCCAATATCGAATCTTTCTTTTCTTTTATCAGATTATGGTATAATGTCTTGATGTCGTATTCTTCAGGTGTGGAGATGACAAACGTTCCGCTGTCGATTCGGGCGTGTACACGCGGCGCTGTTATTATCGTATCGTTTATGATTAGTGCTATTATGTCGCCGTGTGCGTGCTCGGTCGAGTCGGCCCAGGCTTGCAGCATGCGTCGGCTGAAGTGCCCGGTGATGTTTCTCCGTCCGAGAAAGTCGGTCTCGATTCTAAGGTCTACGAAGTCCTTGACCGTCACAATCGGACGCTTGGTTATGCTGCCAGCCGTGCCTTGAACGATATGGTACCATCCGTTTTCTCTATGCATACGCTTTTCGCCGCGGCTTTGGTGAGTTCCGACGGCCGACAACGATATTGACAATAATGCAGCTATTGCAAATAGTTTATTTCTCATATTTTTTGATGTGGTTATGTGTGGTTCTGCCTTTTTGTCCAATCGCATGTTATGCCGTGCCAAATATACGGATAATATTTTTAATCTGGGCGGTTGGCGGCGGACTAATTAACTTATCGGCACTGTTTTTAACCAAAATCGGGGCGGTCGGATTTGGGGCTTGTCGCGTTTTGATTGGGCGGCATGTCCGGATATGCGTTCGTGCGGGTTTATCGTGTTCATATTGCATATAGTCGTTTTTCGGAAAAATTTCGACGGATATATAAAATAGGAACGTGGATGGCGCGTAAATGAAATAAAAATATTACTTTTGCAAAAAGAAGCGTGACTGTAAGCGCGCTTCGCGCTTTTTTACAATAAAAACATAACCACTAAGCACTATGGACATAATAGAAAGATTCTTGAAGTATGTGAGTTTTGACACCCAGTCGGCCGAGGACAGCGGCACGGTGCCAAGTACGTCGAAGCAGCTTGTCTTCGCCAAGTACTTGCGCGACGAACTGAAGGACGAGGGGTTTGACGACGTTGAGATGGACGACAACGGATACGTGTATGCCACGTTGAAGTCGAACATGAAAAAGGAAGTTCCGACGATAGGCTTCATCAGCCATTACGACACGTCGCCCGACTGCAGCGGAAAGGACGTTAAGCCGAGGCTGATACGCAACTACGACGGCAACGACATCGAGCTTTCGCCCGGGATAGTGTCTTCAACGAAAAAATTTCCCGAACTGCTTGCCCACAAGGGCGAGGACATCATCGTGACCGACGGCCACACCCTGCTCGGCGCCGACGACAAGGCCGGCATTGCCGAGATCGTTCAGGCCATGTGCTGGCTGCGCGACCACGACGAGGTGAAGCACGGCGACATACGCATGGGCTTCAACCCCGACGAGGAGATAGGCATGGGGGCCCACCACTTCGATGTTGGGAAGTTCGGATGCGAATGGGCCTATACCATGGACGGCGGCGACCTGGGCGACCTCGAGTTTGAGAACTTCAACGCCGCATCGGCCAAGATTACGATAAAGGGCGTAAGCGTTCATCCCGGATACGCAAAGGGCAAGATGGTGAACGCCAACCGCCTGGCCGCCGAGTTCGCCATGATGCTGCAGGTCGACGAGGCCCCCGAGACTACAGAAGGCTACGAGGGCTTCTACCATTTGCTGGGCATGGAGACCAACATCGAGAACGCCAAGCTGTCGTACATCATACGTGACCACGACCGCAACCGCTTTGAAGACCGCAAGGACTTCATTAAGGAGTGCGCCGCCAGGATGAACGAGAAGTATGGCGAGGGCACCGTCGTTGCCGACGTTAAGGACCAGTATTATAACATGAAGGAGAAGATCGACCCCAACATGCACGTAATAGACATCGTGCTGAAGGCCATGCAGGACAGCGGCGTGCCGCCGAAGGTGGAGCCTATACGCGGCGGTACGGACGGGGCGCAGCTCTCGTTCAAGGGACTGCCTTGCCCCAACATCTTCGCAGGCGGCGTGAACTTCCACGGCCCGTATGAGTTCGTTTCGGTGCAGGTGATGGAAAAGGCCGTCCTGGTGATAATAAACATCTGCAAGATAACGGCTGAATACAACGACTAAGAGAATTAAGAGTTAAGGATTAAGAAAAATAGTCTCGTTGAATAAGCACGGCATTTTTTCTTAACTCTTAACTCTTAACTCTTAACTCTTAACTCTTAACTCTTAATTCTTAACTCTTAATTCTTAACTTAAAAAGACTCTTAACTCTAATAGATGTCCGAACTACCTTATCTCGTAAAAGACCTTGCGCTCATACTCATAGTGGCAGGAGTAGTAACCATCATATTCAAGAAACTTAAGCAGCCCCTCGTGCTTGGGTATGTCGTTGCCGGTTTCCTGGTAAGCCCCCACATGCCGTATACGATGTCAGTGGTTGACCGCGGCGACATAAGCACATGGGGCGAGATAGGGGTGATGTTCCTCCTCTTTTCGTTAGGCTTGGATTTTTCGTTCAAGAAAATCCTGAAGATGGGCGCTTCGCCGATAATATCCACATGCTCGATAGTGTTCTGCATGATGATGCTCGGCGTTGTCGTAGGCCACGCCTTCGGCTGGAGCCGTATGGACTGCATCTTCCTTGGCGGAATGCTCGCCATGAGCTCAACGACCATTATATATAAGGCGTTCGACGATTTGGGGCTGCGCCAACAGCGTTTCGCGGGGCTTGTTATGAGCGTGCTCATACTTGAAGACATCCTGGCCATAGTCTTGATGGTGATGCTTTCGGCCATAGCCAACGGCAGCAGCCCCGACGGCGGCCAGATGCTGGGCAGCGTGCTGAAGATAGCGGTGTTCCTGGTGTTGTGGTTCGTCGTCGGCATTTACCTTATTCCGTGGATGCTGAGGTCCACCCGTAAACTTATCAACAACGAGACCCTCCTTATAGTTTCCCTTGGCTTGTGTTGCGCCATGGCCGTGCTGTCGACCAAGGTCGGGTTCAGCAGCGCGTTCGGCGCGTTTGTCATGGGCTCGATATTGGCCGAGACCGTCGAGGCGGAGAGGATAATACGGCTCGTCGAGCCGGTTAAGAACTTGTTCGGCGCCGTGTTCTTCGTGTCGGTCGGCATGCTTGTCGACCCGCACGTGTTGGTTGAATACGCCTGGCCCATCGTCGCGCTCGTGCTTACGATCATCTTGGGGCAGGCTTTGTTCGGCACGCTTAGCTTCCTCATAAGCGGACAGTCGCTGAAGTCGGCCATGCAGTGTGGCTTCTCGATGGCGCAGATAGGCGAGTTCTCTTTCATCATAGCCTCGCTCGGCCTTTCGCTCGGGGTCATCGGCGGTTTCGTTTATCCGGTGGTAGTGGCCGTGTCGGTCATAACGACGTTCCTCACGCCTTACATGATAAGGGCGGCTACGCCGTGTTACGGCGTGCTTGAGCGTCGTTTGCCGGGTAAGTGGATCATGGCGCTTAACAACATTACGCTGAGCCGCAGGCCCGCCCACCCCGAGCGCAAGTGGAAAAGCCTGTTGGTGCAGATGGCGCGCAACACGGTCGTTTATTCAATCCTGTCGGGGGCGGCCATCGTCCTTATGTTCACTTTCTTCCTGCCTTTCATACGCCGGCTGCTTCCGCATTGGTGGGCCAACGCCGTTTGCGGACTGGTCACTTTGGCTGTCATCGCGCCGTTCCTGCGTGCCATTGTCATGAAAAAGAACCGCAGCGAGGAGTTCAAGGCCTTGTGGAACGAAAGTCCGTACAACCGTTTGCCGTTGGTTTTCACAATCCTTGTAAGGGTTGTCATATCTTCGGCCTTCATATTTTACATCTGCAATTACCTTACTCGTTTCACCGACGCCTTGATGATAAGCATCGCCTTGGCCGTAGTCGCCTTGATGATCGTGTCGCGCTCGTTGAAGAAGCGCAGCATAAGGATGGAGCGCATGTTCATGCAGAACCTGCGCTCGCGTGAGATCGCCGCCGAGGTGATGGGGCTTAAGCGGCCTTTATATGAAGGCAGGTTGCTCGACCGTGACATACATATCTCGGAACTTGACATTCCCGAAGACTCCCTTTGGGCGGGCAAGACGTTGCGCGAGCTCGGGCTTGGCAGTAAGTACGGCGTGCATGTCAGCAGCATTCTGCGTGGCATACAGCGCATTAACATTCCCAACGGCGGCACGATAATATTTCCTTGCGACAGGATACAGGTTATCGGCAGCGACGAACAGCTGACGGCTTTGGGCGCTGCGCTGGCCCATGACATGAGGCAGAAAGACCCCGATATTGAGAAACGTGAGATGAAGCTCCGCCAGACTGTAATTAATGCCGGCGGTGAGTTTGCCGGTAAGACGATGAAAGAAAGCGGTATCAGGGATAGGTTCAACTGTATGGTGGTAGGCCTGGAGGAAGGTAAGGAAAACCTTTCAATCGTAGACCCGATGCAGAAGCTGTGCGCCGGTGATATAATTTGGATTGTAGGCGAAGAAGATGATATTGAGCGGTTCAACAAGGCGAACGTTAAATAAGTGAAAAGCTAAAAGTGAAAAATCCATTTGCAATATAAGCATTTGGATTTTTCACTTTTCACTTTTCACTCTTCACTCTTTTAGTACCATTGTACGGCATTGCTGAAACCGCTGCGCTTGTCGTATTTGAGCGCGTCGGTAAGCGTGGCTGCGTTGCAGCGGAAAGAGAAGTTGTATGACGTGTAAGGCGCAAGCACCACCGAACAGCTCATGTTGAAGCAGTGAAGGTCGCGTTGCAATGAAGCCGTTGTCATTGAAATCTCGTGGTTCTCAAAGTCGTAACCCGACGAGAAGCTGATGTTCCAACCGTCGCTTATCCTTATGTTGCCGCTGAAGTTGAGCGTCTGCGTGAAACGGTAGGGATAACGCATCTTCTTCGTGTTGAATTTCTCCCTTCTCGTATCTTCGCGCATGGATATTCCGTAACCGAAAGTCAGCGACCACGGCATTGAGAACTTCATGTATCCGTCGGCGTCGGTTTCGGCCATGCCTGTTTCTTTCTCCGCTCCGTGTTGTCCGCGCACCAAGTCGTCGTCGACGTTCGTCTCTATGTCGGTGTTGTCGGTGTCGTCCTCTTCGTCTTCTTCCTCTTCTTCATCGTCGCCTCCGCCGAACAGTTTTTTCAGTTTTTCGGGCGTAAGCGTGAACGATATGTTCTGCGACATGCCTTGGAATCGGCCGAAACGGCCTTTGCTGTACTCCGTATGCGTGCCTACGTATGGGTTGCCGTTCTCGTCAAGCTCGTAAGCGTATGTGGCGAACACGGCGTTCATGTTGAACGTATAGTTCTTCCACCACTTAAGTCGCAGCCTCATCGTCAGGTCGCTCCAAGGCCGTTCCTTGTCGGCCATGTTGTAGCCCATGTTCAAGCCGAACTCGTCGATTATGCTGATTTTCCTGAATCCGGTCGAGTCTTTGTCCGACTTCACTTTCATCTCGATGTTGTTGCCGAGGTCGAAAGTCAGGCTTCCTGTCTTCCCTCGTGACGGTATGCCGTAAAGGCTGCCTTGGAACGGTGAGTATTCAACCAGCTCCACGCTTCCGTCGGGATTTGTCTTTTGGTATGTCTCGTAGTAGCGCGAACCGTTGTCGGGCGCGTAGCTGAACGATATTTGCGGAGTCATGACGTGGCGTATGGCCTGAATCTTGTCGCCGAACACTTTGCGCGACGGAACCCAAAAGCCGTAAAGCTTCGTTGACGCGCTGAGGCTCATGCGCCAGTCGTAAACGTTGTAGAAACCGTATGTCGTATCCCTTACGGCCTCTTGTCGGCCTTCGTCCCACGATTGCGTCACCTTGTTGGTGTACATTCGGTCGGTGAAGTTGAACGAGGGATTGATGTTTATATAATTGAACAGCGTGAAGTTGGCCTGTATGGGAATTTCGTGGCGGAACGCATTGCGCCAGTCTTTTATCAGGTTCGACTTGAACAGCATGTCCTCTTTAGTGTCTATTGAGTTCTGCAGCTGTCCCGTGTAGCTCATCGAGATTTTCTCGTACCAGCGTTCCTTGCCGGCCATGTGCTTGCGCTTGAACGGGTAGAAGCGGCTTACTGATATGTTAAGGTCGGGCAGGGTGAGGCTGATTGTCGAGTCGATCATGTTCTGGCTTAGGTTGGTTGTTCCGCTCAGTGTCAGTCCGAGGCTTGAGAATGTGGAACTCCAGCTTACGCTCGACGTGCGCAGGCTCTGCGTGTAGCTTTGCGGGTTGTACATGCTGCTGAGGTTGTTGCGCTCGTAAGAGGTCGACGCGAAGTTTACGCTTGCCGACAGGCTTGTGTACGGGTTGGCCTTGGCGTCCTGCCTATGGCTCCATTGCAGCTTGAAGCTTGTCTGTTCGGCGTAGTCGGGCATGCCCTTGTCGCCGTTCTTCGTGTTCTGGTAACTGAAGAAGAAACTTCCGTTGTATTTGTAGCGTTTGCGGTAGTTGCTGGCCACCGACAGGCCCCATGAGCCTTTCGTGTATATTTCGCCAAGTAGCTTAAGGTCCCACTTGTCGCTCATCGCGAAGTAATAGCCACCGTCGCGCAAGTAGAATCCGCGTGAGCTTTCGTCGCCGTAACTCGGCATGATGAAACCGCTTGAATAGCTCTTTGTGAAAGGGAAGAAGCCGTAGGGGATGGCAAGCGGCAGCGGCACGTCGGCCACTACCAAGTAAGCGGGGCCGAAAACGACATCCTTCCCGGGACGTACTTTGGCGCGCGACAAGGCGATGTAGAAGTCGGGATGTTCCTGGTCGCACGTTGTATAGCGGCCGTGCTGCAGGTAGAGGACGCCGCTTGAGTCGCGTTTCGACATCTCGCTTGTAAGGAATCCGTCCTCCTGCGCAGTATAAACACTGTTTATGAACCCTTTTTTTGTCTTGAAGTTGAACGACATCGTATCGCTCTCATACGTGTCTTGTCCCATTACGAACACGGGTTTGCCCGTGACTTCGCCCGTCGTGTCGGCCGTACCCGTGGCGTGCACCAGGCTGCTGTCAAGGCTCATTTGTATGCGGTCGCTCTTAAGGTCCATGTTCTGGTACTTGACGTTTGAGTTTCCGTACAGGCGTGCGCGTTTCGTCGCTGCGTCGTAAACGAGCGAGTCTTCCGACGAGAACGTCACGGGAGCGTCGAGCATGTTTGAATTTTTCCTGTTGATGCTGTCGAGCCTTATCGAGTCGTCTACGTGCTTGTTGTGTTTGTATATTGCAAGCTCAAGCGAGTCCATCTTTGTCGTGTCGGGCTCGTTAGACATGTTTTTCAGCGAGTCAGCCGGTAATGAGTCGCCTAAAACCGTCGTATCGGCCGATAAAGACAATGTGTCGGCAATAGGGACGGAGTCTGTTTGTCCGTCGTTATTGCCGCTTCCATTGAAAAATGGCATACCTGGTTCTGCCATCACAAAAATGAAAGCAGAAAGCAATATGAATATGACCGTTTTTGTTCTCATCGCAATTGCAGGGTGCAAATTTACGGAAATAAAACCTAATAGCATATCAAATCTTTCTTTTTTCTTTATTATTTAACGTTTTGCCTAATCGGAAAAATGCATTAACTTTGCCGCATGAAATGATTTTATGGTTGCTTTTGGCAACATACTAATAGTGCAACGAACAAAATATGATGAGACAATGAACGAGATTCAGGGAAAATCAAAAGTTTATTTTACCGACTTCCGTTGTCGGCCGGACGAGGGACGGACTGACAAGCTGAAGCGCCTGTTGAAGGCGGCCGGCATGGACAAAATCGACATGGACGGCAAGTTTGTTGCGATAAAGATGCATTTCGGTGAACTTGGCAATCTTAGTTTCTTGCGTCCGAATTACGCAAAGGCCGTGGCCGACATGGTGAAGCAGTGCGGCGGCAAGCCGTTCCTGACCGATTGCAACACGCTGTATCCCGGCAGCCGCAAGAACGCCATCGAGCATCTTTATTGCGCATGGGAGAACGGCTTCACTCCGCTTTCCGCAGGATGTCCTATTATAATAGGTGACGGACTAAAAGGCACTGACGACGTAGCCGTGCCCGTGCCTGGCGGCGAATATGTGAAGGAAGCCAAGATAGGGCGTGCCGTGATGGACGCCGACGTGTTTATTTCGCTGACACACTTCAAGGGACACGAGATGGCCGGTTTCGGCGGAGCCATTAAGAACATCGGCATGGGTTGCGGCTCAAGGGCTGGCAAGAAAGACCAACACTGTAACGGTAAGCCTAAGATTGACCGCGACGCCTGCCGCGGTTGCAGGCGTTGCATGCGTGAGTGCGCCAACGGCGGACTTGTTTTCGACGAGGAACTTAAGAAGATGTCGATTGACAACGTTAAGTGCGTAGGTTGCGGCCGTTGCATCGGCGCGTGCAACTTTGACGCGATTCATTTCAACAACGACGCCGCAGTGAAGGAACTTAACTGCCGCATGGCGGAATATACAAAGGCGGTTGTCGACGGCCGTCCCAACTTCCACGTCTCGTTGGTGTGCGACGTATCGCCGACGTGCGACTGCCATTCGGGCAACGATGCGGCCATAATCCCCGACGTTGGCATGTACGCTTCGTTCGACCCGCTTGCGCTCGACCAGGCTTGTGTCGACGCATGCCTTAGGCAGGCACCGTTGCCCCACACGCAGCTGACTGACGAAATGGCTCGTCCGGACTTCTGCGACCATCACGACCACTTCGACAACGTTAATCCCAACGCCGAATACAAGACATGCCTCGCCCATGCCGAGAAGATAGGGCTTGGCACAAGGGCGTATGAGATTGTTAATGTAAGGTGAAAAAGTGAAAAGGTGAAAAAGTAAAAAGGTAAAAACACATAGAAAGGCATATTTTTTATGACGCCTATTATGAATGTGTTTTTACCTTTTCACTTTTTCACCTTTTCACCCTTTATTCAAACAGCCTTTCCATTTCCTTAAACCTTGCCAGACCCTCGCCTCCGTGCTTGGCTACGCTGCGTTCGGCCTGTTCAAGGCTTTTTTCCTTGTCGAGTTTCGTTTTCGAGAAGAATTTGTCGGCGTAGCATATTAGCTTTTCTTCAAGAGTCTCCGGCAGCAGGTCGGCGTGAGGCAAGGGCAGACCCTGCGCGATAATCTCGGCCGACGACAGGCCTGCGCCTGTGTGTCGCTCGCACACACGGGCGTGCCTTGGGTAGCCTTCGGCGCGCATTATTTCGGCGCCAAGCACGCCGTGACGGATGTAAGGCTCAGTGCCGAAGCATTTTATGTCGGGCGCGTCGGTTTTGATTATGCCGATGTCGTGTACCATTGCAGCCTCAAATATGAAGTCGCGGTCGAGCTTTAGCTCAGGATGTGCTTCGGCAATGATCAACGCTTTTTCGGCTACGGCACGGCTGTGGCGCACGAGAATGTCGAGCAGCTCAGTATTGTCCTTATAATATTTACCTATTATTGATTCATAATTCATAATGCACAATTCATAATTCATAATGCACAATTCTTAATGCATAATTCATAATGTACAATCGGCTGCGCTTAGAGTTAAGAACGTGTCTTCATTCTAAGCGCAGCCGATTGTACATTATGAATTATGCATTAAGAATTAATCCAATCCCTTTCGATGTATGCGATTACGTCGCCGCGGTTTACCCGTGAGCCTTGTTTTGCGGCTATTTCCACGAGTTTGCCGCCCAAGGCTGCCGGTATCGGCTCGAATTCGCCCCACGCCGTATGTATGTAGCAGAAGGTTTCGCCCTCCTTGTAGTGCTGTCCTATGTACGGTTCGATACACGGGGTGCACTCGCTGCTGCCCTCGAAGTCGAAGAACACCTGTCCCTTGCACGGCGACACGATGGCGTCGGCCTTGGCGTGCTTGAATGCTGCGATTTCTTCTGGCGAGAGTTTTGCTCCGAGTTTAGCGTCCTTGGCTTTCTGCAGGTCGGCCAGGAAGCGCTTCTTAGCAGCTCCGCTCTTATAGTCGCGGTACTGTTCCGGGTGCATGGCCAGTTCGAAGAGTTCTTCGTCGTCCTGTCCGTATTCCCATCCGTGCTCGTCCATCTCCTTGCGGAACGAGTCGAGCGCGTCGGGTATCAGCGTGTGCGGGTCGGCCGTGGTAAACTCGCGTCCCTGCTTTTCGGCCAGTGCTATCAGCTCGGGGTCTATCTCGCCCGGTATCTTTCCGCTCTTGCCGAGGATCATTCCCCACATCGAGTCGTCCATCATCACGAAGCGTCCCTTGCCCTGCGCCATGGTGAGCAGGTTGAGCAGGGCTATGTTCTTGACGTACTGCGAGAACGGCGTAACCAGTGGCGGGTAGCCTACGCGCGGCCATACGTAAGCCACTTCGTCGAACAGCTTCACGAGCAGTTCGTCGGTTGTGTACTCCGGTTGTCCCTTGCTCTTCAGTATCGAGTTGATAGAGCGGTGTATGCCGGCCAGGTCGGCCATCATGCTTCCCATCATGCCGCCGGGCAGTCCGCAGCCCAAGAGCAGCGAGCTCATCAGCTTGTTGCCGGGGTTGATGAAGTAGCCCAGCCAGTCGTCGATGAACTCCTGCGTCATCGTGCGCGCCTGCATGTAGGCGTTCATGTTGATTTCGGGCACCTCGAAGCCCTCGTTCTTCAGCATGCTCTGCACGGATATGATGTCCGGGTGCACCTTGCCCCACGACAGCGGCTCGATGGCTGTGTCGATCACGTCGCCGCCGTTTTCGCAAACCTCGAGGATTGAGGCCATCGACAGGCCCGGGCCCGAGTGTCCGTGATACTGTATTATCACGTCGGGATGTTTTGTCTTTATGGCCTTCGTCAGTTTGCCGAGCATAGCGGGCTGGCCTATGCCCGCCATGTCCTTGAGGCATATCTCGGTTGCGCCGGCCTCGATCAGCTGGTCGGCTATGCCGCTGTAATATTCAACCGTGTGTATCGGCGACGTCGTTATGCAGAGCGTGGCCTGAGGGGTCATGCCGGCCTCGAGCGCCCACTTTATGCTCGGTATGATGTTGCGCACGTCGTTAAGTCCGCAGAATATGCGGGGGATGTCGACTCCCTGGGCGTGCTTCACCTTATACATAAGGCGGCGCACGTCGTCGGGCACGGGGTACATCCTGAGCGCGTTGAGTCCGCGGTCGAGCATGTGGGTCTTTATGCCCACCTCGTTGAACGGCTTGCAAAACGCCCTTACTGCGTCGTTCGGATTCTCGCCTGCCAGCAGGTTCACCTGCTCGAAGGCTCCGCCGTTGGTCTCAACGCGGGCGAAACACCCCATGTCGATGATGGCCGGAGCCACACGCTCAAGCTGGTCCTTACGCGGCTGGAACTTGCCTGAAGACTGCCACATGTCACGATAAACGAGACTGAACTGGATTTTCTTTTTCATAACTTAGATTCTTTTGGTTGCGCGCCCCCTCGCGGAGGCGTGTAATGTTGATGAATTATTTGTGCAAAAATAGGCATTTTTCCGACATGCCGATACTTTTAACACGAAAAATAATGCTGATATATGAAAATAAAGCCGTTTTAGGCTAAAATATGCCTCGTGCACGATGCATTTTGCAAAATCGGGCTCGCAAAAGGAGGATTAACCGTAGGTGGGTGTAGCCAAGTTGCTCCGCCGTCGGCCGTATTTTACATATTGTCTCGATACGGCTCTTTGCGTTGGCAATGTGTCAGGCTGCGGATGTCGGTGTTTTTAGCCGAAATAGGGTTCAGGCCGTGCGTAATCCGTCTTTTTCATGCCTGGAGGCCACTGCCGCCGTGGTGGAATGCGGCCTTTTGTCTTGTGAAAGATGCTTGTTTGCAGGCTTAAAGCTTGCCTTTCGCATATTGAAAATCACTGTTCTACGGCTTGGATACAGGCTTGTTGCCGCACGAAAGACTGTCTTTTACGCCGTTTTCAACATGCATTTGTTGCACATTTCCCTGCCGATGTCTGTAACGCCTTTTGTCCCAGTGGGTTAAGTTTGCACGCTTGGGAATCGTTTATATGCGTCCGGTATTCAGTCGTTTCTCGGCAGAGCCGTTCTGGAACGTCGAGGAAAATCAAAATGAAAGCAAATCCGTGCTTACGGTGTGAAAGTGTAAAATGGAGTCTTACGGTTGTGAGGTTTTACGGTTATTGGGTCTTACGTTCGTTGGGTTTTATGGTTGTTGGAGCGGGGAAAGGCATTGTCGTAACAACCTAAAAAAGCCGGTGGCATTCGAATCTCACACCTTCACAGGCGGACTTGTTTCTCTCGAAAGTGTTCTTTAATGGTTTACACTTGTTGGCTTTTGAAATCTTTTTTATACGGGTAAAGGTCAATTTAACGTTGATTAAGGGTGCTATTGTCGCTAATTAAAAATATTTTTCATAAATTTGCGAAAATAATTCTTTATCACTAAGCAAATGAAACATTACTTATTTAAGAAACGATTCGTACCGTGCGTGGTTATGGCCGGAGCTTTGGTTCTTGCCGGTTGCACGGACAATGACTACGACTTCAACGGCATTGACATGACAGTCGGCCTTGGGGGCGACGGGCTTACGCTGCCGGTCAGCTCAACCGACACGATCAAGCTTGCCGATGTACTTGAACTTGACGGCACCGAGTGCGTCGTCATTAAGCCCAACGGCGACTACGTTTTCGAGCAGAAGGGCGACGACGTCGAGCCGGCGCATCCCGAGATTGCCGTGATAACCGTGTCGCAAAACACGATGGAGTCGAAGGGCATACCTGTCACAGTTACGCCCGTGGCCGCCCAGATAGGCGAGTTTAACATAACGGCCGGCGGCGAAGTCCTCAACTTTACGTACAGCGGCGAGAAGCCCGACGACGTTGTTAGCCTCAACCACGTGGGCGTTGACGCGCGCCTGGAACTCGACGTCGACTTTCCCGACGCGTTGAAGATAAGCGGCGTCTACATTGACGAGCTTACTGTGGAACTGCCCCATTTCATGGAGTTTGACGACATCAGGACGGACAACAGCTACACCGTGTCAGGCTCGAAGTTCGTTTTCACCAACGTGCTTACCAGCGAGGGCGTGCATCTTGACGCGGCCATGAGCGGGCTCGACTTCAATGCCGTCGACACTTCGCTCGGCAGCATACGCATCGAGGGCGGCAACGTGGTGCTCGACGGGCACATACGCGCTAACATCGACGCTACCGTCAGTAACCCGGCAATCACCGAGGACGCCAGCGGCGAGATAACGGCCTCGCTCCGTCTGGACGACATCCGCATTACGAGCGCGACGGGCAAGTTTGACCCCTCGATCGACCTCGACAACCTCGGAAGCGTCAACGTGACGGGCGTGCCCGACTTCCTGACCGACGGCAACGTCGTCGTCGACCTTTACAATCCGCAGATAATACTCAGCCTCGACAACGACATGGACGTGGCCGGCTTCATCAACGGTACGATAACGTCGGTTAAGGACGGGATGGAGGCACCCCCGGTTGTAATAGACGACATACCCATCAAGGCCGGCGGAACCACCAGCGTGTGCATCTGCCGCAGGAACGAAAACCTGGCCGGTGGGCCGTATGACGTAGTGAAAGTAGTCGACAACCTCTCTGACCTTATCCGCACGATACCCGACAGGATCGACTTCTCGGCCGACGTAAGGGCAGACGCATCGCAGACGGCGAGCTTCGAGTTCGGCCGCCGGTACACGGTGAAGCCTGGCTATAGCGTGGAAGCCCCGATAACCTTCGACGAGGACGCAATGATTGTCTACACAGACACGATTGACGGTTGGAACGACGACATAAAAGACCTTGAGCTTGCCGACGGCTCGTACGTCGAGCTTACCACGACCGTGGAGAACCGCGTGCCGGCTTATCTCGGCGTGCATGCCGACCCGATAGACGTTGACGGCAACGTGATGGGCGAAGACGAAATATCCGTCGAGGTAAGCACTACCGTTCTCGCCTCGGCCGACGGCGAGAAATCGGCCGAGACTCCCCTTACCATCACCGTAAGGCAAGGCCGGCAGGGCGCGCTCGCGCGTCTCGACGGACTGGCGTTCCGCATAGAGGGCGGAGCCTCTGACGACGGGCAGAACCCCGTCGTTGGCAAGACGCTCAACTCGCAGAAGCATTTCCTCATAGCCCGCGACATAGTCGTCAGGCTCGTAGGCAAGGTGATAGGAGACTTTAACTAACCACAAACATCAGTACGACAATGAAACTAAAACGCATCAACATAAGATATTGCGCCGCGGCAATGATGCTCGCCGTGGCCGGCGGAGCAACGGCCCAGGGGCTCAACTCGGCCTATTACACCGACGACTATAAGTTCCGCCACGACATGAACCCCGCCTTCGGCAACGATGACAATTATTTCTCGATACCGGTGCTCGGCAACATCAACGTCAACCTGCGCGGCAACTTCGGCTACCAGGACGTGATAATGCACAACCCGATGTACCCCCAGGCGAGCGATAAGAAGATGACCACCTTCATGAACCCTTACATTTCCAACGGCGACGCGCTTAGCGGATTCAGCAAGGGCGACAACCGCATCCAGGGCGACGTCGGCATAACGCTGCTCTCGGGCGGATTCAAGGCGTTCGGCGGCTACAACACCATCGAGCTTAGCTCAAAGACCTCGTTCGGCGTCGCCCTGCCTTACGAGCTGTTCGAGTTTGCCAAGAACACCGGCAACAAGACTTACGACATCGGCGACATCAACGCCCACGCCATGTCTTACGCCGAACTGGCGTTCGGCCATTCGCGGCAGATAAACGAGAAGCTGCGCGTAGGAGCCAAGGTTAAGCTGCTCTTCGGCCTCGGCCGTGCCGACCTTAAGCTTCAGGACATGAAGGCCGACCTCGCCGCGAACGATAAGTGGACGGTGTCAGGAAAGGCCGTGGCCGACGTGTCGGTGAAAGGCTTCAAGTATGTCACCGAGACCGACGAATACAACGACCCCGCCAAGGGTGAATATGAGAAGATTGGCGACGTAGACCTCGACGGCTTCGGCCTCGGAGGCTTCGGCATGGCGTTCGACTTCGGTGCCGTTTACCGGATAAACGAGGATTGGCGCGTAAATGCCTCCGTGCTCGACCTCGGCTTCATCCGCTGGAGCAACAACGCGCAGGCCGTCAACCGCTCCGACCGTTTTGAGTTCGACGGCTTCCACGACATCGCCGTCAACGACGGAAGCGGCGTCGACATCGAGGACCAGGCCGACGCCTACGGCGACCAGATAACCGACTTCATCAACCTTAGGGACAACGGCGAACAAGGCGGACGCACGACGGGCATAGGCGCTACGATAAACGTCGGCGCGGAATACAACCTGCCCGTCTACCGCAAGATTACGTTCGGCGCGCTTAGCAGCACCCGCATCAAAGGCTCTTACACCTGGACCGAAGGCCGCCTGAGTGCCAACTGGACTCCGCTGTCGTGGCTCGACGGCGGAGTAAGCTTCGCCGTCAACAGCTTTACGGCAAGCATGGGCTGGGTGGTCAACATCCATCCCAAGGGCTACAACTTCTTCATCGGCATGGACCATTTGCTCGGCAAGACGAGTAAGGAGTTCATCCCCCTCAGCTCTAACGCCGGCATAAACATCGGCATGAGCGTGGCGTGGTGAGTCATAAAAGTGAAAAGGTGAAAAGGTAGAAAGGTGAAAAAGTGGAAAGGTGAAATTCTTTACATTCGTTTTTCACTTTTTCACCTTTCCACCTTTTCACTTTTTCACCTTTTGGTCTTCTTTATTTCAAAAAAACAAGGCGCGTGCAATAAAAACGCGTCTTGTGCGTTTTATAAAATGTGTAAATATAAAAAGCCTATATATGATTGAATATGTAAAGGGTGAATTAGCCGAACTTACCCCGGCTTATGCTGTCGTCGAGACATCGGGAGTAGGCTACGGACTGAATATCACGCTTAACACATACACGGCCGTTCAAGGTAAAAAGGAAACACGTTTGTATGTTTTTGAGAGTATCCGTGAAGATTCTTACACCCTTTACGGTTTCGCCACCAAGGAAGAGAGAAGCATCTTCCTGCTGCTCATCACGGTGTCGGGCGTAGGCGTCAATACGGCGCGCATGATACTTTCGGAGATGACTCCTGCCGAGCTTTGCGGCGTAATATCCTCGGGCAACGAGAAAATGCTGAAAACCGTGAAGGGCATAGGCCTGCGTACCGCCCAGCGCATAATAGTCGACCTGAAGGACAAGATCGCCGACTTCGGCTTTGCCGACGAAGCCCCTGCCCGGGCGGGACAACCGGCTGTACAGGTGGACAAGGAGGTGAAGGACGAGGCCGTCGGCGCGCTGACCATGCTCGGCTTCGCCCCGGCTCCTTCGGCCAAGGTGGTCGTCGCCATATTGAAGGAACAGCCGTCGCTGCCGGTCGAACAGGTTGTTAAGTTGGCGCTGAAACAGATAAAGTAAACCGGAACGGAAAAAATAAAGAGTTGAGAATTAAGGAATATGCTGATGCGGCTTTTTATTGCCGGCAAGGCGTTCGGCTCTAAATTCTCTGACTTATTCTAAAATAAGCTGATGCGGAAAATCGTTTACGGACTATTGTTTGGGTTGTTTGCCGTCACTGCGGCATACGCTTTGTCTGTGCCTTACGGGCAGAGCGACAGGACGAGGCAGAACCGCGCGCGGCAGGCGGCCGCGCGCGATTCTGCCGTGCGCTCCACGCCGGCCGACAGCATAAAGGCCCAGCCCGTGATAGTGCAAGACGATACAATACCCGACTCGCTGCTGCATCCACGTTGGAAGATACAGCGTATAACGCCGGTAACCGAAGACGACCTCGACACGTATCCGGCCGACTTGTCTTTTCCTGAAAACATCAAGCAGGAAGTTGTCTACGACGATTCGCTCGACAGGTATTACATAGGCTCGAAGATGGGTGATAGTTATCTTTCTACGCCTATCGTTATGACTCCCGGGGAATACCGCAAGTGGAGCGAGAAGAAAGAGTTCGACCGCTTTTTCCGCCAAAAGAACGACACGCTCGTCAAGGAGGACGGCAAGGATAAGTTCTCGTTCTCCGACATGCACTTCGACCTCGGACCGGCTGAAAAGATATTCGGTCCTGGCGGAGTGCGCATAAAGACGCAGGGAACGGCCGAGCTGAAATTCGGCGCAACGTTGAAGAACATCGACAACCCATCGTTGCCCATACGCAACCGTAAGACTGCGCAGATGGACTTCGACGAGAAGATCAACCTCAGCGTGAACGGAAAGGTCGGCGATAAGGTTGACATGAACCTTAATTATAACACCGACGCTACGTTCGACTTCGACTCGCAGAACCTTAAGCTTAAGTATGAAGGCAAGGAAGACGAGATAATAAAGCTCGTTGAGGGGGGCAACGTTTCTTTCCCAAGCAATTCGTCGCTTGTCAACGGAGCCACTTCGCTGTTCGGTATCCGCACCGACCTGCAGTTCGGCAAGTTGTCATTGCAGACGGTGGTCTCGCAGAAGAAGTCGTCGTCGAAGAGCGTGTCATCGAAGGGCGGCACACAGCTCACGCCTTTTGAGTTCGACGTTTCCGACTATGAGGAGAACCGCCACTTTTTCCTTTCACGCTATTTCCGCGACAAGTATGACGAGGCTATGTCGCATCTGCCCAACATGACGACGGGAATAACCATCAACCGCGTTGAGATATGGGTGACCAACAAGAGCGGAACAACGACCAATTCGCGCGACATCGTAGCTTTCACCGACTTGGGTGAGAACGCCGTTGTCAGCAACCCCATGTGGGGCGTAACCGGACAGCCCGTGCCGAGCAATAACGCCAATAGCGAATATTCAACCCTTGTGGGCACTTATGCCGCGGCCCGCGACATCAACCAGACAAGTGCCGTGTTCGACGCCGTGCCGGGCTTCGTCGGTGGCACGGATTATGAGAAACTTGAGAGCGCACGCTTGCTCAGCAGTTCGGAGTACACGCTTAACCAGGCCTTGGGCTACGTCTCGCTTAAGACCTCGTTGCAGACCGACCAGGTGCTTGCCGTGGCTTACGAGTACACTTACGGCGGAGTGACATACCAGGTGGGAGAGTTCGCGTCAGACATGCAGGATGTCAGCCAGGCACTCTTCGTCAAGTCGCTTAAGAACACCAGCAACAACCCGCGGCAGGGCAACTGGGACTTGATGATGAAGAATGTCTATTATCTTGCCTCCTCGATCGAGAAAGACAAGTTCCGCCTTGACGTGAAATACCAGAGCGACACCACCGGAGTCTACCTTTCTTATATACCTGAGCAGCAGGTTAAGGACCAGCCCATAATAAGACTGCTCGGCGCAGACCGCCTTGACAACAACAACAAGACAAACAGCAACGGATATTTTGACTATGTTGACGGCTATACGGTTAGCAACGGTCGTGTGTTCTTCCCTAAGGTTGAGCCGTTCGGCGACTACATGTACAAGGCGCTGACAAGCAAGGGCGTGGCGGCCGACGTGGCGCAACGCTACAGCTACACCGAACTTTATGACTCGACCAAGACGATAGCCAAGCAGATAGCCGAAAAGAACAAATACCAGATAAGCGGACAGTTCAGGGGGTCGTTGGCCAACGTGATATCCCTCGGCGCTTACAATGTGCCGCAAGGGTCGGTGGTGGTTACGGCCGGCGGTGTCACGCTGACCGAAGGCTCGGACTATACGGTCGACTACTCTTCAGGCGAAGTCACCATTCTAAACCAAAGCATCATCGATGCCGGTACTACGGTGAACGCCTCGTTTGAAAGCAACACCGATTACGCCCAGGAGCGCAAGACGTTCTTCGGCGTTAACTGGCAGTATGACTTCTCGAAGAACTTCCAACTAAGCGGAACCATACAGCACTTGTCCGAACAGGCGCTTGTTACAAAGGTAGCCATGGGCTCAGAGCCGTTGAACAACACGCTTTGGGGGCTTAACATCAATTGGAAGCACGAGAGCCAGTGGCTTACCAACATGCTTGACAAACTGCCTTTCCTGCATTGCACCCAGCCGTCGCAAATCTCGTTTACCGGCGAGTTCGCCCACCTTATAGCCGGGCAGTCGCGCGGCGTGCAGGATAATGCCTCGTATATTGACGACTTTGAGAACACCAAGAACGCCATCGACGTTTCCACCCCGACATCGTGGATATTGTCGAGCGTTCCGACCATGTTTCCCGAGCAGCGCGACAAGACTACGTTGCAGAGCGGCTACAACCGTGCGTTGCTGGCTTGGTATACTATCGACCCGCTGTTCACGCGCCGCAGTTCGTCGTTGACACCGTCGCACATTAAGAGCGACCTCGAACAGCTCAGTAATTATTATGTGCGTGAAGTGTACACAAGGGAACTGTTCCCCAACCGTAACAACAACACTTACAGCGGCGCCACGTCTACACTGTCAATCCTCAACCTTGCTTATTATCCGGACGAGCGCGGCCCGTACAACTTTAACCCGAACCTGAATCCTGACGGCACCCTGCCCAACCCTGAAAACCATTGGGGAGGAATGATGAGGAAACTTGACACGAGCGACTTCGAGACGGCCAACATCGAGTATATTGAGTTTTGGCTTCTCGACCCGTTCATCTATTCCAACGAACAGCCCGACGCCAACCAGTATGGCGGCGACCTGTACATTAACCTCGGAGAGGTGAGCGAGGACATCTTGCGCGACGGTCGTAAGTTTTATGAGAGCGGCATGCCCGTAGACGGTTCCGAGAGCTTCACCACGACGCAGTGGGGCAAGATACCCACGCAGGCCACGGTGACTTATGCTTTCGCAACAACCGACGGCTCGCGCGAGTTGCAAGACGTCGGATACAACGGACTGACCGATGCCGAGGAACGCGAGTTCGCCCCTTATCAGGATTTCCTGTCGGCCGTGCAGGCAAGGGTTACGACCGGGCAGCGCGATTCAATATTGAACGACCCGGCGAACGACAATTACCACTATTTCCGTGGCTCGGACTTCGACCGCATCGAGGCGCCGATACTTTACCGTTACAAGCGCATTAATAATCCGCAAGGCAACTCTCCCGACAGCAACGACCGTACGGAGAGTTACGACACGTCGTATAAGACCACACCCGACGTTGAGGACATAAACCAGGATTACACGCTCAACGAGTACGAAAATTATTATCAATACCGCATAAGCATGAGGCCCGAGGACTTCGTGGTGGGCCGGAACTTCATCGTAGACAAGAGGGAGACATCACCGGGATTGCGCAACGGGAAGACGGGACATGCCACATGGTACCAGTTCCGCATACCGCTCGACGACTACGAAGAGAGGGTAGGGTCGATAGGCGACTTCTCGTCAATCCGCTTCATGCGCATGTTCCTCACTAACTTCAAGAAACCTATCGTACTGCGTTTCGCCACGCTCGACCTTGTGCGCGGAGAATGGCGCACCTACGAGCAGACGCTCAACACCTCGGCCAACGAGAGCGGAAGCATGGCCGTCAGCGCGGTGAACATCGAGGAGAACAACGACAAGACGCCGGTGAACTACATCCTGCCGCCGGGAATCACCCGTGAGCAAGATCCTACCCAGCCGCAGCTTGCCGAGCAGAACGAGCAGGCGTTGAGCTTCGTTGTCAACAACTTCTCGTCGGGCGAGGCCAAGGCCGTTTATAAGAACACCACTCTCGACCTGCGCCAATACAAGCGCATTGAGATGTTCGTCCACGCCAATGCCTTCGAGCAGAATACTACTAACCTGGCCGACAACCAGCTTGCCGTGTTCGTGCGCCTTGGCAGCGACTACAGGAACAACTATTATGAGTACGAAATCCCCCTTAAGCTTACAGCCCCGGGTGAGTATAGCCGTTACAGTGTGGAACATTCAAGGTTGGTATGGCCCGAGGAAAACATGCTCAACATACCGTTGAGCGTATTCACCGACCTGAAGAAAGCCCGCAACATAGCCCGCTCGCAGGGCTTGGCTTCATATAACGCCGTTTACACAAGTTATGACGGCGACAACCCGAACAACAAGATAAGCATCGTCGGCAACCCTACGCTCGGCGAGGTTAAGACAATGATGATAGGCATACGCAACCTCTCGGGCGAAATCAAGTCGGGCGAGGTGTGGGTTAACGAGTTGAGGCTTAAGGAATACAATAATAAGGGCGGATGGGCCGCCCAGGGTACGCTTAACGTGCAGTTGTCGGACATCGGTTCGCTTAACGCTACCGGTAAGATCGTCACTGACGGTTTCGGCGGCATTGAGGACGGCGTGGCCGAGCGTTCGCAGGACGATTACAAGACTTATAGCTTTACTGCCAACGTCGAGCTTGGCAAGTTCTTCCCCGACAAGGCGAAAGTGTCGGCTCCGCTTTATTATTCGATAACACAGGAGGAAACGCGCCCGAGATACAATCCGCTTGACTCCGACATGTTGCTTGACGACGCTCTTGAAGGAACTTCAGACATCAACGAGCGCGACTCTATCGAAAGCATAGCCGTGACGAAGACGAAGAATACCAACTTTTCGCTGTCGAACGTTCGTGTCGGCATACAGACGAAGGGGCATCCGATGCCCTACGACCCGGCCAACTTCTCTTTAAGCTACAGCCACAGCCACCGCCATACCAGCGGCGAGACAACCGTCTACGAGAACGAGGACAACTGGCGCGGCGCGCTCAATTACAGTTATACGCCCGTGTACAAACCGTTCGAGCCGTTCAAGAAGATGATAAAGAGCAAGAGCAAATGGTATGACATAGTGAAGCGTTTCGGGATAAACTGGCTGCCCCAGAACATTACGTTCGATACGGAAATGCTGCGCAACTATTATGAGTTGCAGGAGCGTGACATGGAGAGCGTGGACGGCAACCAATTGCCTTTGACGTTCAGCGAGCAGTTCTTGTGGAACAGGGAGTTCGCCTTGCGTTGGGATTTGACGAAAAACCTGCACATGAACTTCAGCAGCGCGACCAACGCCGAGATAGAAGAGCCTTATACGCCGATAAACAAGGATCTTTATCCCGACCAATATACGGCATGGAAAGATTCCGTGTGGATGAGTATAAGGGATTTCGGCCGTCCGCTGGATTACAACCAGACTTTTACCGCCTCATACCAGTTGCCGCTCAACCTGATACCTATACTTGACTGGGTGAACGCTGACGGAACGTACAACGCGACGTACAATTGGACGCGCGGAACCGAGCTTGAGGACGGAACGTCGCTTGGCAACTCGATAACGATGAACCGTTCGTACAATATTAACGGAACGTTCAACTTGGAGCGGCTTTACAATCATGTGCCTTTCCTGAAGAAAGCCAACGACCGTTTCAACAGGACGATGAGATCGGCGTCGCGCGGGCCGAAGCAACTCAACCGCAACAACGTGCGGAATCCACGTAACCAGCGCGGAAACAAGAACGCACAGGATGCCAAGAACGGCGGGAAGGGCGACGGCAAGGAGGATCAGCTCCTGCCCAAGAACAAGCGCAGCTTTGAAAAAGAGATTGTGCTGACGCCCGACACTATGATTACCATATCCCACGGCAAGAACACCAAGCGTATAATAGTGAACGCCAAGACCAAGGAGGGTAAGGCGTTCCGCCTGAAGTATAAGCGTCTCGACAAGAACCGCATACGCATAACGTCAAAAGTAGATACGGCTACGACGCTCAAGCTTACCGTAACGCCTAAGGCTCCGTTGGATGAGGAAAAGTGGTACAAGGCTGCCCAGTGCGTGGCCCGTGGGTTGATGCTCGTGCGCAACGTCAGCTTCTCTTACCGCAACCAGTATGGAATGTACCTGCCGGGCTTCATGCCTGAGGTAGGCGATATGTTCGGACAGCGTAGCGGCGGAGTGATGTCGCCGGGTCTTGACTTCGCCTTCGGTCTCGTAGGCGACGATTATATAGACAAGGCTTCCGACCGCGGATGGCTGCTCATGAACGACAGCGTGGCCACGCCGGCTACGACCAACCTTACTGAGGATTTCCAGCTGCGCATGACGCTCGAGCCGGTGAAGAACCTTAAGATTGACCTTAACGCAAGCCGTACGGAGAACAAGGCCAAGAGCATACAATATATGTACGCCGGGGCACCCACGACCCAGAGCGGCACGCTCTCGATGACGACGATAAGCATAGGCAGTGCTTTCGAGGGCATGGGCGACGCTACCAGCGGTTACCGTTCGGCCACGTTCGAGAAGTTCTGCCGCTCGCTCGACGGTTTCCGCAACCGTGTCGAGGCACAATATGCGGGAGCGACATATCCTGCCGGTACGGTATTGGCAGGACAGAAATTCGACCCGGCCAACGGCACCGTGAGCAAATATAGTGCCGACGTTATGATACCGGCGTTCCTCTCGGCTTACACTTCAATGGGTGGGGGCTCGCTCGACATATTCCCGGCCTTGTCGCGCCTGTTGCCCAACTGGACGGTGCGCTACAGCGGACTGGTGCAGCTGCCGTGGTTCCGCGACGTGTTCAAGAGTTTTAACATCAACCATGCCTATAAGAGTGTGTACGCCGTAGGCTCTTACAGCTCTTACAGTACTTATATGGAATATATGAACGGACTTGGCTTCGTTAGCGATGCCACTACGGGCAATCCCGTTCCGGGCAGCAAGTACAACGTCAGCACGGTCAGCATCAACGAGTCGTTCTCGCCGTTGCTGGGCATCGACATGACTTTCCGCAACAACCTTACGTGCAAGCTCGAGTACCGCTCGACGCGCGTGCTCAGCCTTAGCATGACGAGCGTACAGATTAACGAGTCGACGAGCAAGGACTGGGTGGTAGGCATGGGCTATAAGATTAACAACTTCAAGCTATTCGGCGGTAACCGCCGTCGCCGTGTGCGTTCAAGCCGTGGCAATAACGACGGTGACAACCAGAACCAGTCGGCTTCTTCCAACCGTTCGCGGACGAGCGGCTTCAACACGTCGCTCAACCTGCGCTTCGATCTCTCTTACCGCAAGCAGGCAGCCATCTGCCGCGACATAGCCACGATGACCAGTTCGGCCAGCAGCGGCAACACTGCGTTCAAACTCTCGTTCTCGGCCGATTACGCCTTGTCGCGCCTGCTGACGATGAGCTTTTATTACGACCGCCAGACCAACACGCCGCTGCTTTCGGCCAACAGTTATCCTACGACGACGCAAGACTTCGGCCTTAGCCTGAAGTTCTCACTGACGCGGTAATTTGTTATACGGATATGCGTTATTGGGAGGGTACGGTTGTCGGCGGCGTTGTTTGTTTTCTTGTAGTTGTATACTTGTTGGCGGAATTATTTGTGCATCCTTTATAACAGCCACTTCCTGTTTGTTGCATTTCAAAGGCTTTTACTTACGGTTTTCACTTACTTTAATGAAGTTTGCAACAGGCATCCTTTTATAGTGTGAAAAGTCATCTTTCATAAGGTAAAAAGCCATGTCTTTAAGTCTGAATGGACACCATTTGAAACAGTAATCACCACCGTGCCACTAAAAACAATTCCGCCAACTAGTTGTTGTATGTGTTTTCTTGTCTGCATGTTAAAAACCGTAACTTCCGTTTTGTACCTCAAACGGTGTTTTGTCGGCCGTTAAGTAACGGTGGAGCCTTGCGTTGTGTGTGTGGCACGGCGCATTGGGTTTCTTTGTGATATAGAACAAGAGTTGTCTTATTTTCCTGAAAAATAAATTATTATTGCTTTTTTATTTTGCAGTTTGCCATTCTTACACTATCTTTGCACAAAAAGACGGAAAGTGTGCGGTTTTTAGCTTCAGTCGGCTGGCAGTAAGCAGAAGGGCAAACGTCGGATAAGGCATGCCGGCGTATCGTTTCTCCGCTTGTTACGTGCATAACTGCTTGTCTGCTTTGTAACTCGTTTGCTTGTCACTGGAAAAAAGAACGGCACGGACGCAGTCCTTTGTACTTTAAATCTTAATGACCATGAGTTTGATATTGAATTTTGACGATCTTACAGGCATGCTTGCGCGGACACACGGACGTAAGCGCGTCGTAGTGGCGAGTCCGGCCGATTCCCATACGGAATATGTCGTTGAGCGCGCCTTGAAAGAGGGCATAGCCGATTTCATTTTGGTATGCGTGGGTGAGTGCAGGCCCGAGTTTAGCGCGCTTGCCGACAGTTTCGCTGGACATGTAGAAGTGGAAATAGAGCCTACCGTCGACGATGCCGCGCGCCGGGCCGTGGCGGTTGTGAGGGAAGGCGGGGCCGATGTCCTGATGAAGGGCTCGATGAACACCGACAACCTGCTTCACGCCGTGCTTAACAAGGAGCGCGGAATATTGGAGCCGGGGCGTGTGTTGAGCCATGTTACGGTGACGCAGATTCCGGCTTACGGTAAGTTGCTCGTCTTTTCCGATGCCGCAGTAGTGCCGCGTCCAACTTTGGATCAGTTTGATGCCATCCTTGGCTACGCCGTCGGTGTGAGCCGTCGGCTGGGTGTGGAGCGTCCGGGAGTTGCGCTTGTCAATTTCACCGAAAAGGTTAACGAGAAGTTCCCCCATACCTTATATTATGAGGAACTTAAGCGTCGTGCCGCCGAAGGGCGTTACGGCGACATAAGCATAGGCGGCCCGATGGACGTAAAGACCGCCCTTGATGCCGAGAGCGGCAAGATAAAGGGCATAGAGTCGCCCGTAGTTGGAAATGCCGACGTGCTGATATTCCCCAATATCGAGTCGGGCAACGTGTTCTACAAGACGCTAACCCTCTTTGCCGGGGCCGAGACGGCCGGAATGCTTTGCGGCACGACGGTGCCCGTAGTGGTGGCGTCGCGGGCCGATTCGTGCGAGTCGAAGTTTTACAGTTTGGCCATTGCTTGCGTTGATTAAAATTAACATGCACGGTTCATGACTCACATTTACAACATCCGGAGCCTGCTCAGCCCTGTTCGGGATTGTGAATTATGCGTTATGGATTGTGGATTATCAATTGAATAAAGATGCGAATATTTGTAATAAACCCTGGTTCTACGTCGACGAAGATCGCTGTTTATGAGGACGAGAAGCCAGTATGGATGACGGGTGCCCACCATCATGTGAGCGAGCTTGCCCAATTCCACCACATAAGCGACCAGTATGAATACCGCAAGGACTTCATAATGAAGCGCCTTGAAGAGGCCGGCATCGCGCTTGATTTCGATGCAGTGATAGGCCGCGGCGGCCTGCTTCATCCGTTGGCCGGCGGAGTGTATGCCGTCAACGATAAGATGAAGCACGACCTGATGCACGCCGAGCGTGAGCACGCCTGCAACCTCGGAGCGCTCATCGCCGCCGAGATTGCCGCCGAGTGCGGTTGCCCCGCCTACATAGCCGATCCCGTCGTGGTCGACGAAATGCGGCCCGAGGCCCGCTACACCGGTTTTCCCGGCATCGACCGCAAGTCTATCTTCCACGCTCTCAACCAGAAGGCCGTAGCCCGCAAGTACGCCGCCTCAATCGGCCGCAAGTATGAGGACATGCGCCTCATCGTGGCTCACATAGGCGGCGGCATATCCGTAGGAGCCCACGAGTACGGCCGCGTAATCGATGTCAACAATGCCCTCGACGGCGAAGGCCCGTTCTCGCCCGAGCGTGCCGGCACCGTACCTTCGGGGCAGCTCGTCGACGTATGCTTTAGCGGCAAGTACACGCAGAAGCAAATCAAGCAGATGATAAGCGGCAAGGGCGGACTGGCCGCGCTGTTAGGCGAGACCGACATGATAACGATCGACCGCCAGGCCGAGGCCGGCGAACAGCCTTGCAAGGAAGTGCTCGCGGCCATGCTCTACACCATAGCCAAGCAGATCGGTGCCATGTATGTGGCCATGAACGGTAAGGTCGACGCCATCATACTCACTGGCGGCATCGCCCACAGCGACTATTGCATGGACATATTGCGCCGCCAGGTTGAGTATCTTGCCCCTGTCGTCATTTCGCCGGGCGAGAACGAAATGGGCTCCTTGGCCTACAACGCCCTCGGCGTGTTGCGTGGCGAACTGCCGCTGATGGAATATGAGTGAGCCGTTGGCCGGATGTGAATTTTTTCAAGAATAAACTTAGGGGGGTGTCATAGTTCCGGAATTATCGGTAGTTAATAGGAGTCAGTCTTGTTTCGCTCGCCGTTGTCCGTCAACTTCGACGCGAAGCGTCTGACTCCTATTAGCTCTATTTTGGCACCCCTCCTAAGTTTGTTCTTTTTATATCCTTGAGTGTTTCCGCATTTTCCGCAGTCTGCGTATGTGGCACTGCTTCACTGCTCCGCTGCGTATGCTTTTGTTCATCACTTTATCGTATGCGTTTCCTTAGTCTTGGAAAATCCTGTTCCGTTCGAACAACATCCTTTTCCTCCTGTTAAACTCCTGCTCATAGTCGGGCGGCAGTCCGAGCGAGGCGAGCGCCTCGGTAGTCATGCTCCTCATGACGCTGTTCAGCCGCGCGGCTATGTCGTCGCACCTGAACCGGCCGTCCTTCCTGTGTCCGCGCATTTCGGGCACGTCGCCGTACGGCACCGACGGATGGAATACGTAATACAGTGCAAGGGCGATGTCCGTGCGGTGAAGCCCCATTGCGCAGGCCATGTAGAAGCCGCCCTCGTCCAGCAGGCAGAACAGCCCTGGCATGGAGGAAATGATTCCTTGCGCATCGGCGTTCCTTCCGTCTACCGGTATATGGAAATATACCATTCCCGCGTCGGCCACGTTCCTGTCGAAACGGTCGGTGTGGTCCTGCGTGCGCAGGTCTATGATCACTCTCACCCCGGCGTTACGTATTTTGCCGAGCAGGTGCCGATTGCCGCGTCCCGACAGCGTCCTTCCCCTTACGCCGCGTCCGTACACCGGGGCAAGGTCGGCTATGTGCAGTTGTTTCAGGTTTTCGTATATCTCATTGGTGTTGACGACGAATGGACTTACGGCGTTCTCCTCCACACTGGCGGTCTTGTTCTGCGCGTTCTTTCCTACATGCCATCCGTCGCACCAGGCACACTTGTACGCCGAGAAATGCACGCCGTGTTTCAAGCTCATCGCCTCGGCCGCCTTTTGCGCCGCTGTTTTAGAGGGGTAGGCCACCTTGGGCTTTCCTGTCCTTCTGGAAATATGGCTGTATCTGCTGAATATGCCTAAGGCGTTGTGCGTTACGAATACGTTGCGCCAGGCACCTTTCCTTGTCAACTGGTACCATACGGCCGATATGCAGTTTCTTGCGTCCATAAGCCTTTCTTATTTTCTTGCTTCGACGGTTGAAGGGCACGTGTGCCGCCTGCGGATAATGCATCATTCACAATTCATAATGCATAATGAATTATGAATTATGCATTATTTCTTATCGTAGGCGTGCAGCGGATAGTCTATTGTGAAGTGCAGTCCGCGGCACTCCTTGCGCTCAATGGCCTGGCGGGTGATGAGGTAACCTACGTTGATCATGTTGCGCAGTTCGCAGATGTCGCGGCTCGCCTTCACCCGCTTGAAGAGGGCCTCCGTCTCCTCGTAGAGCAGGTCGAGGCGGTCCCACGCGCGCTTCAGCCGTAGGTCGCTGCGCACTATGCCTACGTAGTTGCTCATCGTCTGGCAAACCTCCTTTACGCTCTGCGTTATGAGCACTTTCTCCTCGTTGGTCATCGTGCCCTCGTCGTTCCACTCGGGCACGCGGTCGTTGAACTCGTATCCGTCCACGTGTTCAAGGCTGTGCCTGGCCGCCGCGTCGGCGTATACCACTGCCTCTATCAGCGAGTTGCTGGCCAGTCGGTTGCCGCCGTGCAGTCCCGTGCACGAACATTCGCCTATGGCGTATAGGCGGTGTATGCTCGACTCGCCGTTCAGGTCTACCTTTATGCCACCGCACATGTAGTGGGCGGCCGGGCGCACCGGTATGTAGTCTTTCGTTATGTCGATGCCTATGGAGAGGCACTTGTTGTAGATGTTCGGGAAGTGGTGCTTCGTTTCCTCGGCGTCCTTGTGCGTAACGTCGAGGCATACGTGGTCGAGTCCGTGTATCTTCATTTCCTTGTCTATGGCGCGTGCCACGATGTCGCGCGGGGCGAGCGACAGGCGCTTGTCGTATTTCTCCATGAACGATTCGCCCGTGGGCAGCCTCAGTATGCCTCCGTATCCGCGCATGGCCTCGGTTATGAGGTATGCCGGGTGTGTCTCGTGCGGATTGTAGAGCGCCGTCGGGTGGAACTGTACGAACTCCATGTCCTTCACCGTGCCCTTTGCGCGGTACACCATGGCTTCGCCGTCGCCGGTGGATATTACGGGGTTGGTGGTCGACTGGTACACGGCTCCGCATCCTCCGGTGCACATCAGCGTCACCTTGCTCAGGTACGTGTCCACTTTCTGCGTGTCGGGGTTTAGCACGTATGCGCCGTAGCATTCTATGTCGGGCGTGCGGCGCGTCACCTCTATGCCGAGGTGGTGCTGCGTTATTATCTCCACGGCGAAGTGGTTTTCCTTTATTTCTATGTCGGGATTGCTGCGCACGGCCGCCATCAGGCCGCGCTGTATCTCGGCGCCCGTGTCGTCGGCGTGGTGCAGTATGCGGAACTCCGAGTGTCCGCCCTCGCGGTGCAGGTCGTATTTGCCTTCGGCGTTCTTGTCGAACTGCACTCCCCATTGTACTAGTTCCTTTATCTGCGCCGGGGCGTTGCGCACCACTTGCTCCACCGCTCGGCGGTCGCTTATGTAGTCGCCGGCTATCATCGTGTCCTCGATGTGCTTCTCGAAGTTGTCCACTTCGAGGTTGGTCACCGATGCCACTCCGCCTTGCGCGAAGGCCGTGTTGGCCTCGTCGAGCGTCGTTTTACAGATAATGCAAATTTTTCCCTTGTGCGCTCTTGCTATCTTAAGGGCGTAGCTCATACCGGCGACACCTGCGCCGATGATTAAGAAGTCATACTTTAGTACCATAATGGAATGTTTTTTCGCTTGCAGGCTGCCGAGCCGCAAGTCGGCGTAAGCGCTTGCGCCGTCCGCCCGCGGTCGGTTTGCCTGCAGCCGCTTGTCGCTTGCCTGTTGTATCTTGGTTGCAAAAGTAATAAG
This sequence comes from uncultured Prevotella sp., assembly GCA_944320675.1. Taxonomy (GTDB): domain Bacteria; phylum Bacteroidota; class Bacteroidia; order Bacteroidales; family Bacteroidaceae; genus Prevotella. The sequence goes on from CALUIJ010000092.1 coordinate 56,793, forward strand.
AATTTCTGACAATTATCACGCCGTATGGCCTTTTTGGTGTTTTAATGTAGTTCTTTAAGTCCCGGTAATGCGCTTTTTACTGATAAAATGACTATTTTTGCAACACGTAACGGCGGCCATGCGCTCAGTGTGGCTTTCTCGTTCGTATGCAAGGATGAAATAATGCTTTACTTTAGGATGAAATTCATGCGTTACGGCCGCGCGCTTGCCGCGGCGTTGTCGTTGTTTGTGCTGTTTGCGGTTCCGCCGTCGTGCCTGTCGGAGGGCGGCGCGGCTGGTGTGGGGCGTGCGTGCTCTGTTCTTCAGGATACGGTGCAGGCCGGTCCCGCCGTGGCCGACACGCTTTTCGTCGAGGACGATCTGCCCTGGCCGCTCAACGTCCGCCGGCGTTTGGAACTGCTGTTGCAGGACGGCATGTTCGAGACTTCCACCGTCGGGATGATGGTTTACGACCTTACGGCCGACTCGGTGCTCTTCGCCCGCAACGAGCGTCAGCTGATGCGCCCTGCCAGCACGCTTAAGATGATGGTGGCCGTGGCCGCCCTCGACCGTCTCGGCAGCGGTTACGAGTATGAGACAAGCCTGCTTTATACGGGTGGAATCGAGGGGAGCGTTCTCGACGGCGACCTGTATTGCAAGGGCGGTTTCGACCCGGTATTCGACGAAACCGACCTCGATGCGTTAGTCGACAGCGTGCGCAGCCTTGGCGTCGACACGATTCGCGGCGACATGTTCGCCGACATTTCCATGAAAGATTCCGACCGTTTAGGCGAAGGTTGGTGCTGGGACGACGACAACCCGGTGCTCTCACCGCTGCTCGTTTCACGCAAAGACGGGTTCATGGAGTGCTTCCGCTCGCGCCTGCACAAAGCCGGAATATACACGGAAGGCGAAATAAGGACTGGCCGGGTGCCGCGCAGGGCACATGAAATGTGCGTCGTCAGGCGCAAATTAAGCGAGATATTGCCGCGCATGATGAAGAACAGCGACAACCTGTATTCAGAGTCAGTGTTCTATCATTTGGCGGCTTCCTCCGGCTCGCAGTCGCCGGCCACGGCCCGCCACGGCCGCCGCATGATGAACCGCCTTATAGAGAAGCTCGGCTTCCGTCCGTCTGATTATTATATTGCCGACGGCAGCGGACTGTCGTTATATAATTATGTGTCGCCCGAGCTCGAGGTGGCTTTCCTTAGGTACGCCTTCGGCGATGACGACATCTACGTGCCGCTTTACCAGGTTATGCCCGTGGCCGGCGTCGACGGTACTCTCGACGACCGCATGCGCCGCGGCTACGCCCGCGGCAACGTTCACGCCAAGACGGGCACCGTTACCGGCGTAAGCGCCCTCGCCGGCTATTGCACGGCGGCCAACGGCCATGCGCTCTGCTTCTCGATCATCAACATGGGCATACGCCGCGCTTCCGAGGGGCGCCGTTTCCAAGACAGCGTATGCGAGGCGTTGTGCCGCCCGTAACGCCGGAATTAAATCAATAAGTCCGAACAGGCCGTTAAACCGGTTCGGACTTTGTTCGTTCGTGCAAACGTTTCTGTTAAAACTCACACATGTTCAATCTAAAAAAAACGAGTCCTTATTTCTCGGGAATCTCCTCAAGCGTCTTTACGAGCAGGTCCCAGAACTTCGTCGTCGAAGGCCAGTAGGCGCGTTCGCTCGGAGTGTGCGGCGAGAGCAGCGTCGGGCCGAACGAGCAGATGTCGAGTCCCGGATACTTTGAGAGTATTATGCTGCACTCCAGTCCTGCGTGCACAACTTGCACCATCGGCTCCTCGTTGAACAGCTCGTTGTATATCTTGCGCATGCGCTTTATCAGCTCGCTGTCGGTGTTGGGGTCCCATCCGCCGTAGGCTCCGCTCAGTTCCACCTTCATTCCCGCCATGTTGAAACAGCTTTCCAACGACGTTGCCAGTTCGTCTTTCTTAGTCTCGCTCGAGCTGCGCGCCAGTATCTTTACGGCGGCCTTGCCGCCCTCTATGTCTACGATGGCGAGGTTTGAAGAGGTCTCCACGATGTTGGGTATCGACGGTATGTAGCGCCAAACGCCGTTGTGCGCGGCGTAGATTGCGTCGACTAAGTTGTCTTGGATTTCCTGCGGAACTACGTTTGCAGGCAGGTCGGTGTCTTCGACTATTACTTCTATCTCGTCCTCTATGCCCTTGTATTCGTCGTTGAACGTCTCCTTATAGTCGTTTACCAGTTCTACGAGGTCGGCCTTGTTCTCCTTGGGCAGGGTGAGCACAGCCTCGGCCTCGCGCGGAATGGCGTTGCGCATGTTGCCCCCGTGCCAGCTTGCCAGGCATGCCTCGTCGTCGGCTATGGCTTCGCGTACGATGCGCACGAGCATCTTGTTGGCGTTGCCGCGGCCCACGCCTATTTCGAGTCCCGAGTGTCCGCCCTTCAGTCCCTTCACGGTTACCTTCACGGCTACGTCGTCCTTGTCGCTCTCCTCTTCCTTGTAGTCGAGCGTTGCGGTTATGTCTACGCCTCCGGCGCTGCCTATGATGAGTTCGCCTTCCTGTTCGGTGTCGAGGTTAAGCAGTATCTCGCCGGCCAGTTCGCCTGCCGGCAGGGCGTTTGCGCCATACATTCCGGTCTCCTCGTCGGCGGTTATCAGTGCCTCTATCGGGCCGTGCTTCAGGTCTTTGGCCTCCATTACGGCCATGATGGCGGCCACGCCCAGTCCGTCGTCGGCTCCGAGCGTCGTGCCCTCGGCCTTAACCCAGTCGCCGTCTATATATGTCCGTATGGGGTCGGTCTCGAAGTTGTGCGTGCTGTCCTTCTCCTTCTGCGGCACCATGTCCATGTGGGCCTGCAGGATTACCGTCTTGCGGTTCTCCATGCCCGGCGTGGCGGGCTTGCGCATAACGATGTTCTCGGCCTCGTCCTTAAAGGCCTCCACGCCTGCGTTTTTAGCGAAGTCGAGCAGGAACTGCTGCACTTTTTCAAGATGTCCTGACGGGCGCGGAACCTGTGTCAGCGCGTCAAAGTTTCTCCAGATGCACTCCGGTTTCAGATTTTTGATTTCACTCATAGTCATTAAATATTTAAAGGTCCGATTTATATCAAGTTTATGATTAAGGGTTAAGAAAAAATGCCACGTCGGTTTTCATTTCTTCTTAATCGGCTTAACGTCGAACTTCATTTCTTAATTCTTCACTTTTCACTCTTCACTTTCTCCGTGAACGCCAGTGCCGCCCATGCGTATATGCCCAATGCCACTACGAGCAGCGTCTGCACAGCGTGTACTATCAGCACGAAGTAGAGGGCGTCGCTCTCGGCCACTCCGTAGAGTATCAGCATCGTCTTCACGGCGAAGTGCCACGGCCCGGCGCCGTTGGGCGTGGGCACTATCACGGCTATGCTGCCTACGACGAACGTCACGAGGGCGCACTCTATGCCCAAGCCCGCGGTGAAGTCGAAGCAGAAGAACGTCAGGTAATAGTGCAGGAAGTAGCATGCCCATATACCCAGCGTGTAGAACGTGAACAGCGGGGCGTTTCTCACCCCCCTTAGCGACACCACGCCCTGCCATATTCCGCCCAGCGTAGCCTTCACCTTATTATATATCGACAGCTTCTTCAGCAGTATGTGCAGCAGGAACGCCACGGCCACGGCGCATGCCGCCGTTACAATCCAGCCCGTAAGCGAGAAGCCGCCGAGCACCGAGCCGAGGCTCGTGCCCGTCCTGTCGAAAAACGTCGTGAACACCTTCATCTGCATGAGCAGCGTCAGCGCCGTCACCGCCGCCATCAGCAGCGTGTCTATGGCGCGCTCGGTGACCACCGTGCCGAGGGCCTTGGCAAACGATACTCCGTCATACCGCTTAAGCACGCCGCAGCGCGTGAACTCGCCTACGCGCGGCACTACGAGGCTGGCCGCGTAAGAGAGGAACACCGCGTTGACCAGCGTCGGCCGCCTTGCCTCCTCGCCGATAGGCTCCAGCGTCTGCCGCCAGCGCCATCCGCGGAACATCTGCGCCAGTATGCCGAACGGGAACGACAGCAGCATCCACGTCCAGTCCATTCCGTGCGTCAGTATGTCGTCGACGCTGCGGAAGTCGAAGTCGCGGTACATCCAATACAAAATAGCACCGCCGAACGCCAACGGCAGCAATATCTTGGCGGTGTTGTTGATGATGGTCCTTGTTTCCAAACTGATGAGGTGTTTTCCGCCGTCAGCCTGCGGCTCCGGCGGTATGCGGGCGCACCCTTTGGCGCGTGTCCGTCGTTATGCCTTGCAAACTTACAATATTTTTTTTAATTTCATGCCAGTGCGTGCGAATATTTTCAATCGGCGGTTTACAATTGTCGTTTTTTAGCATAACGGTTGCGTTTTCCCATTGCGCGGCCGCTAAAAGACGGTCTTTCGCTTCGCGAAAGCTTACCTTTTACCTTATAAAAGCTTGCCTTTTATCGTGCGGAAGCTTACCTTTTAGGTTGTGCGGTTGTGGGGTTATGGGGTTATAAGGTTTTACGGTTATTGGGTTATGCGGTTGTGGGTGTTATACTATGGTAACCGTTCCGTCGGATTTGCCCTCACATCCTCACAACCCCATAACCGCAAAAAAAATATTGAATATCCGCAATTTACCTAATCTCCATCCACATCCAAGCAGAAAGACATTTTGTCATTGCCTTACGGTTTAGAATGGTGCCATTTGTTTTTAGAATGATTACATTCTTCTTATACCGATCTGACGTTAAAATTATAACGTACTTTAATTATTAACACTCCAAAATCTTTTATTTTAAGGTTTATTCGTATCTTTGCCGCAAGATAAGCTGCACTCGGGAATTTGTAAGCAAGCTTACATTCCGCTCGTTTGCATTATCTTTGCCGCGTAAAGGAAATAATTTAGCTTGTTTGGTATTTATTATAAAAATAAAGCCTTAAGGATTATAATACTTTTAACAAGGATTAGAGTTGTATTCATTATGACAAGGTCGATACATATACCTGATGTAAAAAGAGACGAAAGAATAGGAAGCGTTTTTAATTACCTGTTCAAGATCACCAACGCTACCGAAAACGCTGACGCTGACGTTGAATGGGATTTTAGCGTTTCTTCCTTTTTTCATCCTTTTTTACTTGCTCCGTTAGCAATATTCAAGCATCGAAGCGAGAAGGGCATATCATGCATTATACCGTCATATTTGTCTAAATATTTTGATTTGATATGCTTCAATGATTTACTTGAACTTACGAATGATGAAAACTTGGAAGGCAATTTGGATGTATATGCAGGAAAAACATATACACCCATTTGTAAATTCCAATTAGGTGACGAAAAAGCCACGGACGCTATACAATCCGTATTACAACGGATAATCAGGCGCCAAACAAAATACGACAGCGAAATACATACTCCCTTGTCTTATATGCTTGGTGAAATCATCTGCAACATAAGTCAACATTCACATGGGAAATATGGTTATATTTACTCGCAATACCTGAAAAGCGAGAAATGTATAAATATTTGTATCGCCGATGACGGAATAACCATTTATGGCAGCTATGTCAAGTCGTGTAAATACCTTGACAAAATAGAAGGCAATGAAGCAAAAGCGTTGGAATTAGCCAACAATGGGTATTCGACAAAAGACATACCGGAGAGGGGGTTCGGTCTCCCGACTACGAGAAAGATGTTAGTGGAAGGCCTTAATGGTTCTTTCTTTGAATTGTCAGGAGGAGCCTTTTACAGATATGAAAGAGGAGCGGAAAATTACGTAATATTACCAAAGACAATATTTTGGGACGGAACTATCATATTAATGAAAATACCTGTCAATGCTCCGGATGGATTTGATTATAAAAAATATTTAGAATGAAAAAGAAAGGAATGGAATCATGAAAAAGATTGTAAAAGTAAAAGAGGTTCTTAGCAGTGATATTCGTTCCCGTTGCAATGCAGAGGCGATAAGGAACGAAGTTGTTAATGCTGGATGTGTGGAGATTTGTATCGATTTGGATGGTGTCATTTTCATGTCGCGCTCATTTACCGATGAGTTGTTAAACATAGTTGAAAATTCAAACGGCAAGTCGGTAAAAATCATTAATGCCGAAGGCGATGCAAAATCAATGATTGACGTAGTATCTGCAAGCAGGAAAAAGAAAAGGGTTCTTACTGATGAAGAAAGTCATATTACTGAGCTGAAAGATATGAGCAGTTTAGAAAAATTCTTTGCAACAATATAAGTTGGAATTTTGAGCAACATTATACATGAGGGTGTGCCGAAATTCGATATATTTGGTGCGCCCTCTTTTTCTTTGTTTGATGGTATGCAAATTCCTTATTCCCAATCGGTCATTCCCGTTCCGTAGGATTTGCAACCACTAATGATTACAAATCCGACGGAACTGCCCCCCCCACACAACCCCATAACCGCACAACCTCATAATCGCACAACCCTATAACCCCACAACCGTACGACCTCACAACCCCAAAACCGCAAAAAATATTGAATATCCGCAATTTACCCGATTCCACTTAATATTTCATCCCCATTCAAGCAGCAAGACATTTTGTCATTCCGGGCCGGGACCCGGAATCCAGTACGCAAACATGGAAAGACTTGGG
>CALUIJ010000093.1 GCA_944320675.1 uncultured Prevotella sp.
ACGGCAAGGTTGTCGTAGGCAAGTGCGACGTTGAAGAGGCTGACGAAATCGCCATGCAGTTCGGCATCCGCAACATCCCGACAATCCTGTTCATCAAGAACGGCGAGGTTGTCGACAAGTTCGTAGGTGCTACTACGAAAGCAAAACTGAAGGAAAAGTTCGACACCCTGCTGTAAGCCGGGGCGTTATCGTAAAAACGGAAAGGGGCTGAGCCGCAATGCTCAGGCCCTTTTTATATGCCTGTCCGCAGCCTGTTGCGCCATGCTTTTTTGCTTATTTGTAACCTATTGGTAATCAGTGTGTTTGTGAAAGACTGCCTTTTATCTTGCAAAAGGTTGCCTTTTATGCGCTGAAAGGTAACCTTTTACTTGCTGAAAGGCTGCCTTTTGCAAAACGCCCGTTTGTATGCCGTAGCCCGACGGCTTACAGGGCACGATGTAATATCGATGCTTTTTTGTCGTTTTTAGATAGAAAACTGTGTTCATGATGCAGTAATCCGGCTGTTGCTTTATCATATATTACGTCAGTTCGGTATAATGAAAAGGAATCAATTCAAAACCGTAAGAAGTCTGTGGCATACCGTCATTCCGGGCTTAGACCCGGAATCCAGTATATACAACACTTTGTTTGCAAAAGGATGTTCCCTGGATTCCGGGTCTAAGCCCGGAATGACGGTATGCCACAGACTTCTTACGGTTTTGAATGGTGCCATTTGTTTTTAGAATGTTTACATTCTTCTTATACCGAACTGACGTATATATTATAATGCCGGCGGGCAGCGTCGGCGATATGGATGGACGTAGAACGGTTGGTTGATGGATGCAAGCGTGGCGACCGCAGTGCGCAAGCCGCGCTTTACGGGGCGTATTCAGGCAGGATGCTGGATGCGCTCAGGCGCGTCGTGGGCTATGACGACGCAGCCGAAGACCTGCTTCACGACGGCTTCATCATCGTTTTCTCGTCTATCGGCAAACTGCGCGACGCCGGCCGGTTGGAGCCTTGGATGTGCCGCATTATGACCAACCTCGCCTTGAGATACAAGCAAACGCAGGGTAGGGCGTTGCCTATTGAGGCGGCGGCTGGCGTAGCCGATGATGCCGACGGCGGCAAACCGTATGGCGGCGTATCGTTAGATGACATAATGGCTATGGTCGACCGCCTGCCCGGCGGCTACCGCAAGGTGTTCCGCCTGTCTGTGCTCGACGGACTGTCGCACAACGAGATAGCCGAAATCCTCGGCATAGAGCCTCGCTCGTCATCGTCGCAGCTGCTGCGTGCTCGGCGCAAGCTGATGGCCATGATAAGCGAGCGCCGCGCACGTTTGGGGCTGCTCGCCGTGCTGTTGGCGGCCGTGCTCGCCGTAGTTACGCTCCGAGACGATGGCGGACAGCAGTTTGCGGGCGTACCGAAGGGCAATGTTTCTAAGGGGATAGCCAAGCAGCGTAAGGCGGATAAGGATAAAGGGCGTGCCGTGTTGCGGCATGAAGCGGAGACTGTTGCGGCTTTCGGCAAGCCTGAAGCCGTCGATACGGCGTTTAATGACGGTCGGTCTCTTTTGCAAGCCTCGTTGCCCGAGATGCCAAATGATGTGTTATTGTCTGCTCTGAGCGTCCTGACGGATACGATATTGTTGCCGATTCCTGCACCTACTGACGGCGTGACGCCTGCATCTGCAGTCATCACGGATGGCGAAACGCATGCTGCGGAAAGTGATAACTGGCTCTTAGGCATGAACGCCGTAGCCGGACAGGCATCGGAGAGTTTGTTGCCTACGGTGTTGAGCGTTATCGGGCAAGGCGTAGGTTCGGCCACAAGGGTCGACATCGAGACGTGGCAGCAATTAGCTGACTACCTGACTTACGACGTAGGCGACGGCATCGACCCGCTCGAACGCGACGCCTTGCTGCGCATAGCATTGATGAACGACGGGCGCATATACACACGCCGCAGTTACGATAAGCCGCTGCAGATAGGGCTGAACTTCGGCAAACGCCTTACGGACAGGTGCAACTTGGACTTCGGCCTGCGCCTGACGCGCCACACGACGAACCTGCAAACGGGCGCGTCGGACACCACAAATATAAGCGAACGGCAGCGCACGCTGTTCGTCGGGGTGCCCTTCGGCGCTACATACTCGTTCGTCCGTAAAGGCCGCTTCTCGCTTTACGGTACGGCCGGCGTGGCCTTAGACATACCGTTCTACGGCAAGGCCGAGCGCAAATACAAAATCGAAAACACCGTGGTTTACCGCCGCCGCGACGCCCTCCACTTGCCGCGTTGGCAGTGGTCGGTAAACGCCGGCGTGGGCGTAAGCTACGACCTGGCACCGAATTTGCAGCTGTATTTCAGTCCGAAGCTGACGTGGTACGTCCCCAACGGCAGCCGAACGACAGTGCAATGGCACGACAAACCGCTGCAACTTTCGCTGCCCGTAGGGCTGAGGATAGTGTTCAAGTAGGCTTGGTGAACCCGTCACGTTCGTTCGTTTTATGTGAAGCGTGATGCAGTATCTTCCCTTTTCCATTATCATATAAGTAAAAAACGGAAAAAGGAAATGCAGAAAAGACATTTAGACCGTCGCCGTTATTTCCGAGAGGAAGCGGCTACTACCGGGAAATATTTCATCCCATACGTGTCAAGGTTCGTCAATCTTGACGGTGCCTCGGTGCTTGAGGTCGGTTGCGGAGAGGGCGGCAACCTGCTGCCTTTCGCCCGGATGGGTTGCAGGGTGGTAGGCGTCGACCTGTCTGAACGGCGCATCGTGCAGGCAAAAGAGTTTTTTTCACAGGAGGATGCGGCCGGAACGTTCGTCTGCCAGGACGTGCTCGACTATGTAGGCGACGGCCGAAAGTTTGACTTGATAATGGCCCACGACGTTGTAGAGCATATCGGCGACAAAGTGCGCATGCTCCGCGGACTAAGACGTTTGCTGGCTTCGGGCGGACGTTTGTTCGTCGCTTTTCCTGCGTGGCACATGCCTTTCGGCGGGCATCAGCAGATAGCGCACAGCCGTGTGCTGTCACGTCTGCCGTTCGTCCATCTGTTGCCGTTGCACATGTACGAACGTGTGTTGAGGCTGTTTGGCGAGGATGAGTTTACAGTAAACGAACTTATGGCCATACGGCGTACCCGTTGTACGGTTGAAGCGTTCGAGCGTGCCGTTGCAATTGCCGGTTATACGGTTTGCGACAGGCAGCTTTGGCTTGTCAATCCGCATTACGATGTGAAGTTCGGCCTTCGCCCCCTAAGGCTCAACCGTCTGCTTTCAGCCCTGCCGTATATTCGTAACTTCTTGTCAACGTCATGTTTTTACGTGGTAAAGTCACTGTAATTATTCTTAAAGTTAGGTGTTTATGAGTTTCTCGAACGTCATGCGCTCGCCCCTGAAACCGTAGCTTACCGTGCCGCAATGCGTGTAGCCGAGCGAGCCAAGTAGGCGGAGCATCTCGGCGTTGTCGTGGTTTGTGTCAACCTTTATGCTGCCGATGCCGCGGCTTAAGGCGACTTGCTCGGCCTTTAGGAGCATTGCATGGCCGAGCCCCTTGCCGCGGAAGGCCGCGCCTACGGCGAGACGGTGGACTACGACGTAAGGCCCGTGGCTAAGCCAACGGACGCTCGGAGCGTCGTAAGCAGGCTCGGGCGCGGCCGTGACGTAGGCGTAAGCGCCGATGCCGCCGCCGCCGTCGCACATCACGTATGCGCCGCCCGAGAGGATGTCGGCCTCGATCCTTTCGGGCGAAGGGTATTCTTCCGTCCACTGGTAACGGCCTTTTTCGTGCATGAAGCGCTTGGCTTCACGTATTATGAGCCATGCCTGCGGCAGGTCGTCGGCGGTTGCCTGCCTGAATGTCATTGCATGTCCGCCGATTAATATCTTGTTCATAGCGCCACGCCTTTGAACACGTCGCTGTTTTCCAATGGCACGATAACGCCGTCGAGGGTTATCCGCCCCGAGTAGAAGTTTTGCTGTACGCTCACCGTGGCCTTGTTGGAGCCGGCCCAAAGGGTGATGAACACTTGGGCGGATATGCCCCTGCCGTTGACGCCCATCTTAAGGTACACGTTGCCTTTCTTGTCCTTCGTCTTCTCGTATCTCGATATGTAGCCGTCGACGGTGATGCCGCCGAGTCCGTTGAAGCCCGGCCACGGCACGTTGAACGCCACTTGCACGGAGGCTTCGCCGCCGTTGACGGCCACGAAGTTGGTGTTAGACGTGACGTGCGCCGTGTATCCCCGCTTGAACGTCACTTGGTCGGCCTCCAGTACGAAGGCCGAGTCGTCGATGGCCTTTTCGGCCGTTGCGTTCATCATGCTGTCTATAAGCGCCTCTTGCGCCTTACGCTCCTGCTTGGTCAGCTTGCGCCCATTGTCGTCCTGGGCGTAGCCTGCCGTTGTGGCGGCAATTATCGCCGTTATCAAGAAAATAATCTTTTTCATAACAGTCTCCTTTCCGAATAGTCTTTTATTATAAAACCCGTGAACCGTGAAAATAGTGCGTCGTTGAGGCTTAAATTAAGTTACAATTTGATAAACGCCGGTTGGCTGCAGCGTTTAGACGCAGCGTCCGCATAAACATCGTTTAACTTTTGCCGTCCGGCATTTAACACGCCGTGCCGTGATGTTTTAGGATTTGTAAGACCGGAAAAGGTTGATTGTGCTGTGCCGTTTTGCCGCTTGATGGGCCTTTTGTTGCTGTTTTGATGCCTTTTCGTGCTGTTTTTCATGGGAAAAGACGGCTGAAGGCGCAGGCAAATACGGCCTTTGAGGTTCTAATAGGTAACCTTTGGGCTCATGAAAGACGGCCTTTTGGAGCGCAAGAGGCCGCATTTTGCGAAGCAAAACGCGATTAACCATGTTGCTTTTCGTGTAACTTATTGACGGATAACGATTTATGCGTAACCGCCGAAAACGGCCGTTTTTTCGTACAAAAGTGTTCTTTGCGCGGAAAAACGGCAAAATACGGCAGCTTGTTTTAACTTTAGCCATTCCGCTTTAACATGTTTTTAACGTGAGTTCGGTATAAAAACTAATTTTACAAACACCTGAAAGCACCCATTGTAGGGACATAATTTATTATGTCCGCACGTTCCGTAAGGAACGTATTTGATGTGGAAACACGTTTACATACGCCTCTATGAGGCGTGCGGACATAATAAATTATGTCCCTACAAGGGATGTAGTTGATGTTTATGAAAATATTCATTATACCGAGCTCACGTTTTCTTATATCCAACTGACGTGTTTTTATTGTTGAAAAATATGCGCCGCAATAGGCGCGGATAAAGGAAAAATGCTTAACTTTGCATTTGCCTACGGACACCCCGCCGGCAGGCAAACAACGCTAACATGATAATATGACAATGTCGCATTACAGACCTTCGGCCTTGCCGAACACACGAATCGACGCGGCCGACCTGCTGCGCGGAATAGCCGTTGCGGGCATAATCCTGCTGCATTTCATCGAGCATCTTAATTTCTACAAGTTCCCGCCGCCCACCGCTTTGGATACGGCCGTGTGGGACGTGACCTTCTTCCTGCTATCAAGCAAGATGTACGCCATCTTCGCCATGCTGTTCGGCCTGACGCTCTTCGTGCAGCACAACAATCAGGCGCAGCGTGGCCGCGACTTCCGTCCGCGCTTCGTTTGGCGCATGGTGTTGCTGTTCGGTTTCGGTTTGCTCGACCTCCTGTTTTTCAACGGCGACATACTGACGGTCTACGCCGTGTGCGGCCTGCTCGTGCTTCCGTTCGTCCGCGCCGGCAACCGTGCGCTGCTTGCCGCCGCAGTGTTCTTCGGCCTGCAGCCGATAGAGCTGTTTTACTTCATAGGCAGTTTGCTCGACCCCTCGTTGCAACCGCTCAACCTCGGGTCCGACGGGCTCTTCGTGGCCATCCTTCCGGCGCAGGAGGGCGGCAGTTGGCTTGACGTGGCCGCGGCCGGACTGCGTTACGGCCTGCCCGTCAACTTCACTTGGGCCATCGAGCATGGGCGGTTTACTCAGACGCTTTTCCTCTTCCTGCTCGGCCTTTGGATAGGCCGTCGCCGCCTGTTGTACGACGAGGGCGGCAACGCCGGTCTTTGGCGGCGCACGATGTTGTGGTCGGTTGCGGCCTTCGCGGTGCTCTGTCCGCTGCGTTATACTGTGCCGCAGATGTTCGGCCAGGGCTGTGCCTCGGCGTCGCTCACCGTGATGCTCGACATGTGGAAGAACCTCTCGATGACGCTCTTCTACGTAAGCTCGCTCACTTACCTCTACCACCGCACCCGCGCCCGCGGCTTCCTCGCCAAGATTCTGCCTTACGGCAAGATGAGTCTTTCCAACTATATAGGCCAGTCGGTTGCCGGCGGATTCATATTTTACCATTGGGGCTTAAGCCTTTACAGCGTAAGCGGCCACGCTATGAGCCTCGCCATAGGGGCCGTGTTCGTGCTCCTGCAGTTCACGTTCTGCCGCCTTTGGCTGCGCTCCCACAAGCGCGGGCCGCTCGAGCAGCTGTGGCACAAGGCTACGTGGGCAGGCTCTGGCAAGTCAGGGAAGTAGGAGATACTGGGAAATATTTCAGCCATTGGTCTTTGTTTGATGCTGATTTTTTCGTAACTTTGCGGAACTATTTAGAAGAAAGGGGAAAGTATGCTGTTTCCTTGGATAGTATTAGGCGTGGCGGCGGTAGCCGTTTTCGTTTACAGGCGCATGAAGAAGCACCGTTACGAGTTTCCCGACGGCGTGTGCGCGTTTGTCTTAGCCGCGGCGGTAATCAAGGCTTTAGGCAATGCCGGCATAAGCCTCGACCTGCCCGAAGCGGCCTTAGCTGTTGCGTTTGCCGGTGTTTCGTCGGTGGTTTTGATTGTAAGGCGATGTCTAAAGAAAGCCCATACGTTTACCGACGACGTGCTGGCCAACGTCGTGCTCTTCTCCGTCTGCGCCCTCATAGAGAGCCTCGGCGACGTGCCGTGGATATATACCATGCTGGCAATCTTTGGTTTATGGGGCATCGTCTTAAGGCAATACAGGCGTAAGGAGTTGGGAACGGTCGACTATATTCTCGGCCTCGTCTACATGTCGGCCGCCGTGATGCTGCTGCGCGGACTGTTCGGCCTGTCCGTGCTAGCCGCCGTAGGCGTTGCCGCGGGAGTGCTCGTAGCTGTTCTTTTAGTTTATGCCCTATCGCTGTTTTGGATAGTAAAATAAGCTGTCGGTATAATATAAAAATGTGAAAGGCGGACAAATATCCGCCTTTTTGTCGTGTTATAAGGCGGAATTTTCGTAAATTTGCACCGATTTGGCTAAATGCGGATATGAAGTTCGGCGACGTAATAGGTCAGGAAGAGATAAAGCAGAGGCTGAGGCGCATGGTAAGTGAAGACCGTGTGCCCCACGCCATGATGTTCTGCGGGCCGCAAGGCTCGGGCAAGATGGCTCTCGCCGTGGCGTTCGCCTCCTACCTGTTGTGCCGTGACCGCACGGACGGCGACTCTTGCGGGGCGTGCCGCCAGTGCGCCATGACCGGCAAGCTGGCCCATCCCGACCTGCATTTTTCTTATCCCGTAATCCGCCCTTCGGGCACGGGTTCTGAGCATAAGATGTCGAGCGACGACTTCGCTGACGAGTGGCGTCGCATGCTTTCGCACGGCGCTTACTTCACCATGGACCAATGGCTGGCCGAAATGAACGCCGCCAACCAGCAGGCCCTGATGGGCGTGGGGGAGAGCGACCTGCTCATACGCAAGCTCAGCCTGAAGTCGAGCCAGGGCGGATATAAGGTCGTGATAATATGGCTGCCCGAGCGTATGAACGCCGAGTGCGCCAACAAAATGCTCAAACTGCTCGAGGAACCGCCTGCCGAGACGGTGTTCGTCATGGTGTGCGAAGAGCCTGAGAAGCTGATCGAGACTATCCGGAGCCGCGCCCAGCGCATCGACGTGAGGCGCATCGACGACGCTTCGATAGAGCGTGCGCTCATAGAACGCCGCGGGATAGACGCCGACGCGGCGCACAGGTTGGCGCGCGCGGCGGGAGGAAGCTGGTTGGCGGCCCTCGAAGAGCTTGACGCCGACAACGAGAAGCGCCAGTTCTTAGACTTGTTCGTCTCGCTGATGCGCCTTGCTTACATGCGCAAGATAAAGGAACTGCGCAAGTGGAGCGAGACCGCAGCCGCACTCGGCCGCGAGAAGCAGCGGCGCATGCTGGCGTATTTCATGCGCTTGGTGCGTGAGAATTTCATGTACAACTTCCACAATCCGCAGCTCTGCTACATGACGCGCGACGAGGAAAACTTCGCCCGCAACTTCGCCCCTTACATCAACGAGGCCAACGTTATCGAAATGTCGGAGCTGATGAACCGCGCCATGCGCGACATCGGGCAGAACGCAAACGCCAAGATAGTGCTGTTCGACATGGCAACGCACATCATCGTAGCGCTGATAAGAAAATAAAGTAAAGAAGGAGTAAGGAGTAGGGAGTAAAGGAGTAAGGAATAGGGAGTAAGGAATAGGGGAGTAAGGAGTAAAGTATATATGTCTTGCGGCCTTGCATTTGGATTCTTCACTTTTCACTCTTCACTTAATATATGATGTTTATGGACTTTAAGAATAGGAAATTCATGATATACAACGGCTGCGACCGCGGACTTTGCATCCGCGGCTGCGGCCGCCAGGACCGCCAGCTTAACACTTACGACTGGCTGGCCGACGTGCCGGGCAACGCCCGGAGCACCAACTTGGTTGAAGTGCAGTTCAAGAACACGCGCAAGGGTTATTACCACAATGTGAACAACCTCGACCTTAAGAAGGGCGACATCGTAGCCGTCGAGGCCAACCCTGGGCACGACATAGGCGTCGTGACGCTGACCGGAAAGCTCGTCGAGCTGCAGATACGCAAGGCCAACCTCAGGTCGGCCGACGACATAAAGCGCATTTACAGGCTGGCCAAGCCCGTAGACATGGACAAGTATCGTGAGGCTAAGAGCCGCGAGCACGACACCATGATACAAAGCCGCCAGATAGCGAAGAGTCTTAACCTGCAAATGAAGATAGGCGACGTGGAATACCAGGGCGACGGCAACAAGGCCATCTTCTATTACATCGCCGACGAGCGCGTCGACTTCCGACAGCTCATCAAGGTGCTGGCCGAGACGTTCCACGTGCGCATCGAGATGAAACAGATAGGCGCACGGCAGGAAGCCGGGCGCATAGGCGGCACCGGCCCGTGCGGCCGCGAGCTGTGCTGCGCCACGTGGATGAAGAACTTCGTATCGGTAAGCACCGGCGCGGCGCGCTACCAGGACATATCGCTCAACCCCCAGAAGCTCGCCGGAATGTGCGCCAAGCTGAAGTGCTGCCTTAACTACGAGGTTGACAACTATATCGAGGCCAGCCGCCGCCTGCCGAGCAAGGAGGTCGTGCTGCAGACGCAGGACAACGATTATTACCTGTTCAAGAGCGACATCCTGGCCGGGATTGTGACTTATTCGACAGACAAGAAGATACCGTCGAACGTAGAGACAATCACCGCCAAGCGCGCCCTTGAGGTGATAGACATGAACAAGCGCGGCGAGAAACCCCTGTCGTTGCAAGAGGACGGGGTGGTGAAGCGTCAGGACAGGCCTGTCGACCTGCTTGAGAACGAGAGTCTTACACGCTTTGACAAGAATAAGAAAAAGAAAAAGCCGAAGAACCGCAACAACAAGCCGGTCCAAAGAAACCGCAACGCCAGGCCGGCCAAGGGCGGACAGGCGGAAGGCAAGCCGGAACAGCCGAAAGGCTGAAGCCGGCGGCGGAGCGGCGCAGCCTCCGTGCGCGGGAGGCTTGCGCGCACGGCGTTTTAACGGTTGGTTGTAGGCGGACATGCCGAATGGAAGTGATATGAAACATGCGTTATTTACATTATTGGCGGTTGCCGCGGCGGCCGTAGCGTTGCAGGCTTGCGACGGCCGGGTTGTTTACGACAAGTATGCGTCGACCAACGTTGAGGGCTGGGAGCGCAGTGACACGTTGGTGTTCGCCGTCCCCGGACTGAAGGCATCAGGCCGTTACCGCCAGGAGATAGGCTTGCGCATCAATTCGGCTTATCCGTTCACGGCGTTGAGCCTGTTGGTCGAACGCACCGTAGAGCCTGGCCACAGGGTGAGGAAGGATACGCTCAACTGCCGGCTGTATGACGGCAAGGGCAATGCGCTCGGTGCCGGGGTGGGCTATTTCCAATATGATTTCATCTTGTCTGACGACGATTTGCGGCAAGGCGACTCCCTTAACGTGCGCGTGCACCATATAATGATGCGCGAAATCCTGCCGGGAATATCCGACATAGGCTTGCGCCTTATCCGTAATTGACGCGGATAACGTAGTTTGGCGGTTTGGCCTTTATTGCGTAACTGTTGACCCTGGCGCAACCTGATAAAGTTTTTTTATCTGTTTTTGTTTTGTGTTGTGCGTAAGTTTCAGTACCTTTGCATGATATGAAATACGTATTGACACCACCTGAAAAATTAAATGTAACCGTAAATCTTCCCGCGTCGAAAAGTATCAGCAACAGGGCTTTGATAATCAACGCCTTGTCGGGCAGCAAGCTTACGCCCGGCAACATGTCCGACTGCGACGATACGGAGGTAATGCTCGACGCCTTAAGCGGCATGCCGCCGGTCATCGACATAAAGGCTGCAGGCACGGCGATGCGCTTCATGACGGCCTATCTCGCTGTAACTGAGGGCGAGCATGTGCTTACCGGAACGGAGCGCATGCAGCAGCGCCCTATAAAGGCTTTGGTCGACGCGCTGAGGTACATCGGGGCGGATATCGACTACGGGCGCGTGCCGGGTTATCCTCCTCTAAGGATAAGGGGGCGCAAGCTCGACGGAGGATATCTTGAGATACAAGGCGGCATAAGTTCGCAATACATATCGGCGCTGCTCATGATAGCTCCGGTACTTGCCAAGGGATTGGAACTGAAATTGTGCGGCGAGATAGTGTCGCGCCCTTATATAGACCTTACATTGTGCATGATGCGCGACTTCGGCGCGGATGTCGATTGGGTAAGTGTGGATACGATAAAAGTAGCCCCCAAGCCTTACGGACCTAAAGAGTTCTTTATCGAGAACGACTGGAGCGCGGCATCGTATTGGTATGAGATGCTTGTGCTCTGTAAGAACGACGAGTCGGAAGTCATGCTCACCGGCCTTACCGACGGTTCGCGTCAAGGCGACTCGGCCATAAAGTATTTGTTCAGCATGCTTGGCGTGAGGACGATGTTCAAGACAAGGGAAAAGGGGGTGCCCACGACCGTCACGCTGAAGCTTGTTGAAACTAAGCCGCCGCGTCTCGATTACAATTTTGTCAACCAGCCTGACATGGTGCAGACAATGGTGGTTTGTTGTGCGTTGGCCGGCATACCGTTCAGGTTTACGGGGCTGTCGTCGTTGAAGATAAAGGAGACCGACCGCGTCGAAGCTTTGAAGACCGAGATGCGCAAGTTGGGGTATGTCATACGTGAGACCGGCATCGGCGAACTCTCTTGGGACGGCGAACGTTGCGAGCCTGACGCTGACGTCATGATAAAGACGTATGAGGATCATCGCATGGCTATGGCTTTTGCGCCTGCGTCGATGGTTTTCCCGGGCTTGAAGATCGACAATCCGCAAGTAGTCCGCAAGTCGTATCCGCATTTTTGGGATGATTTGAAGCTGGCAGGTTTCAATATAAAAGAAATTGACTGACATCGGGGCGTGTGCCCCGTTTGTCGTTTCGGGCGGCTTCTGTCGTATTGTTCCTTGCTTCGCGATAGGGGTAAGCCGTTAGTGTAAGTAAGGAAAAGATCGGGTCGTGATGCTGATTCGAAGATGATAGTTTTACCTTGCCATGCAATAAAACAGCCGTTTGTAAGTTTATAATAAAGGTATTGTGGCCTTTCTTGAAACAGTATGCATATCAAGTTAGCTAAACATATAGTCCCCTTATTGGTCGTGGTGGCCGTCATGGCCGCCGTGGGCTGTTCTACTGAGAAGAATACGGCCCAGAGCCGTTGGTGGCATTCTTTCAACGCGCGTTACAATACATATTATAACGGTTCGTTGGCTTATATCGACGGCGCGCTTGAAAAAGAGACCGGCAATAAGGACAACTTTACCGAGATGCTGCCGCTTTATACCGTGGGCAACAAGAACAGCCGCGACCTCGGGGCGGGCAATTTCGACCGTGCCATAGAGAAATGCCAGAAAGCCATAAGGCTGCACAGCATAAAGCGCAGGCCGAAGTGGACGAAAAGCAGGAAAAAGACAGACAAGGACATAGAGTGGCTCAACCGTAAGGAGTACAACCCTTTCTTGTGGAAGGCTTGGCTGCTGATGGGGCGGGCGCAGTTCATGAAGGGGTCGTTTGACGAGGCTGCTTCGACTTTCGCGTATATGAGCAGGCTCTATTCCACCCAGCCTGCTATTTACGGCAGGGCCAGGGCGTGGTTGGCAAAGTGCTACATTGAGCAGGATTGGCTTTACGACGCTGAGGACGTGATAACCAAGATACGCCGCGACTCGCTTCATTGGCGCGCGCGGAAGGAATGGGACTATACTTACGCCGATTATTACATACACACGGGAGAATACGAGAAGGCTATTCCTTACCTCCGCAAGGTTATCAAGCACGAGATGCGCCGTAAGCAGAAAGCCCGCGAGTGGTATCTCATGGGACAGCTCGAGGCCGCGCTCGGCCATAACGACAAGGCTTATAAGGCTTTTAAGCGTGTCATAAGGCTGCATCCGCCTTACGAACTTGAGTTCAACGCACGCATAGCGATGACGGAGGTCATGGGCGGCCGGCAGTCGAAGAAGATGATAAAGAGGCTGCGCCGCATGGCTCGGTCGGAAAACAACAAGGATTACCTTGACCAGGTGTATTACGCCATCGGCAATATTTACCTTAATCAGAAAGATACGGTAAACGCCATTTCCGCTTATGAGCAGGGCAACGCCAAGTCGACGAGGGGCGGCATAGAGAAGGGCGTGCTGCTGCTAAAGCTCGGCGACCTGTATTGGGAGCGTGAGGATTACGGCAACGCACGCCGCTGTTACGGCGAGGCCATCGGCTTGTTGGACAAGGAGCGTGATGACTATGAGCAACTGTCGGAACGCTCGAAGGTGCTCGACGAGCTTGTGCCGTATACCGATGCCGTTCATCTGCAGGACTCGTTGCAGGCTCTCGCCAAGATGCCCGAGGCTGAGAGGAACGAAGCTATCGACCGTGTGATAGAAGCCTTGAAGAAAAAGGAAAAAGAAGAGCGCGAGGCCCAGGCGGAGGCTGAGGCCCAGCAGTATCTTGCCGAACAAGGCGGACTCAACATGGCGGGGCAGAACAGCCAGGCCAACAACATGACCGACAAGAACGGCACTTGGTATTTCTACAATCCCACTGCCGTGAGCCAGGGCAAGGCGACGTTCCAGAAACTGTGGGGGCGGCGCCAGAATGTTGACGACTGGCAACGGTCGAACAAGACCGTTGTGGCTCAGGCTAACGCCGCCGACGAACTTACCGATGAGATGCGCGACTCGATCGCTGCGGCTGAGGCCGTGCAGGATTCGATTGAAAACGCGCTCGACAGTGCGCACAACAACCCGCACATGCGCGAGTATTACCTGAAGCAAATACCGTTCACGCCGGAACAGGTGGCTGAAAGCAATAAGATAATAGCGGACGGACTGTTCCATTCGGGAGTTATTTTCAAGGACAAGCTTGATAATCTTGTGCTTGGCGAGAATACGTTGCGCCGCCTTACCGATAATTATAAGGACTACGAACTGCTTGACGAGGCTTATTACCATTTGTTCCTTTTATATTCAAGACGGCAGGAGGGAGGCTTGGCCGCCACATATCTTGACTTGCTGAAGCGTGATTTCCCTGACAGCCGGTGGACGGCGTTGTTGGCGGATCCGAATTTTGCCGAGAACGCACGTTTTGGCGTACACATAGAAGACTCGCTTTATGCCGCCACGTATGAGGCGTTCAAGGCCGACAGGTTCGACGAGGTGAGCGCTAACACGGCGTTGTCGGCTTCGCGTTTCCCTATGGGGGCTAACCGCGATAAGTTTGTTTTCATCGGCGGACTCAGCAAGCTCAACAACGGCGACAGCGAAGGCTGTCTTGCCGATATGCAGGAAGTTGTGGCAAAGTATCCTGAGAGCGACGTCAGCGAAATGGCCGGAATGATAATCAACGGCGTAAAGGCCGGCCGCCAGTTGTATGGCGGAAAGTTTGACATAAGCGATGTTTGGGAACGGCGCGCCGTCGTGCTTAGCGACAGCGACTCGATAGCCGCGCGCAAGTTCGTTGCCGAGCGCAACGTTGATTTCTCGTTCATGTTTGTGTATTCGCCCGATTCGGTGAATGAGAACAAGTTGCTTTTCGAGCTTGCCCGCTTTAACTTCACCAATTTTATAGTAAGGAATTTCGACGTGGTCGTAGAGGAACAGGGCGCTCTCCACCGTATGCGTGTAAGCGGTTTCATGAGTTATGACGAGGCATTGCAATACGCGCGCCAAGTGGGCGGCAACGCCAAGGTGCGTACGCTTACGGCCAAGGCCCGTTCGATAGTGATAAGCGATGCGAACCTTGAACTGCTCGGGACACAATACAGCTATAATGATTACGACAAGTTCTATGAGCAGCACTTCGTACCTTTGCGTATAAGTACGGTAAGGCTGCTTACCGAGCCTGCGACGATAGAGTATCAGCCGTTTGAGGAAAGCGGTGGGGACGGCGGCGCCGCCTTGTATGAAGGCGGCGTGATTGAAGAAGGATTGTTCATCGACGACGAACCGTCGGCTGTCGGCATCGGACAGGACGACCTCATAATAATACCCGACGAACAAGAAAATACGCCGGGAACAACCGTTCCTGTTGATGCTGATTCAAACGGAGTAACCGTTCCCGCCGTGTCTGAAAGTGACGCAGGCGATACTGGTTCAAACAGTATCACCGTTCCCGTCGAGCCTGAAAGTGACGCAGGCGATACTGGTTCAAACGCTATCACCGTTCCCGTCGAGCCTGAAGGCGATGCGGGCAATGTGCAAGATGACAATCTGTTCATTATAGATGACGGACAACCTACGGCAACTCAGCCTGATGCTGCCGACGACGATGGAACCGTTGTTCCTCTCGAAGGCGAAAACAAGGTTGGCGGTGTTGATGACAGGAACGTAGGGCCTGACGCAAACCGCCGGCCGTCAAGTCGGGAAACCGACACGCCGCCGGCCGTGGGTAACGGCGTGCCCTCAGGCCAGGATGACTTCATTATAGAGTTCAGCGGCGATTATGACAATACCGGCAACGGTGGCAATACCGGGACTGACGACAACCGTCGGGACGGTTTCGACCTTGAGGACGAGTATTACGACCTGGACGGATTTTGAACAGTCTTCAGATAAAGTAAAGAACGGTTGGAGGTCCGTGGCCATGCCGGCGGCGGACATCCTTATATAAATTAACAAGGTAAGACTATGAGCAACGGATTACTTTTATGGGCTGACGACGAGATGGAACTGCTCCGCGCCCACATACTTTTCCTTGAGAAAAAAGGTTACGACGTCGTGACCGTGACCAACGGCACCGACGCCATAGACCAATGCAGGCAAAAGACGTTCGACCTGATCCTGCTCGACGAGATGATGCCCGGCCTTAGCGGACTTGAGACTTTGCAGAAGATAAAAGAGATTTCGCCTGCCACGCCTGTTGTCATGGTTACGAAAAGTGAGGAGGAGAATATCATGGACCAGGCCATCGGCTCGAAAATAGCCGACTATCTTATAAAGCCCGTGAATCCGAACCAGATACTACTGTCGCTTAAGAAGAACATCCACCAGAAGGAAATAGTGACCGAGGTTACCCAAAGCGGCTACCAGCAGAGCTTCCAGGACATAGCCATGCAGATAGGCGGGTGTAAGACCATCGGCGACTGGATGGACGTTTACCGCCGCCTTGTACATTGGGAACTGGAACTGAGCAACACGGACAGCAACATGACCGAAATGCTGAAAATGCAGAAAGAGGAGGCCGACAACGGTTTCGCCAAATACGTCAAGGCCCATTATATGGACTGGATGGACGACATTGCCCGCGGACAGGCGGCCGGCGCGCAACCTATGTCAAAACTGCGGCTTGCCCATCCGTCGATGCGCAAGCCTCAGGCACAAGGCGGAGAGCGCCCGCTGATGAGTGTCGACATATTCAAGAAAAAGATTTTCCCGTTGCTCGATTCCGGCGAAAAGGTGTTCCTCATCGTTATCGACAATTTCCGCCTTGACCAGTGGAGAATGTTGGCGCAGGAAATAGGCGACATGTTCGACATCGACGAACAGACGTATGTCAGCATCCTGCCCACGGCTACGCAGTACGCCCGCAACGCCATCTTCAGCGGCCTCATGCCGGTGAAGATTGCCGAGATGTTTCCAGACCTGTGGGTCGACGAAGACGAAGAAGAGGGAAAGAACCTTAACGAGGGGCCGCTCATCAGGACGCAGCTTGAACGCTTCCGCCGCCGTGACACGTATTCATACCATAAGATAAACGACTCAGGCGGCGCCGACAAGTTCTTGCAGAAGTTCAATTCGCTTAAGGGCAACGACCTTAACGTGCTCGTAATCAACTTTATCGATATGCTTAGCCATGCGCGCACGGAATCGAAGATGGTGCGCGAACTTGCCAACAATGAGTCGGCTTACCGTAGCATAACGCTCAGCTGGTTCCGCCATTCGGTATTGTCGGATCTTTTCAAGATGCTGGCCCAAAGCGACTTCACCGTAGTCATAACCACCGACCACGGCAGCATACGCGCCTCGAAGCCGGTGAAGATAATAGGCGACCGCAACACTAACACTAACCTGCGCTACAAGCTTGGCAAGAACCTGAATTACAATCCTAAGGAGGTGTTCGTGATAAAGGAACCGCATAAGGCGATGCTGCCTGCGCCAAACCTGAGTACGTCGTATGTGTTCGCCATGGGCGATTCGTTTTTCGCCTATCCGAACAATTACAATTATTATGTGTCTTATTATAAGGACACTTTCCAACACGGCGGCATTTCGATGGAGGAAATGATTGTTCCGCTGATAACAATGAAAGTGAGGAAAAGGTGATTCGTTAGCAGACAAGCAGACGGGCAGACAAGCAGACGGGCCATGTCTTTCAGCCAGCTTTCAGTCTGCGGCCTGTCAACTAAAATAAAATAAGATTATGGAAATAACAATCAACAGTTTAGAGAGCATCGACTTGGCCGCACGCCGGTTTGTCGACAATATGGGGCGCGGCCGCGTGTTCGCCTTTTACGGCAAGATGGGAGCCGGAAAGACAACGTTCATCAAGGCCGTATGCGAACAGCTTGGCGTTGAAGACGTAATAACGTCGCCGACGTTCGCCATAGTAAACGAGTACACGTCTGAATCATCCGGCGACACGATCTACCATTTCGACTTCTACCGCATAAAGAAGCTCGACGAGGTTTACGACATGGGTTACGAGGAATATTTCTACGGCGGAGGCCTTTGCTTCATTGAATGGCCCGAGCTTATCGAAAGCCTTTTGCCTGAGGACGCGACGAAGGTGACCATCAGCGAGAACGCCGACGGCACGCGCACCGTAAGCTTCTGACCATGGCACGGCCTTCGCCGAATGCCGGATTAACCGTAAGTAAAATCGGATGTGATTTTAATGTCACAATGTCACCATCCGGCTTATGCCGCAGGTAATCAAGCTATTGCGGCGTGACATTACGCCAAGGGCGGCATTCACCACTTTCACGCATGTGCGGCACGTGTGAAGGTGGTGAATGCCGCCCTTGGCGTAATGTCACGCCGCAATGCCGTGGCCGTCAATGCCTTACGTCTTGTGGTGACATTGTGACAATATAAACTTTGGTTGACATTTGACTGCGTTCAGCGATTTGCCGTCTTTTGCGTCTCCGTTTGCCGTCTTTTACACCTCTGTTTGCCGTCTTTTGTCTTGTAAAAGGCCGTCTTCTGTTTGCAGGAATGCGTTTTGCTTTTTTGAGGGGGATGCCGAAATGTAGTTAAACCCGAATCTGTCGTTAGGCTTCATCCGTATTTCATGCTGCCGTCAGGCGGGTTGTTTTCGCCGGTTTATCCCGATGTAGCCCGCTACATCGGGATAAACCGGCGAACAAGACGGCGGTGGCAGTGCGGAAGAGGGATGAAGAGCCGACAATCAAGTGTAAATGTATTGATTAACGTCAGTTCGGTATAAGAAATAAGTAAATGAAATCATTCTAAGACGTAAGAAGTCAGTGGCATTCTGTCATTGCCTTAACGGCGATTTTCAATTCCGGGCCGGGACCCGGAATCCAGGAAACACACTTTCGTCAACAACTTAGTTGCATACACTGGATTCCGGGTCTAAGCCCGGAATTGAAAATCGCCGTTAAGGCAATGACGGTATGCCACAGACTTCTTAGAAGAGGATGCAAGTAAGTATTTGGCCGATTGCGGATATTCATTTAATATTTATTCTCATCCAATCGATTTGCGGATGAACCCAATTTCGTCAACAACTTGGTTGCATACACTGGATTCCGGGTCTAAGCCCGGAATGACAGAATGACACAGACTTCATAAAACCCAATACAACAACGATACTTTTTATGGAATAATCCTTATACCGAACTGACGTATTGATTAGCGTCCTAATGACCGATTTGGGTTAAACCCGAATCGGCCGTTAGGCTTCATCCGTATTTCGTGCTGCTGTCAGGCGGGTTGTTTTCGCCGGAGTCAGCACGCGGTATCTCTTTTTTGACACCCCCTCGACTTTGGATGCCTGCAAAACCTTTGCAAACCGAGTTAAAGAAACTTAAGACAATGCGAATGTGATATTTATTTCCTAATTTTGCATCGCATTAAGTTTGTTGATTTTTGTGAATGCGAATATATTCAATCATATTATAAAATATGGAGGTAATAAAAACTGAAATAGACGGCGTGGTTATAATCGAGCCGCGTATATTCAAAGACGCTCGCGGATATTTTTTTGAGAGCTTTTCCCAGAGGAAGTTTGATGAGAAAGTAGGGCACGTAGAGTTCGTTCAGGACAACGAGAGCATGTCGTCGTACGGCGTGATGAGGGGGCTTCACTTCCAGCGTCCGCCGTTTACCCAGGCCAAGCTCGTGCGTTGCGTGCGCGGAGCTGTGCTCGACGTGGCCGTCGACATACGCAAGGGGTCGCCTACCTACGGCAGGCACGTAGCCGTTGAACTGACCGAGGACAACCACCGCCAGTTCTTCATTCCGAAAGGTTTCGCCCACGGCTTCGCCGTACTGAGCGAGACGGCCGTGTTCCAATACAAGTGCGACGAGTTCTACCATCCCGAGGCCGACGGCGGCATAAGCATCCTCGACGACAGTTTGGGCATAGATTGGCGCATACCTACGGAGCATGCCATACTCAGTGAGAAGGACACCAAGCATCAGTTGCTGAAAGACTTCGAGAGTCCGTTTGCTTTTTAAGGGTAGAACGGTAAAAAGGTATAACGGAGTGAAGAGTTGAAAATGAAGAGTGAAGAAAACAAATAGCTTGCCAAATGGGCATATATGAAAACTCAACAGGCAAGTCATTCGGCTTTAACTTCTATAGCTTCCCATAACTGCTTTAAATTCCCCAGACAATGAACATACTTGTAACAGGCGCGAACGGCCAGCTTGGCAACGAGATGCGCATAATTAGCAAACAGACAGAAGATAATTACACGTTTACCGACGTGGTTGAGGTTGATGGCGTGGAGACCGCCATGCTCGACATAACCGACGCCGAGGCCGTAAGGCGCATGGTGACGGAAAACGACATACGCTGCATAGTGAACTGCGCCGCTTATACCAACGTTGACAAGGCTGAGAGCGACGAGGCCCTTTGCCGCAAGCTCAACGCCGAGGCGCCGCGGATATTGGCCGGGGCCATGAAAGAGGTCGGCGGACTGCTCGTCCAGATTTCAACCGATTATGTTTTCGGCGGCGATCCTTACAACACTCCTTGCCGTGAGGACCAGAAAGGAACCCCCACCGGCGTTTACGGAGCGACGAAGCTTGAGGGCGAGAAGAATATCGAAGCCACTGGTTGCGACTACGTAATCATACGCACGGCGTGGCTTTACTCTGAGTTCGGCAAGAACTTCGTAAAGACGATGCTCAACCTTACGGCCGCGAAGCCTAAGCTGACGGTTGTGTTCGACCAGGCCGGAACGCCGACTTACGCCTACGACTTGGCCGACGCGATAAGGACTGTGCTCGCCGACTACGCAAATGAAAACCCGCAGTCGGGCTACAGCAAGACCGGCGTTTACCATTTCAGCAACGAAGGCGTATGCTCGTGGTTTGATTTCACGAAGAAAATAGCCGAGTTGGCAGGCAACACGGGCTGCGACATCCAGCCGTGCCATAGCGACGAGTTCCCCAGTCCGGTGAAGCGTCCCGCTTACTCCGTGCTCGACAAGACGAAAATCAAGGAGACTTTCGGAGTGAAAGTGCCGTATTGGACCGACTCGCTGAAAGTGTGCATGGACAACATGAAAGCTACAAAATAAATTCTTAATAAGAACGACTAATGGAATTCAAGCGTAACATAATGATAACCGGCGGTGCGGGCTTCATCGGCTCGCACGTAGTGCGCCTGTTCGTGAACAAGTATCCCGAGTACCGCATAATCAACCTCGACAAGCTGACGTACGCCGGCAACCTGGCCAACCTCAAGGACGTTGAGGACAAGGAGAACTACGTGTTCGTGAAGGCCGACATCTGCGACTACGAAACGATTAAGAAGTTGATGAATGATTATGACGTCGACGGCATAATCCACCTCGCCGCCGAGAGCCACGTCGACCGTTCGATAAAGGATCCGTTCACCTTCGCCCACACCAACGTGATAGGCACGCTGACGCTGCTCCAGGCCGCCAAGGAGTATTGGGAGGGCAAGCCCGAGGGCTACGAGGGCAAGCGTTTCTACCACATCTCGACCGACGAGGTTTACGGCGCGTTGGAGCTTACCGACCCCGAAGGCGTCGAGTCGCCGTTTACGACGAAGGCCTCGTCGGAGCACCATCACGCCTACGGCAGTGAGTTCTTCACCGAGGAGACTAAGTACAACCCGCATTCGCCTTACTCTGCGTCGAAGGCAAGCTCAGACCACTTCGTGCGCGCCTTCCACGACACCTACGGCATGCCGACCGTCGTGACCAACTGCTCTAACAACTACGGGCCTTACCAGTTCCCCGAGAAGCTGATACCGCTGTTCATCAACAACATCCGCCACAGGAAGCCTCTGCCAGTCTACGGCAAGGGCGAGAACGTAAGGGACTGGCTCTACGTTGAAGACCACGCGCGCGCCATCGACCTCATCTTCCACAAAGGGAAAACGGCCGACACGTACAACATCGGCGGCTTCAACGAGTGGAAGAACATCGACATAATCAAGGTCGTGATAAAGACCGTCGACCGCCTGCTCGGCCGTAAGGAGGGCGAGGACATGGGCCTGATAACCTACGTGACCGACCGCAAGGGTCATGACATGCGCTACGCCATCGACTCGCGCAAGCTGCAGCGCGAGCTGGGTTGGGAGCCGAGCCTGCAGTTCGAGGAGGGCATCGAGAAGACCGTGCGCTGGTACTTGGACAACCAGGAGTGGATGGACAACGTGACGAGCGGCGACTATCAGAAGTATTACGACTCGATGTATAAGGACCGTTAAGATGAAGGATTGTAAAAACATCCTTATCCGATAACAAACACCGCCCGATGAAAGTTTGCTTCAGTAGCATTCCTCGTCGGGCGGTTTCGTTTTGCGGTGCTGCCTTTTTGTGAAACGGCATAAGGCATTGCATTACAAAATATCATCCGACACTCACACCATCGCGAGCTATTTCTCTCTTGACGGCAAAGAGTGGCAGATGGTACGCTTATATAAAAACAACTATCCCAAGGAATTGTATATAGGAATCTGTTCACAAGCCCCAGTCAAAGGGGAATGCATCAGCGAGTTCGGCGAACTATCATTATCCACTGATAATGTGGGAGATTTTCGTTTAGGAAATTAATCCCATTGCTTTTGCCACTTTACATGCTTCTATGGCATTTCCGACCTTTAGTTCCTGTAAAATGTTCTGGCGATGCTGTGAACTGTATTGACACTGATAAACAAGTTATCGGCAATTTCCTTGCTTTGCAGGCCGTTGTCAATCAGACTCAATACAGCTATTTCACGAGAAGAAAGAATGTTCACATAATCATCAGTCGTCAATATGCGATACTCTCCGGTGCGTGTATTGACGATTTTGGGCATATTTTGATTGTCAGGGCATAGTGTATATACACACATGTTCAGCCAATAACAGCCGTCATTCGTTCCTTCAACGAAAACATACGATGCCGTATCATGCGCCAGCCACCGTCTTTGTCACGCATACGGAGATTATCACTTAAAATACAATTATCTGAGATTCACCAGTTCCCATCTGTCAGGAAATCGGCAATGTGCCTGTGCCTTACTCCCTCAATATTGTCCTGCCAGACATCATCCATACTCACAACATATTTTGGGTAATGGTCGCTAATGGCAAGCAAAGGGGCAAATTCACGCTCTACTGTTGCGTCCGATTCCATCCGATAGGTTACTTGGATATAAATCTTCTCATCCCTACGTATTCCCACGAAATCGACTTCACGACTGTCCTGCTTGCCGATGAACGTGTCATATCCTCGACGCTTCATTTCCCAATAAACTATATTTTCCAACGCCCCCGAAATCATCCGGTCTTTATATCCCATCACAGCATAAATCAGCGACAAGTCGCTGACAAAATACTTCTCGTTGGTCTGCAACTGTTCTTTTCCCTTGATGTCGTAACGGGGCACACGCTGGATGATGAATGCACCCTGCAAGGCATCCAGATAATTATAAATGGTGTTGATGTCCACCCGCCGTTGCTGGCTCTTGAAGTAGTCGGCAATGTTCTTTGCGTTGAGCCGACTTCCGATATTATCAAACACGAAGCGTACCACCCGTTCCAGCAATTCCACGTTGCGGATGCCGTGCCGCTGCACCGTATCGCGCAGGATGACGGATGAATAGATGTCATACACCAACTTATAAATGGCTTCATAACTGTAACCACCCGTATGGACAGCTGGGAAACCGCCCATGCGAAGGTATTTCTGAAACTCCTCCCTCAATACTTCCTTGCTATCCGGATTTATGCCATGAAACAAAAGATATTCATTGAAGGACAACGGCATGATATGGAAACTGACATATCTGCCCGCTAGATAAGTGGACAACTCGGAGGAAAGCAGCCGGGAATTGGAGCCGGTTACATAAACATCCACATCCCAATCCACCATGAAAGAATTGACGGCCTTTTCCCAATCTTTTACTTCCTGTATTTCGTCCAACAGAATATACACTTTCCCATTGGACTTTTCCACCTTATCCTTGATATACAGATACAGGGCTTTTGCATCGGTAATATCCATCCATTCAAAACTCTCAAAGTTCATATAGACAATATTCTCTTTTGCAATCCCCTGACGCTCCAATTCTTCTGCTATCAGTTGCAATACGACCGACTTTCCACATCGGCGAATACCAGCTATCACCTTGACGAACGGACGGTTAATAAAGGACCGGATTTGTTTCATATACAATTCTCTTTCTATCATGAGCATATTTATTTTTATGTTATACCTGCAAATATACGATATTTATTTTTATTATTTATGCTTATAACCATAAAAACTTTAATTTTAATATGACTTATATAGCCTATTAAAAATGATTGTAGAGTTCCAATGGTTGGCTGAAAACAAAAAACTATCTGCCTTATTAAAATTATTAGTGTCCGCTAAAACTTTTTAGTTCCAATAAAAATTAAGGCTGATTCCATAAGCAAGTGCAAAATTACATTATTCTTTCCTTAATCATATCTTTAGGCTTTGTAAATAGATTCTTTTTTCTTGGCCTATTGTTTAATTTCTCCATAATATGCGTTATCATCGCCTTTGATATTCCTTTGAGATTTGTTTCCTTTGGTATGTATTGCCTGATGGGGCCCATTCATGTTTTCTATTGCCCTCAAAGAAGAACGCAACTTATTGAATGTCAGCAGTATTGTACTATCTAAAAAGAAAAGGTCTCCACTTCTGAAGACCTCTCTTTGGTGATCCGTTTGGGGCTCGAACCCAAGACCCCAACATTAAAAGTGTTGTGCTCTACCAGCTGAGCTAACGGATCTCCGATTGCCTTACATGTTTCGTAAAGCGAGTGCAAAGGTATGCTTTTTTCTTGACACGGCCAAATTATTCGTCGTTTTTTTCGCTTTTTTCTTTGTGCGCAGGTGTGTTTTGCGCCTGCTGAGGTGTTGCTTCCGGCGTTAAGGTGTCGTGGCTGCCGTCTTCTTCTTTGGTTACGTAGCGTTGGTAGTAGGCGATTATGAGCGTTGTCAGCGGCAGGGCGATGATGAGGCCGATGAAGCCGAGCAGGGCGCCCCAGACGGACAGCGACAGGAGGATTACGGCGGGGTTGAGCCCCATGGCCTTGCCCATGATTTTCGGGGTGAGCACCATGTCGGTGATGGCTTGTACTACGAGGAACACGGCCGTGGCCGAGGCGAAGATTATCCAGAAGTTCTGTCCCGTGTCGGCCGCCTTGAGCAGCGACAGGAATATCATCGGTATGAAGGCGAGGCCGTGGACGTAGGGGATGAGGCTGAGTATGCCGATGAGTATGCCGAGGCCTATCGCCATGGGGAAGTCGATGATGGTGAAGCCAATGCAGAACAGTATGCCTATGCAGAGGGCTACGAGGCTTTGTCCGCGGATGTAGCTGTTCATTTCGCGTTCTACGTCGTTTATCAGCGCGTGCCAGAACGGGCGGTTCTTCTTTGGGAATATTTTTATGAAACCGGAAGCGAGCTTTTCGTAGTCGAGGAGGATGAAGAACAGGTATAGCAGCGTGATGAGCGATGCCGCGACGCTGATTATCACGCTTGCCGTCTGCCCGATCACCGAGAACACTTTAGGCATGGCGTTCCTTATGGCTTCGGTTACGTCTTCCTGCTTGAAAAACTCTTGTATGCTGTTCTTGTTCTCGTTTATCCATTGCTGTATGGTCGCTGGGAAGTTCTCGATGTGGGTCTTTTCGTGCAGGTAGCGCGAGAGCACTTCGCTCATCTTGTCGAACTGGTCGATCATCGGCGGTATGATGAGGTAGAATATGCCGCCTATTACGGCTATCAGGAATAGTAACGACACTATTATCGACAGTACTCTCGTTGGTACGTGCATCTTGTATTGCACGAATTTCACGATAGGGTAGACCAGGTATGCAAGCAGCCATGCCACGAAGAACGGCAGGAGCACGCTGCCGAGGTAATTCATCATCAGCAGCACTGCTATCACTACGACGGCCGTCAATGACCAGCGTATGAACTTGTCGAAAGTTATTTTCTCTTCAATAATCATTGTTTTTGGGGTTATGGGGTTCTGCGGTTATACGGTTCTGCGGTTTTTGTGGTTGCGCTGTTGTAACTTGTTGTAAAACAATGTTTTATGTGCTTTGTAGTAAAAGGCCGTCTTTCGTCGTGCGAAAGGTCGCCTTTCGTCGTGTGGAATACCGTGTTTTGCAACGCCGTTTGCCGTGTTTTGCAATCTTGCCGTTCACTGCCGGCTTGTCATTCCCATTTGCCGGCCTTCTCTTCCTCTATAGCCTTGCGGTAACACTCGCGGCAGAGCGGTTCGTATTCGCTTTGTTCGCCGAGCATCACGCGCTTGTCGTTGTGTACGAGTCTGTGGCTGACGTAAGCCAGCGCGCCGCATCTTACGCAGATGGCGTGCACCTTCGTCACCTCGTCGGCTACGGCGCACAGGGCCGGCATCGGGCCGAAGGGCACGCCCTTGAAGTCCATGTCGAGCCCAGCCACTATGACGCGCACGCCGCGGTTGGCGAGTTCGTTGCATACGCCGACGAGGCCGTTGTCGAAAAACTGTGCCTCGTCGATGCCCACAACGTCGATGTCCGACGATAGGAGCAGTATCGACGACGACGAGTCGACCGGCGTGCTCGGTATCGAATGGCGGTCGTGGCTTACTACGTCGATTTCGGAATACCTCGTGTCCAGCGACGGCTTGAATATCTCAACGCGCTGTTTGGCGAACTCGGCGCGCTTGAGCCGCCTTATCAGTTCTTCCGTCTTGCCGGAGAACATCGAGCCGCACACTACTTCAATTCTTCCGGGGCGGTGTGCTTCGCCTGACATATTGTTATTCATTTCGGCGCAAATTTACAAAGACGTTTTAAAAATTGCAAAGATTTACGCCGTTTTTTTGCCGTCGTAGATTATTTACTTATATTTGTGGCTGATTATGGGTTTGTTGTATGTTGTGCCCACGCCCGTGGGCAATCTTGAAGACATGACGCTCAGGGCGGTCCGTGTGCTGAAGGAGGCCGACCTTGTGTTGGCCGAGGATACCCGCACGTCGGGCGTCCTGCTTAAGCATTTCGACATAAAGAACCATCTGCTGTCGCACCACAAGTTCAACGAGCACGGCACGTCGGCCTCCGTCGTCGAGCGACTGAAGGCCGGCGCCACGGTCGCCTTGATAAGCGACGCCGGCACGCCCGGAATCAGCGACCCCGGGTTCTACCTTGTGCGCGAGGCCGTCAACGCCGGCATAACGGTGCAGTGCCTGCCGGGGGCCACGGCGTTCGTCCCGGCGTTGGTGTCGTCGGGTTTGCCGTGCGACCGCTTCTGCTTCGAGGGCTTCCTGCCGCAGAAGAAGGGTAGGGCTACGCGCCTCGAGGCGTTGAAGGACGAGCCGAGGACGATGGTTTTCTACGAGTCGCCTTACCGTGTGCTGAAAACCCTCCGGCAGTTTGCCGAGTATTTCGGGGCCGACCGCAGGGTGAGCGCGTGCCGCGAGATATCCAAGGTGCACGAGGAAAGCGTGCGCGGCACGCTGGCCGAAGTGATAGCCCATTTCAGCGGGACCGAGCCGAGGGGCGAATTCGTGATAGTAGTGGAGGGCAAAGCCGTCAAGCCCTCGGGCAGGCGCAAGTCGGCGTGCGGCGTTGACGACGGCGGCCAGTGCCCCGGCATTGGTTGAGTGGCCGTCACGGCCGGTGTCAGGCACCGCCACTTTGCCTATAACCGGATAATAACGTAAAAACATAAGGAATATGAAGAAACTATTATTTTTAGCGGCTTGTCTGTTGACCTTGGTCGCATGTAACAACGGTAAAAGCACGACCGACTTGCCGGGTGCGGCTCAAAGGGACTCTTTGCAGAAAATCATAGAGCAAAAGGACAATGAGATCAACGACATGATGGGCATACTCAACGAGGTTGAGGAAGGCTTCAGGCTTATCAACGAGGCGGAGAACAGGGTCAGCGTGGCCAAGGAGGGCGAAGGGGCCAGCCGCCAGCAGAAAATCAGGGAGAACATGCAGTTCATACAGCAGCGCATGGCCGAGAACCGCGAGCTTATTGCCAAATTGCGCAACCAGGTGAAGAACGGCACGATAAAGAGCGAACAGCTGCAGAAGACGATAGAGAACCTCACCAAGCAACTGGAGGACAAGGACCACCAGATAAAAGACCTCTACGCCCAGCTCGAGGCGAAAGACATCCACATAGAGGAGCTCGAGCGCACGGCGAGCACGCTCAACAAGAACGTGAACATACTGCAAGACGACAACGCCAAGAAGGCGAACACGATCAACACGCAGGACAAACAGCTGAACACGGCGTGGTATGTGTTCGGAACGAAGAAAGAGCTGAAAGAGCAGAACATTCTCGTCGACGGCAAAGTGCTGCAGGCGAACTTCAACAAGAGCTATTTCACGAAGGTTGACATCCGCTCGCTCAAGGCCCTCAAGCTTTATTCGAAGTCGGCCAAACTCCTTACTATGCACCCGTCGAGCAGCTACAAGCTTGAGCGCGACGCACAGAAGCAATACGTACTGCACATCACGAATCCGCAGATGTTCTGGAGCACGAGCAAGTATCTTGTCGTACAAGTGAAATAAGCAGATGTGAGCACATATACTTCCGCCCCGGCCGGCATCCAAAACGGCCGGGGCGGTTTCGTTTTACGGCGTTTTTCAGTTGATGGGGGATTGTTACGCATTATTTTTTTTAGAAAAACGTAAAAAATATGCCTGAAAGTTTGCTTATTTCATAATAAGTGTGTACTTTTGCACTCGCTTAAAGGAACGGGATTTAGCGCAGTTGGTTAGCGCACGCGTCTGGGGGGCGTGAGGTCGCTGGTTCGAGTCCAGTAATCCCGACCAAGCAGTAAGGGGTCGGAAACCTGTCGTCAGATGGTTTCCGGCCCTTGTTGCGTTTACGTAAGCGTGCCGCGCATGGCGCGTTCTTCGCCGCGTCCGTGTTGTGGGTTCGGCACGGCGTTTGTGCGCCGGGGTGGAGCGGCATGCCCGGCGGCGGTATGGAAACAATGGTGATTGAGGCGGAATACTGTTGCGCCGGCACGCATCCTATGGCTTGTCCCGCCCTGCTTATTTGCCGTAGACCGGCGTTTTTGCCAATCTTCTTTTGTGGCTTGCGGCGTTACCTTTGTTGTTTATTTGATTTTAATTGTCCGTGTTATTGTTTGTTTGGTTAAGAATGTGTAACTTTGCATAAGCTGTGACGGCAGCTGCCGAGGCTGGTAGGACGAGGCGTAGGTATAGGAAACCTTTTGCAATATGAAGCGTTTGGCTTGATATGCCTTTGCGTAATCTTTATTGGATGAAAAACAAACATTAAAAATAAGTATTAAGAAATGATAACCTTTACATTGAGTTTGGCGGCCCTTGTCGTAGGCTATCTTGTCTACGGAAGACTGGTTGAGCGTATTTTCGCTCCCGACGACCGCCCTACGCCGGCCGTGAGCATGGCCGACGGCGTTGACTACGTAGTGCTTACGGGTTGGAAGATTTTCATGATCCAGTTTCTCAATATTGCCGGCACAGGCCCGATATTCGGTGCGATAATGGGCGCGAAGTTCGGTCCGTCGGCCTATTTGTGGATAGTTCTTGGCTGCATCTTCGCCGGAGCGGTGCACGACTATCTTAGCGGCATGCTCTCGGTGCGCCACGGCGGAGCCGGCCTTCCCGAGCTTGTAGGCTGCTATCTCGGCAAGCGCACAAAGCAGGTGATGCTCGTATTCTCGGTGTTCCTTCTGCTTATGGTCGGCGCGGTGTTCGTTTACAGCCCGGCGCTAATCCTCGGCAAGCTCTGCGGCGACTCGCTTACGTGGGTCTACGCATGGTGCGTGATAATTTTTGCCTACTATTTCCTCGCCACGATGCTGCCGATAGACAAGATCATCGGCAAGATTTACCCCTTCTTCGCCGTAGCGATGCTCTTCATGGCCGTGGCCTTGATGGTGGTGCTTTTCGGCAAATGGCCGTCGCTGCCCGAGCTTACCGACGGTCTCGGCAACATGTCGCCCCGGTCTGGCACGATATTCCCATGTCTTTTCATCACTATAGCCTGCGGAGCCATCAGCGGTTTCCACGCCACGCAAAGCCCGCTTATGGCGCGCTGCATGAAGAGCGAGCTCCAGGGCCGTCCGCTCTTTTACGGGGCCATGATAACCGAAGGCATCGTCGCGCTGATATGGGCCACGGTGTCGATGTACTTCTTCTACGGCGGTGCGGCCGAAGAGCTCGGCGTGCCGGCCACTCTCCAAGCACCCGAGGTTGTCACTACGGTGTCGCAGGGTTGGCTCGGGGTGTTCGGCGGAGCGTTGGCCATACTCGGAGTGGTGGCCGCCCCGATAACCAGCGGCGACACGGCCCTGCGCAGCGCGCGGCTAATCATAGCTGAGTTTCTCCACATGGAGCAGCACACCATACGCCGGCGCATTTACATCTGCATACCCGTGTTCGCCTTCACGCTCGCCCTGCTGTGGTTCAACATTGCCGACGAGAACGGCTTCAACATCATTTGGAATTACTTCGGCTGGGCCAACCAGACGCTGGCCGCCTTCACGCTTTGGACTGTTACGGTCTACCTCGTGCGCAAGCGTAAGTTCTATTGGATAACGCT
>CALUIJ010000094.1 GCA_944320675.1 uncultured Prevotella sp.
CATCTCCCAGTCCTTCCACTTGCGCTCCTTATAGTCCATGCGGCGCTTTATCTCCTCGGTGGGCAGGTTCTCAACCTCGGCGTAGCACACGCTTTTCAGCTTCTCAAGGTATTTTTCCTTGATTTCATCGAACTTTTTACGGTTGCGCCAGCGTATGTAAACGTCGACGGTCATCGCAACAGTAAGCACCATGAACGCTATGCAGCAGAAGATTATCACGCCGTAAGCCACCCTTACCACCCACGGATAACCCGCAAACAGGTGGACAAATAGATAATAGTAATAACGCGGGATATTCCACCCCCACAGCTGGTATGCCTTGGTAAGCGGGGAAAGCTCAGCCCCGCCGTACATAACGGCCGAACCGTCAGGTATAGTGTCGCCGAAAGCCACCAAGAGGAAGCAACACGCCACCAATACGATGCAGAATATAATCCACCCACGTCTCATCTTACAAACTTTATGTTATATTTATAGAGTATGTTGGCATTCTGCATAAAAGCGGCGTTGGAAGTTACAGATTCGCACAAGCGCATGTAACTTAAGCGCACACAGTAAGAACCGGAATACAACAAGCCCGACAAGACTGCAGGCAGGCACACGCCGAGCCGCAACTTTCAAGCTGCCATAATACGTCCGCGGATATGATAATTCCGCAAATTCCAAATTGGGATATTATTCCTATTTATTATTCTCGCCACAAAATTAATAATAATATTAAAAAATTACCCCCCCCGAACGTTAATTGTAGTTAAACAAAAGACAATTAATTTACAAGTAGATTCAAGGTTTCAAGCAAATGTCGGAAAAATGGGGAATTTTTAAAAGGAAGGATTTACGCCAGTTGATGATAATCTACAAACTGAAAACGAAAAAACAATATTCGGACAAAGCGATCCGCACAACCGGAACCGCCCTTATCATATATAATGCCCGTCCCTGCCGGCGCTTCGCATACCGGCAAAGACGGACAATCAAGCCCTAACCGGGCACTATACCGTATTCAGGATAAAGTCTCAAAGATTCTCCACCTCGTCAATCCCAAGTCCGGTTATCTCAGCTATATCACTAACCGGATAACCCTTGGCTTTCATCCTGCGCGCATTCTTAATACGCTCTTCCCTAAGCCCCTCTGCACGGCCCTCGGCACGACCCTCGGCACGACCTTCCTCACAGCCCTGCTCAAAACCCTGCTTAAGACCTTGTTCAAGACCCTGCTCAAGACCCTGCTCAAGACCCTGCTTAAGACCCTGCTTAAGGCCTTTCTGCATAGCGTCGCTAACGAGGGTTTTCTCAACCCTTACCGCGTCCCAAAAGTCATCATATCCAAGGAGTTGGGCATCGTTGTAAGCCGAAACCTCTATCTGGGTGACGGCTTTCTTTATATCCGGATTAGCCATCAGTTCGTCGGCCACTTCGCGCGTCCTGTCGTCAATCTCGGTCAGGTAGCGCAACCACAACACCTGCATCTTCTTCTCATTATAAGTATGCGGGGTGAATTTCGGCAGTTCGACGAAAATAAACCTGAGCCCCTCTATCACCTTGTCGGTATGCTCAACCTGTACAATCCTGTAATCGTGGTAATAACCAGGGACATCAGGCTCGAATACGTCGTTGACGAGATTCAACGAGTAAACGGGCTGCAGGAGCTCGTACTTCTCGTTGCCGTCGAGCTGGCGCACGTAAGCCTTAGAGGCGTTGAACAGCACGCGCTGCATGAACGCCGACGACCAGAGCATCTGCATCTCCACGATGAACTGTCGGCCGCGGCGGTCGCGGCAGCGCACGTCGACGATGCTGTTCTTCTTCAGCGGCGTTTCAGGGGCCAGTTCGGGCGTAAGATACTCGATTTCGTCGATTTCATCGTCGGCCGTCTCAAACGGCAGCAGGGCGTTGAGAAGGCTCATTATAAGGTCGGGATGCTCGCCGAAAACCTTCTTGAAGGTTAAGTCGGCCTTTGGGTTCAGGTATCTCATGGTGTCATTGTTATTTTACGTTCTCCGTTACAAATATAATGAAAAAAAACGTCGCACGCAAACATACGGTCCAAAAAAGAGCGGCAAACGCCCCGGTCTGTAAAAAAACAGGAAACCCCGGCCGATTTCCCAAAGGGGGAACGGTCGGGGCGACATTATCGTTTCCATCGGTTTGGCCATCTTCCCAACACCAACGGCGCAGGGCTTATTTAACCTCAATCTGCTTCATGGCCTTCTCTTCCTTGTGCTCAACCTTGGGCAGGCTGACCGTCAGCACGCCGTCGCTAACCTTGGCCTCGATCCTGTCCTTGTCCACGTCGTCGGGCAGGAGCAGCGTCTGCTCGTACTTCGAGTAAGAGAACTCGCGGCGCAGGTAGTGGCTCTTCTTGTCGCCGTCCTTCTTCTCGTTCTTGCTCTCCATGCGGATGTGCAGGTTGCCGGCGTTGTCGATATTTACGTTGAAATCGTCCTTTTTCAGTCCGGGAGCGGCCAGTTCAACCGTATATTCCCCGTCGGTTTCCTTAACGTTGATCGCAGGCGCCGTAGCGTTGGGTCTCAACATGAAGTCGTTGTCGAAAAAGTCATTGAATACTTCAGGCATCCATGAATTTCTGTTTAATACTGGTAACATAATCAAATCCTCCTAATTGTTTAGTCCTTTATTTATCCTATCCGGTTCCCCAGGCCCTTCAGGCCGTCGGAACTATTGATCGCCCCAGCTTTCGCTTGCGGCTTTCACTCATCATATAAGCAATATCCATGCCATTGACAAACGCCGCCAAAAAGACATATTTAAATGACAAATAGTCAGAAACGATTAAATATTTTCACCATTATAACACATATTTAATGACAAAACGTCAATATCCAATAAAAAAGAGCGGCGGGACGCACCGTTGCGTCCCGCCGCCGATTATCCGGTATTATGCCGTAAATGCCAACTAATACTTTAGTCGTTAAGCTTGGCCTTGATGAACTCGCGGTTCAGGCGCGCGATGTTGGCTATCGACTCGTTCTTGGGGCACTCGGCCTCGCAGGCACGCGTGTTGGTGCAGTTGCCGAAGCCAAGCTCCTCCATCTTCATCACCATAGCCTTGGCGCGCTTGGCAGCCTCGGGGCGGCCTTGCGGCAGGAGGGCGAGCTGGCTCACCTTAGAGCTGACGAAGAGCATTGCCGAACCGTTCTTGCAGGCTGCAACGCATGCGCCGCAACCGATGCACGTAGCGCAGTCCATGGCCTCGTCGGCGGCCTCCTTAGGTATGAGGATGGCGTTGGCGTCCTGGGGCTGTCCTGTGCGCACGCTGACGTATCCGCCGGCCTGGATTATCTTGTCGAACGCTCCGCGGTCAACCATGCAGTCCTTGATCACGGGGAACGCTGCCGAGCGCCACGGCTCGACGGTGATCACGTCGCCGTCGTTGAAGCGGCGCATGTAGAGCTGGCACGTAGTGGCTCCGGTTGCCGGGCCGTGGGGATGGCCGTTGATGTAGAGCGAGCACATGCCGCAGATGCCCTCGCGGCAGTCGTGGTCGAATACGAACGGCTCCTTGCCGTCCTCGATGAGCTGCTCGTTAAGGA
>CALUIJ010000095.1 GCA_944320675.1 uncultured Prevotella sp.
TGGTATTCGTTGACCGCAATGACCCCACCAACACTTACGAGCTGAAGGCTTACACCGAGTGGACGGTAGGCCCGAGCTTCATCAAGGAAGGCATGACCAACGACTGGGACTTCTACGAGAACGAGGAATATACTTTCACTTTCACTTCTTACGAGGATCAGAACGCTTGGTATGACTATACTGAATTGTATTCGACCAAGCTTACTTTCAAAGGCTCTGTTCCCGCCGTACAGTATTCCGACATCATCCTCGAGAACGTAACTCCGTCTCCCGACGCTACCGATCCGTCGCAGATGGCAAGCTCTGAGAACCCCGTCGTAAGGTTCACTTACAGCGGCCTCGTCAAGTTCACCGAGGTAGGCTCGGTCCTGGGCCAGGGCATGGGCATCGTTCCGCTGGATTACAAGACTGGCGAGGTTGACGGCAAGTCTTACGTCGACGTCACCCTCGAGGGCGGAGCCAACGACTCTTACATCACCGTTTACGTCGCCGCAGTCGACTCTCTCACCGGCTACGGCCTTAACGACGAGACGGGTCTCTACTCGCAGTACTTCAGCCAGGCCAACAGCGCTTACACAATCGACATGCCTTGGGCCGACGGCCGTACGATCGACTACGGGCTCTACCTGCTCGACTCCGACCCGAAGGACGGCGCATACGTCGACTCTTTCGAGAAGCTGACGTTCACC
The DNA here is from genome assembly GCA_944320675.1 of uncultured Prevotella sp. Taxonomy (GTDB): domain Bacteria; phylum Bacteroidota; class Bacteroidia; order Bacteroidales; family Bacteroidaceae; genus Prevotella. The sequence goes on from CALUIJ010000095.1 coordinate 690, forward strand.
GTTGACGGCGCACAGGATGCCGACAAGTCTTACAGCATCAGCTGGCTGGGCAACGCAGGCGTTTACAACGAGGCCGGCGATAAGCTCTACGACGTATTGCTGCAGAAGGGCGACGCCGCCGACGGCAACGAGATCGTGGCCACCGTATGCGAGCTCGGCTCAGTGAACCTCGAGACATACGAGGGCACTCCCGTGGCCATAACCACTCCGGGCGTTTACACTCTGAAGGTTGACTCTCTGTCGATAGGCGACGGCAACGCCGACCCGAACTCTCCGTGGCAGACCGACCAGGGCGGACTCACCAAGGGACAGTGGAACCCGACGTGGACTTGGACAATCAACGTTGTCGACGAGATTGTGACCGTTGAGAACGTTGACCCGGCTCCTTACAACGTGACCGGCGAGTACAACACCGAGATTCCTTCTGAAATCAAGGTTACCATGAGCTCTGCCAACTTCACCGTGGCAAGCGTTACCACCAAGCTCGGCATGAACATGATGGAGCCTCTCGACTACGTTGTCGACGGCAACGTATTGACCGTGACCGTTCCCGAGACGCTGGCCGACGAGTTGCAGATACCCGTCACCATCGCCGCAACGGCTACCAACGGCGCGCCCATCTCTTACGGCAACACCGACGACGAGCTCCAGACCATCACGCTTGTTTACCAGAAGGACCGCGCACAGTTCAAGCCTACGTCCGTAACTCCTGAGGACGGAAGCACCGTTGAGGAGCTTTCACAAATCGACATCGATTTCGGCAACATGATCAGCAACCTCAATTGGGATAACTTCGTGACGTTGACCAATGCCGAAGGCGAAGAGTTCGAGTGCTCGATGGACATGGATTGGGAGGTATTCAGCATGTTCCATGTTTTTGTGGCATCTCCGATCACAACCGAAGGTGTTTACACGCTCACAATACCTGAGGGCACTATCTTTAATGACACGTATGACTTCGGCTTCGAGACTTCTTGGGGCGAGCCTGAGGGCGACATCTACAACCCCGAGCTCACTTACGTATTCTACGTAGGCACGGGCACCGGCATCACCGCCATCAAGGCCGACGCTGACGGCAACGTCAAGGTTTACACCATCGACGGCGTTTACGTAGGCGAGGGCGCAGCTGCCGACATGCTCGAGAGCCTGCCCGCCGGCGTTTACATCGTAAACGGCACGAAGGTGGCTGTAAAGTAAAATTGAAATAGTAATTAAGTTGAAACCGTAATTAAGTTGAAACGGGAAGGCCGGCGGGGGCCGGGGCCTTGGTTGCGCCCCTGACTCCCCCGGCCGGTTTCCGGGATTCTTTCAGGGGCCGTGATGTCATTCACGGCCCTTGCGGTTTGGAAAAGTCAGTTAAGACACGACAATTAACCAATAAAAGCATAATATGAAAAAGATTCTATTCTTCATTGCCGCCGCCCTAATGGGCGTGGCAAGCCTTTCGGCGCAGAACCGCATCGAGCTGGGCGAGGTGACGGTCAGCGCCGACGAGCCTACTGAGCTTGAGCTGCAGGTAGGCGGCGTCAACTGCTTCATGCTCACCGCCCCCGAGACGGGCATGCTCGAGTTCAACACGGGCTTCGGCAGTGCGCTGCTCTACAAGACCGACGCCGACTGGTCGGAGGACAGCAAGGTGTCGCTGCCGCGCGAGAACACCGCCGCCGGCAACATCACCCGTTGCGACGTCGAGGCCGGCCAGGTATATTACTTCAGCACCACGCCCATAGTCGACCCGACCACCGTCACCATATCTTACAGCACGGGCGAGTCGGTGATCAACATCGACTGCAACTACACGGACGGCGAAGTGTTCGACCTTAACGACCGCAACCTCGAGTTCACCATCGACCACCAGGTAACCATCGACAAGACCCTCGTGCTCTACGGCGACGGCAGGCAGGAGGACGTGCCCACGTCGTGCATCAACGCCATATTCGTCACCCAGTATTTCTACACCATCATGCTGCGCGACCTTATGGACTACCTCATGGACGGCGGCAAGATAGCCACGGGCGACAAGTTCACCATCCGTCTTGAGGGCATACGCGACGTTGAGAACCCCGACAAGCTCTACGGCGAGGACGGCTCTTACGAGATAACGCTCGAGCTTGGCGAAATGCCCGCCACGCTCGTGTCGATCGACCCGGCCGACGGCTCCGAGATCTATACTTACTATCCCGAGGGCGGCGACGACGGCTTCATCGTGTTCACGTTCTCCGACCCGCTCAACGAGGACAAGGGCAACGTCGACGTGACCATGACCTGGGGCGACCAGGAGGCAGGCTCGTTCGAGCAGCACCGTCCCGACTTCACCATCGAGGGCAACACCGTCACCGTCGACATACGCGGCATACTCATCCCCGAGCAGGTGGAAGGCAGCCGCGGCTCTACCGGCTCCACCCGCGTGACCATAACGCTCAGCGGGCTTACCACTACCGACGGGCGCAGCGTGGACACCAACTATCCCAACACCGGCACAAGCTCGGTGCTCGCCGTGTACGGCGTGAAGAAGCAGGAGATAAGCTTCATCTACGACTTCGACCCGCAGAACGGCAACACGTCGCTCGCCGGGTACGACAAGATCATGATATGGCTCAACAACCCCATCATGTACGACGGCGTTACCGTAACCTGGTATGACGCCCGCGGCAACCTCCGCTCGCGCACCTACACGCCTGAGCAGGTGCCCTTCGAGTGGGACGACTACGAGGAGGGCTACGTGGCCTACGTATCGCTCGGCTCGATATCTTACAACAACAGCCCCGTGACCGTGACCGTTGACAACGCCCGCCTTATGAACGGCGACCCCGTAACCATCACGGGCACGTTCAACAACACCTCCACGGGCATCAACAACGCCGCAGCCGGTGAGGGCGGCGCCGTGGTCAAGGTTTACGGCGTCGACGGCCGCCTTGTCAAGGAGGGCGCAGCCTCGGGCGTGCTCGACGGCCTTGAAAAGGGCGTTTACATCGTGAACGGCAAGAAAGTACTGGTCGAGTAAGGCCTGCGTGCTTCCTTCCGGTACGCGCATGGTCGTTTGGCGGGTTTGCGGGCTGAGGCCTGCAAGCCCGCTTTCTTCTTGCGCCCTGTGCGGCCGCGCCGCCGAGCCGCCGCCGCGCGGTTTTGCCGGGGCCGCGCCGCCGCGCCGTGAAAGGCGGTCTCCGGCCCTGCGTAAGCTTACCTTTCGTGCTGCGTAAGCTTACCTTCCGCCCCGTCGGAGCTTACCTTCCGCCGGGCCTTCCTCACGTGCGGCCCGGCAAGGTCGGTCAACCCCGTTTCCCGGCACCCTCTAATAGTAATCTTACGTCGGTTCGGCATAAGAAGAATGTAATCATTCTAAACCGTAAGAAGTCTGTGGCATTCTGTCATTCCGGGCCGGGACCCGGAATCCAGTAAAAACACTTTCGTCAATAATTTGGTTACATACATTGGATTCCGGGTCCCGGCCCGGAATGACAGAATGCCACAGACTTCTTACGGTTTAGAATGGATTACTTTCATTATACCGAACTGACGTGTTGATTAGCGTTCTAATGACCGATTTGTGTTTAATGGCATGCGAACGCCCGTCAAGACGGGCTTCGAATGTCACCATACCGCCCCCGGCCGCGAACAGTTAAAAAACTTTTTTTATTTTGCCGTTATTGCGAAATGGCGTAACTTTGCAGACTATATTAAAAACAAAGTAAGGTAAGAAGCTTATGTCATATCTGTTTTCCTCAGAATCAGTATCGGAAGGGCACCCCGACAAGGTTGCCGACCAAATATCAGACGCAATACTCGACCAGTTCCTGGCCTACGACGACAAGGCCCGCGTGGCCGTCGAGACTCTCGTAACGACGGGCCAGGCGGTGATAGCCGGCGAGGTGCGCAGTTCGGTGTACGTCGACCTGCAGACCATAGCGCGCCGCACGATAAAGCGCATAGGCTACACGAAGTCGGAATACCAGTTCGACGGCGACTCGTGCGGCATACTCAACGCCATCCACGAGCAGAGCGACGACATAAACCGCGGCGTCGACAACGGCTCGGAGGACGGGCAGGGCGCCGGCGACCAGGGCATGATGTTCGGCTACGCTTGCAACGAGACCGAGAACTACATGCCCGTGACGCTCGACCTGGCCCATCTCATCATGAGGACCCTGGCCGACATCAGGCGCGAGGGCAAGGTGATGACCTACCTCAGGCCCGACGCTAAGAGCCAGGTGACAGTGGAGTACGCCGACGACGGCACGCCGCTGCGCATAACCACCATCGTAGTGTCGACGCAGCACGACGAGTTCGACGCCGACGACGCCCGCATGCTGGCGCGCATAAAGGACGACGTGGTCAACATACTCATGCCGCGCGTGAAGGAGCAGATACACTCGGAAAAAGTGCTGGCGCTGTTCGACGGCGGGATTGAATACCTGGTCAACCCTACGGGCAAGTTCGTGATAGGGGGTCCCAACGGCGACACCGGACTGACCGGGCGCAAGATAATCGTAGACACTTACGGCGGCCGCGGAGCCCACGGCGGCGGCGCCTTCTCGGGCAAGGACTCGAGCAAGGTGGACCGCTCGGCGGCTTACATGGCGCGCTACATAGCCAAGAACATGGTGGCCGCGGGCGTGGCCGACGAGGTTCTCGTGCAGCTGGCCTACGCCATAGGCAAGGCCGAGCCGGTAAGCGTATGCGTGGACACTTACGGCAAGAACCGCACGGGGCTGACCGACGGCGAGACGGCCGCGAGGATAAGCCGCATGTTCGACCTCAGGCCCAAGGCCGTCGAGCGCAGGCTCAAGCTGCGCCAGCCGATGTACGTCGAGACGGCGGCCTACGGCCACATGGGCCGCAGGAACGAGGTGGTGAAGAAGACCTTCACCAGCCGCTACCACGAGGAGAAGACCGTCGACGTAGAGCTGTTCACGTGGGAGAAGCTCGACCTGGTCGACATGATAAGGAAAGAGTTCAACATCAAATGACAACAGGAGGGTGTGTCAAAAAGGAGTTGACAGGAATTATGATACACCCTCCGCCGCAAAACCTCCAGCCATGACATCCCTCCAGCCTGACTCAATTGCCGCCGCGGCCGACACCGCCAAGGCTGCGCCGGCCGCGGCCCCCGTGCTCCACCCTTACGAGGTGCTCAGGCGGCTGCCGCCCGACGCCACGCCGGCGCAGCAGGACTCGGCCGTACAGGCGGCGTTCCACGTAGAGAACACCCACCTGAGCACGCGCCCCGACACGCTCAGCCTGCCGGGCCAGGAGGACTGGGTGAGCCCGAGGGACGTCAGCCTGCCCCAGTATTACCGCGAGACGTTCTTCTCGAAAGACTCCGTGTTCTACAGCGAGACGGGCGGGCGCTACGGCGTGGCCGGCGACCCCGTGCCCTACACCGTCCGCGGCGACGACACGCTGACGGCTCTGCTCATAGGCTGCTTCATCATAGCCATGGTGGCCTTCGCCAATTCGCGCCGCTTCTTCCTGCGCGAGGCCAAGTACTTCTTCCGCGAGCCCGGCGGCCGCGCCGCCGAGATGACCGAGACCGCGGCCGAGGTGAGGTTCCATTCGTTCTTCGCCATGCTGGCGTGCCTGCTCTTCTCGGTCGTAGCTTTCCTGTACACCCTCGAGTGCGTGGCCGACACGTTCGTGCTCTCCTCCCAGTACCAGCTCGTCGGCGTGTTCTTCGGCGTGTTCGCCGCCTATTACGTGCTGAAGATGCTCGCCTACTGGGTGGTCAACAACGTGTTCTTCGGCCGTAAGAAAAGCGTGCGCTGGCTCAGGTCGCTGCTCTTCGCCACGTCGGTCGAGGGCATGGCCCTGTTCCCCCTCGTGCTGTTGCAGGCGTATTTCGACCTTTCCGTACAAAAAGCCGTCGCCTACGCGGCTTTAGTCATAATATTGTCTAAGATAATGCTGTTTTATAAGAGTTTTGTTATGTTTTTCCGGCATAAAAACTTTTATATGCAGATAATTTTGTACTTTTGTGCCCTTGAAATAATGCCCTTGCTTTCATTGTGGGGTATTCTGGTAAAGGTAGTAGATTATTTGAAAATAAACTTTTAGGATTATTGACTGATGGTAAGAAAGATTTTAGTGTCACAACCAAGACCGAGCAGTGATAAGTCACCGTATTTCGATATGGAGAAAGATTATGGCGTAGAATTAGTCTTCCGTCCGTTTATAAAAGTGGAGGGCCTCTCTTCCAAGGAGTTCCGCCAGCAGAAAATCAGTATTCTCAACTACACAGCCGTGGTGTTCACCTCGAGGCACGCCATAGACAATTACTTCAAGCTTGCCGCCGACATGCGCCTTGAGATACCCGAGACGATGAAGTACTTCTGCGTGACGGAGACCATAGCGCTCTACATCCAGAAATACGTGCAGTACCGCAAGCGCAAGGTGTTCTTCGGCAAGACGGGCAAGATAGACGACCTGCTGCCCACGATGGCCAAGCACAAGGGCGAGAAATACCTCGTGCCGCTGAGCGACGTGCACGACGACACCGTGAAGAAGCTGCTCGACGCCAAGAAGCTCAACCATACCGAGTGCGTGATGTACCGCACGGTGAGCAACGACTTCACCGAGGACGAGGTCAAGACCTTCGACTACGACATGTGCATATTCTTCAGCCCGTCGGGCATCAACGCGTTCACCTCGACTTTCGGCGACTCGATGAACGGCAAGGTGGTCGTAGGCACGTTCGGCCCCGCCACGGCCAAGGCCGCCCACGACGCCGGCTTGAAAGTGGCCTTGGAGGCTCCCACCGTGAAGCACCCCTCGATGACGGGCGCGCTGAAGGACTTCCTTGAGGAAAACAAGTGACGCTTCCGCGCGCACATTATATATAATAAGTCTTACTGGGCAACAACACACGTATGTCGGAATCCGGCACGATGACATTTCGCAAGGAAGAGCGCCTGTGCGGCAGGACTCTCATAGAGAAGCTCTTCCACAAGGAGGGCGGCCGCTCAATGGCGGCGTTCCCCCTGCGCCTTGTCTACATGAAGACCGGGGCCGCCGACGGCGCGCCCGCCGTGCAGATGCTGGTGAGCGTGCCCAAGCGCTGCTTCAAGCGCGCCGTGAAGCGCAACAGGGTGAAGCGGCAGGTGCGCGAGGCCTACCGCAAGAACAAGCACATACTCTACGACAAGCTGCAAGGCTGCGGCGGCACGGGGCTGGCCATGGCCTTTATTTGGATCGACGACAAGCTTTGGGACTCGCCCAAGGTTGAACTCAAGGTGGCCAACCTCATGCAGAGGCTCGCCGAAAAGCTTGGCCGCGAATGAATATAGGAAAGTTGCCCGGCCTGCTCTCGCGGGCGGCGGCGTGGCTGCTCTGCCTGCCGATACTGTTCTACCAGAAGTTCATATCCCCCTTGACCCCGCCAACGTGCAGGTTCACCCCCACGTGCTCGGAGTACGCCAAGCAGGCGCTCAGGAAGCACGGCCCCGTGAAAGGCCTCGCCCTCGCCGTGTGGCGCATACTGCGCTGCAACCCGTGGGGAGGGAGCGGGTACGACCCCGTGCCTTAGTAAGGGAAAAGCTAAAAGTTAAAAGTGAAGAATCCAATTGCTTTTAAGGGAAGAAGAATAATACGTGAAGCAAACGGTTGCAACTTGTTTTCCCGTTCCGCTCCGCGTAAGCCCGGCCAGTCCACTCCGTCATATCCATCCGATTAAAAACGAAAAAACACCATACGATGAATAAGAATTTTGTTGAAGAACTCAAGTGGCGCGGCATGCTCGCCCAAATCATGCCCGGCACCGAAGAGCTCTTGCAGAAAGAGCAGGTTACGGCATACTTGGGCACCGACCCTACGGCCGACTCCCTGCACATAGGCCACTTGTGCGGCGTCATGATGCTGCGCCACCTCCAACGCTGCGGCCACAAGCCGATAATCCTCGTCGGCGGGGCCACCGGCATGATAGGCGACCCCTCGGGCAAGAGCCAGGAGCGCAACCTGCTCGACGACGAGACCCTATACCACAACCAGGAGTGCATAAAGCGCCAGGTGGCCAAGTTCCTCGACTTCGGCGGCGACGCGCCCAACAAGGCCGAACTCGTAAACAACTACGACTGGATGAAGGACTTCACCTTCCTCAACTTCGCCCGCGAGGTGGGCAAGCACATCACCGTCAACTACATGATGGCCAAGGAGAGCGTGCAGCAGCGGCTCAACGGCGAGGCGCGTGACGGCCTCTCGTTCACCGAGTTCACCTACCAGCTGCTCCAGGGCTACGACTTCCTCTACCTCTACCGGCACAAGGGCTGCAAGCTGCAGCTCGGCGGCAACGACCAGTGGGGCAACATGACCACCGGCACCGAGCTTATCCGCCGCACGCTCGGCCCCGAGGCCGAGGCCTTCGCGCTGACGTGTCCGCTCATAACGAAGGCCGACGGCAAGAAGTTCGGCAAGACGGAGAGCGGCAACGTGTGGCTCGACCCGAAGCGCACGTCGCCCTACAAGTTCTACCAGTTCTGGCTCAACGTAAGCGACGACGACGCCGAACGCTACATAAAGATATTCACCAGCCTCGACAAGGAGACCATCGACGCGCTCGTCGAAGAGCACCGCCAGGACCCGGGACGCCGCACCCTGCAGCGCCGCCTGGCCGAAGAGGTTACCGTCATGGTACACTCGCGCGAGGACTACGACGCAGCGGTGGAGGCTTCCAACATACTCTTCGGCAAGTCTACCAAGGAAAGCCTCATGAAGCTCGACGAGCAGACGCTGCTCGACATATTCGAAGGCGTACCCCAGTTCGAGATTTCAAGGGACAAGCTCGGCCTTCAGGCAGTAGAGCTGTTCACCACGGAGGCCGCCGTCTTCGCCAGCAAGGGCGAAATGCGCAAGCTCGTCCAGGGCGGAGGCGTGTCGCTCAACAAGGAGAAGCTCGCCGCGTTTGACCGCCCCATAACCGCCGACGACCTGATCGACGGGAAGTATCTCATAGTGCAGCGCGGCAAGAAAAATTACTATCTGCTCACCGTAAAAGACTAAAAAGTCTCCGTTTTTTTTGGTAGTGGCGTAAAAAACCACTACCTTTGCACCCGTGATTGTCCAATGGTGTAATGGTAGCACAACAGGTTTTGGTTCTGTTTGTGGTGGTTCGAATCCGCCTTGGACAACATTTTTAAGCATTATTCATATAATAATCGCATTTTTCTTGCCGGAAGATGCGGTTTTTTTTAGTATCTTTGCAGAAGATAAGCTGCGCTCGGCAATCTGCTGGCAAGTTTGCGCTTGCGCCCGCTTGCATTATTTTTGTAAATGCAGACTTACGTTGTTTCAAAAAACATAATTATAAAAATACATTATGAAAACAAATTACGAAATCCGTTACGCTGCGCATCCTGAGGACGCGAAGAGTTATGACACCAAGAGAATCCGCCGCGACTTCCTTATCGAGAAGGTGTTCGCCGCCGACGAAGTTAACATGGTTTACTCCATGTACGACCGCATGGTGGTAGGCGGAGCGATGCCCGTGGGCGAGGAGCTGAAGCTCGAAGCCATCGACCCGCTCAAGGCCGAATACTTCACTACGCGCCGCGAGGTCGGCATATTCAACGTCGGCCTGGGCGAAGGCGTCGTCAAGGTGGGCGGCGAGACGTTCACCCTCGGCTACAAGGAGGCCCTCTACATAGGCCGCGGCGACCGCGACGTGTTCTTCGCCAGCAAGGATCCGGCCAACCCTGCCAAGTTCTATTTCAACAGCGTTACGGCCCACAAGGAGTATCCCTGCAGGAAGGTGACCAAGGCCGACGCCGTGGTTGCCCACATGGGTTCGCTCGAGATGAGCAACGAGCGCGACATCAACAAGATGCTCGTGTCGCAGGTGCTGCCCACGTGCCAGCTGCAGATGGGCATGACCGAGCTTGCCCCCGGCAGCGTATGGAACACCATGCCGGCCCACGTGCACAGCCGCCGCATGGAGGCTTACTTCTACTTCGAGGTGCCCGA
>CALUIJ010000096.1 GCA_944320675.1 uncultured Prevotella sp.
CATTGTTCTCATACCGTATTGCCCACTTGACGGAGCACCTCAAGAAGAACCACAAGGACCACGTAACACAGCGTTCGCTGACAATCCTCGTCGGCAAGCGCCGCCGCCTTTTGGACTATCTGTACAAACGCGACATCAACCGCTACCGTGCAATCATCAAGGCTCTCGGCCTGCGCCGTTAAGCGAAAACGTAAGAAGAATAGCTTGAAAGAAAACTTAAAGCACCGAACGGGCAATGCCGGTTCGGTGCTTTTGTATTTAACGTCAGTTCGGTATAATGAAAAGGAATCCATTCAAAACCGTAAAAAGTCTGTGGCATACTGTCATTCCGGGCTTAGACCCGGAATCCAGGAAACACCATTTTGCGAATAAAGCGTTTTTTATACTGGATTCCGGGTCTAAGCCCGGAATGACAGTATGCCACAGACTTCTTACGAGGTAGATTGATTATATTTTCTTATACCGAACCGGCGTGTATTTATAAGGATTGGTTAAACCGGCAACTGAGCATCAACCGAATACGCCCCATACTCCGCATCGACCCAACAAGCACGTATGCCTACGCGAACGGCAACGCCAAAAACAGCAACGCTCCGACGAAAAGGACGGCCGACAAGACGAAACGGGGACTTTTCAAGCGGTCGCGGCACGCTAAAGACAACGCCACGCAGAGCAATCCGACAAGCGCGGTCAAGGCAGCCAAGGCCAAGTAAGGCGCTTGGCCGAACCACGCCGGTATAGTGAAATACTCCAATCCGACGAGAATATACGACGAAACGAGCAACCAATCCAATACTTTTTCCTTATCAAATAATTTGCACATGGCATCCAGTCGTACAAGGTTCGACAAACAACAGGCTAACAACCTAACACATAACGAAGGATGTATCCTACCGTGAGAAATATTCCGGCGACATTGATTGCGATATTCCTTCTACGGCGTTTGCCGCCGGTATGCCGCCTATAATAAGCTATCTCGAACACGCAAAGCAGTATCATAACAAGCCCTACGGCGACAAACATCCACGGCTCTGCGTCAGCTTTACGGTTTAACGCGACGGTAATCACTCCGATAAAACCAATCGCTAAACTTGAAACGTCGTCCCAATCGATCAATGCCCCTTTGTTTTCTGTGTCGTTTTCCATAATAATATAGGTTTTATCAAGATTCTCAATCGAGTATCTCGCCGAGCGGACGCATGACGAACTCGCGCTCGTGCATCAGCGGATGGGGTATCTTCAGGTCGGGCTCGTCGACGTGAAGGTCGTCGTAAAGCAGGATGTCGATGTCTATCAGGCGGTCGTGATACTGCCCGTCGGTTGATTTCACGGTACGCCCCAAGTCGCGCTCTATGGCCTGCGTCGCCTCAAGAAGGGTGCGTGGACTGAGCGGAGTCTCCACACACACGGCGGCGTTGATGAACATGTTGGCCGACGAGAAGCCCCAAGGCTCGGTCTCAAACATACTGCTTACGCGCACTACACGCCCCACCCGCTCGCCCAAAAGCCTTACGGCGGCGGATATGTTGCCGCGGCGGTCGCCGAGATTGGAGCCTAAACCAAGATAAACGGTGTGCATTTCGTATAATTAAGAGTTAAGAATTAAGAGTTAAGAAAACATGCCTTATTGCGACAAGAGTATTTTTCTTAATTCTTAACCCTTAATTCTTAATTCATTTAGTCGTTGACTATAAGCAGCGCGTCGCCGTAGCAGCCGAACTTGTAACCGTTCTTCACGGCCATGCCGTAAGCCTCCATAACAAGCTCGTAGCCGCCGAACGCTGCGGTCGACATGAGCAGCGGCGACAGCGGATGGTAGAAGTTGGCTATCATCGAGTCGGCCACGCCGAACTCATACGGGGGGAATATGAACTTGTTGGTCCAGCCCTCATACTCCTTAAGCATCTTATCCGTACCAACGGCGGTCTCGGTAGCCTTTATCACGCTTGTGCCCACGGCGCACACATGGTGGCCGGCCAGCTTGGCTTCGTTGACCGTCTTGCAAGCTTCCGCGCCGATGAACATCTGCTCGGAGTCCATCTTGTGCTTCGTAAGGTCCTCCACCTCGATGTCGTGGAAGTTGCCGAGGGCGCAATGGAGGGTGATGAAGGCGAACTCGATGCCCTTTATCTCCATGCGCTTCATCAGCTCGCGGCTGAAGTGAAGACCTGAGGCGGGAGCCGTAACGGCGCCTTCGTTCTTGGCGTAAATACACTGGAAGTCGTCCATATCCTCGGGAGTGGCCGAACGGCGGTCGACTATATAATGCGGAAGCGGAGCCTCGCCGAGGGCGTAAAGGTCGCGCTTGAACTCGTCGTGCGGACAGTCGTAGAGGAAGCGCAGCGTGCGTCCGCGGCTCGTAGTGTTGTCAATCACCTCTGCCACCATCGTTCCGCTGTCGTCGAAAAACAGCTTGTTGCCTATGCGTATCTTGCGGGCAGGCTCAACGAGCACGTCCCACAGGCGCATCTCCTCGTTCAGTTCGCGCAGGAGGAACACCTCTATCTTGGCGTCGGTCTTCTCCTTCGTGCCGTAAAGACGCGCCGGGAACACCTTCGTGTCGTTGAAGATGAAGGCGTCGCCCTCGTCGAAGTAGTCGAGCACGTTGCGGAAATCGAGATACTCGGGGTTGCCGTCCTTGTCTTTCAAAGGCTCTCCCTTGTCGTCCGTCTTGTACATGTCGATCTTCTGTGACACACGGTGTACGACCATCAGCCGGCACTCGTCGCGGTGGTACGGCGGGTTGAGGGCTATCTGCTCCTCAGGCAACTTAAACTTAAATTGTGACAGTTTCATATTTTGTTCTCCTCCGTTATTATATCTTCTATTGTCTGTTTGTCGAGCCATTGGGGGAAGCCGTCGAGCGTAACGCAGTCCTCCACCCTTATGCCGCCCACCCTCGTGCGCCGCAGGGCGGTAAGGTAGGCTCCGCTGCCGAGGGCTTCTCCTATGTCGCGTGCCAAGGCGCGGATGTACGTCCCCTTGCCGCACACTACGCGGATGGACATCTGCATCAGTTCGGGCGAGAACGACGTAAGCTCTATCTCGTCGATGTGCAGCGTCTTGGGCTTAAGCTCCACGTCGCGGCCCTTGCGCATAAGGTGGTAGGCGCGGTCGCCGTTCACCTTGCAGGCCGAGTAGGCCGGGGGCACCTGCCGTATCTCGCCGACGAAGCGCTTGAGCGTCTCCTCTATCAGTGGGAGCGTGATATGCCCAGTGGGATACGTCGCGTCGACGGGGTGCTCCATGTCGTAGCTGGCGGTGGTGGCGCCGAGCTGCAGCGTGGCCGTATATTCCTTAGTGTGCGCCTGCAGTTCCTCGATACGCTTTGTGGCCCGCCCCGTGCAGAGGATGAGCACTCCGGTGGCCAGCGGGTCGAGCGTCCCGGCGTGGCCGGTCTTCATCCGCTTCACGCCGAGTTTCTGCGAAATGAGGTAGCGCACGCGGGCCAACGCTCCGAAACTTGACATGCGGTAAGGCTTGTCAAGGCATATTATCTCTCCTTCGTGGAAGTTCATCGGCCGTCAGTCAGTCATTTTCATCTCTACGCCGCACAGCGTGCAGATGATTA
>CALUIJ010000097.1 GCA_944320675.1 uncultured Prevotella sp.
ACGACGACATCAAGAATCTGCAGTCGCAGATCGACGGTTTGGCAACGGCCGACGAGCTGAACAGCCGCATCAACGAGATGTCTTCGGCCATAGAGCAGGCCAAGAACGAGGCAATTGAGAAGGCCAATGCCGCCAATGAAGTGGCTTTGGCCGCACAACAGGCTGCCGCCAACGCCGCTAACACGGCCGAGGGCGCACAGCAGGTGGCCGACGCCGCTAAGGCAAAGGCTGAAGAACTTGAGAAGAACGGCGCCACCAAAGCCGAGGTTGAGGCCGCACAGCAGGCCGCTGCCGCAGCTCAGGCTTTCGCCGAGCAGGCTAAGGCTGACGCAGACAAGGCTTTGGCCGACCTGCAGGCCGCTCTTGACGCTGCTGTTAAGGCTGCCGAAGAGGCCGTAACCAAGGCCCAGGCTACCGCCGACGAGGCTAAGACTACGGCTGAAGACGCTAAGGCAGCAGCCGAGAAGGCATTTGAAGACGCAAAAAAACTTATCGAACAGTCAGAGGAGAACGCCGTACAACGGGCAGAGGAGGCTCTGAACGATGCGGTTAGTGCTCTTAATGCAGCTATTGACGCTCAATCGGATGCTGTACAGAACTTAACTGACGCTCTTGCCGCAAAGGCTGACGCTGCAACTGTCGCAGGTATGGTAGATGAAGCTAAGCAAGCTGCCGCAGATGCCGCAGATGCCGCCAAAACCGCACAGGAAACGGCCGACGAAGCTAAAAAAGATGTTGAGAAAGCCCTTGGACAAATAGGGGAGCTTGCGTCTAAGCTCGATGCTGCTGCAACCAAAGACGAGTTGCAAAGCGCCATTGACGGGCTGAAAAGTTCCATTGAGAGCGCAAAGAGCGACTTGAACAACGCTATTAAAGAAGCCGAGGACCGTGCAACAGAAGCCGCCGAAGCCGCACGAGAAGCTGCCGAAGCCGCACAGAATAAGGCTGAAGATGCTTATGACTTAGCTGATGCCGCTACAGAATCAATAAAACTCATAAAAACGCAGATCAAGAATCAGGATACCAAACTTGAAAATCTCGAATTACGTCTCAAGAATGTTGAAGATTGGGTACTCGGAGGCAAGGCTGCAGGCTTGGAGGCTGATGTCGAGGAAATACAGAAAAAACTCGACGCGATAGACAAGGATTTGAAGTCAATCATCGGTGAGTATTCAACGATGGTTACCGGCGTTTCTTTCTACTATACAGACGGACTGACGGCAAACGATCTCGGCTTCAAGTTCACCAAGGTTACGCAAAAGGAAAATACGTTCCCGAAGGATGATGTTGCCGACAGCAAGCTGACGTTCAAGGAAGGATACACCACTACGGACGAGATAAGCGTTGTCGTACGTGTATCACCTACCAACGCCACTTTGACTAAGGAGAATATCTCGCTCATCAATTCTCAGGGCGTAGAGCTTACTGACTATGTAGAGTGCTCGGACGTGAAGCCTTACAACGACCTCTTGACGAGGGCTGCAGGAGGTAACGGCCTTTGGACTCTTACGTTTAAGTTTAAGGACGGTGCGGATCCGGATGATTTCCAAGATGCTGTCGTAGCCGATAATAATGAACAAGTGCTCTTCGCCGTAGCCGTAAACAACAAGATGCTTGACGACGAGGCGCGCCGCGTGGTTTCAAGCTACGATATGACCTTGTCGGCAGAGGAGGCTAAGATAGCAGGTAACAGCTTTGCTATGAAGGACAATGCCGGCACTTGGAAATACGTGAGCGAAGTGCACAACCGTTATTCTAAGTCAGAGGAGAGCGGAGCGTCTACCACGAACATCCCCGAATTGGTATGGAACGACGATACCAAACCCGCAACTTCGGCAACGCAGGATAATTCGACCGACCGCGGACGCAACGGTTTCGACAACCGTCAGGATGAGGAGGTTCTTCAGGCTACCCTGAACAAAGCCGTCGAGATAAAGGTTGACTATGATAAGTCCACAGGAAAGGTAAACAACAAGATTGCAGGATTCTATGTCACTCTTGACAGTAAGTTTGCCGCATCACAAGAACTTACCGAGTGGGAGTCTTACCAGTATGAAGGCGTAGGAACTTCTAAGCAGAAGGCAACCCTCTTCAAGGGCAACGAAGGCAAGATAACCATCAAGAGCCTTGCCGGAAATGTCTCGGGCGACGTAATCGGATTCCGCCTCTATGCAGTCAACCTCGACGGTAGGTTGGTTGATCCGGACGGACGAGCTTTCTATGTAGCTGTTGGCAACAATGTGGCTACGGCAGCAATTGATGCCACCGACATTATTGCAAATGCAACTACGGTTACGTCTGATTTCGTAGAGGTTCCGGCCGGAACATTCATTAACTGTTCACGCATTGACAATTGGACTAACGTAAGCGGTGCAAAGGTCGGCAACTATTCGAATGTGTTCAACGTAACTTATTACGCTGAAGATAAGTCAACTGTGATAGCCCCGACCGATTACAACAATTACAGCAAGATTAGGTATGTGAAGTTCACTATGCCTGACGCAAGGAACTTCGAGGACGGCGGCACTTATACGCAGAAACTCAACCTGTACACTCAGATAGGTTCAGGCTCTACCACCACGAACGTTCTCACCAAGACCATCACGGCTACCATGACAAAGGTAATGCCTACCAAGTTCTTGGCTGAAAACTTCGGCATTAAGATCGGACAGAACTACGGGAACGATTACACCGTACGCCCGTTCATGCAGCCTGCTAATGGTTGGAGCGTGGCAAGTCCGGCAGCAAGTGGCAGCGCTTTGTTGTCAGACATATTCAACGGTCTTGACAATAGGAACATTAAGTTCGTGTTCAGCGGTGTCGGCAATGTTGTTTGCGACGATAACAACGGAACTTACACCCTTACGGCAAGCAAGAGCGTAATCGACGACAAGGTGCGCGACCTGAAGGTTTACTACCGCTACCGTGACGTTTCGGCTGTAAAGCAGAGCAACGGCACTTGGAAGAGGGGCGACCTCGAGATACCTTATGAAAAAGAACTTAAGGCCCAGCTCTCGACTTGGATGTACGACATGGGTTATAGTTGGAACATCAGCGCTTCTAAGAGGACTCTTACTTGGAAGTCTGCAGGAGGATACCAGGATCTCAGCTTGTCTAACATAAAAGTTACCAACGAGCGTGATAACACTACGTTTGGCGGAACGCTTGGCGGATTGTTGGACAATGCCGGTAAGAATTACCTCAGCTATGTGGCAGGTTCTGCAGAACTCGTAGCAAGCGACGGCAGTGTTAATCCTTACTTTGACGTGGACATTTACGAGACGGCTGTGGTGAATAACGGCCAAGTTGAGATTCCTGCGTTGACAATCAGGTTCACGCAGAACACCACCGACCCGGCTCAGGCTCCTTATTCAGACCACCCGGAGACGCTGACGTTCAAGGTTAAGGACGTTTACGGACTTGTGAAGACAATCGAGCTTGAAGTCAACGTAAGCAAGCCTGAATAAAGCATTTGGCAAGATTGTTTATATTGTAACTTAATCGGACAGGAGGGGAACGCCTAAAGTCCCCCTCCTGTTTTAAAGTTTTATTGATGGTGAGATGAAGAAATATGTTGTTATTCCGCTTCTGCTCTTGGTGGCCGTGCTGGCCATGCAGTCGTGCCGCAAGGAGATAAAGGTGTGCACGGCCAAGGTGGAGCAGGTGGCAGACTCAACCACGATGACTACGCACGTCGGCGACTATGCGATAAGCTTTGACATAAGCAAGGCGCGCTTCACCCACGGCGCAGTGATGCCGGGCGATTCAGTACGCATAAATTACGTAGGCGACTTGAAAGAGCGCAAGGCCAAGGCCCTTATAGTGTATCTTATACCGAAGCCGGGCAATGTGGTGGAGGTAGGTTACGACGCTGGTAAGGAACTGCTGACCAAACCCATGGATCCTGAGGACCGGCGCCGCTTGGACGAGTTCGTAAGGAATGCCGGACGCTGAGCTTGTCAGTGGTTTCCGGTTTGGGCGTAAACCGCGTTTGCGGCATTATTTGTGCCTCTTTATGGCGCGCGCTTCCGGATTGTTGCATTTCGACGGCTTTTACTTACGGTTTCCGCTTGCTTCCGACGGGTTTGCAAAAGGCATCCTCTTATAGCGTGAAAGGCCGTCTTTCAAACGGCTGAAAGCCGTGTCTTGGAGGCTTAAAGTACACCGTTTGAAACTGTAATCATCGCCGTGCGGCTGAAAATAGTTGCGCCAACCGGTTTTTAACCCCGATCGGTCATTAAACTTAAATCTTATTTTTCGTTCCTGCCCGAGGGCTAAGTTCCCTTTCCCGCCGTAGGCGTGGCTGTCTGCGTCAAGGCAAAACGGAAACTCAGCCCTCGGGCACGAACATAAAATAAGGCGAAGAGCATGATACTGACGTAAAATGGATACACTGCGTTATGATGGCCGGTTTGGGTTTAGGGGTGTAATCCCTATTGTCGTATAATGTGTTTTGGTTGGTTTCAAGCACATTATGTTGAGTACCGTTTAATGTTTTTAGCGGTACTTTGTTGTCAAATGCAGGTAGGAGGAGAATGCCAAGGGCTTGTGAAAGTCCGAAATTCTCCTCCGTTTTTTGTTTTTCCCATAAAGTAGATTCTTGCGCGTGCCTGTGATTGCCGTTTACTTCCGCCCGCCCCCTTTTTACCTTATTATTTTAAACAATAAGTCGTTTTTCTGATAATTTTGTACTAATTTTGCAAACTGGTAAGGTAACGCCCGAATCCATTCAAACGATAATGCTTCGAATAAAGAAATTAGACAAGTTCATAGCCAAGCAGTTCGGCCTGCTGTTTCTCGGCACTTTCTTTATCTGTCAGTTCATCTTGATGATGCAGTTCCTTTGGAGGTACATCGACGAGTTGATAGGAAAGGGGCTGTCGATGGACGTGCTGGCCCAGTTCTTCTGGTATATGAGCCTGATGCTTGTGCCGCAGGCCCTGCCGCTGGCCATATTGCTGTCGTCGTTGATAACGTTCGGCAATCTCGGCGAGAGCAGCGAGCTTACGGCCATAAAGGCAGCCGGAATATCCCTGATGCAGGCGTTCAGGTCGCTGATAGTGATTGTTTTTATCATTTCGCTCGGCTCGTTTTATTTCCAGAACGTGGTCGGGCCTAACGCAAACATGTCGTTCTCGCGCCTGCTGCTGTCGATGAAGCAGAAGAGCCCCGAGCTGGAAATACCCGAGGGCGTGTTTTACGACGGCATACCGGGATGCAACCTCTACGTGCAGAAGAAGGACCTGGAGACGGGCAAGCTGTACGGCGTTATGATTTACAAGATGACCGACAGCTACGAGGACGCGGCGATTATATTGGCCGACTCGGGCATGCTGCAGTCAACGGCCGAGAAGAAGCACCTGCTGCTGACGCTTTACAGCGGCGAATGGTTTGAGAACATGAAGTCGCAGCAGGTGGTGAGGGGCGCGGGCGTGCCTTACCGCAGGGAGACGTTCGTCAACAAGAAGATATTGCTCGACTTCGACTCCGACTTCAACGTGGCCGACGCAAGCGCCCTGTCGAACAACGCCAAGGGCAAAAGCGTAAGGCAGATAAGTCTTGACATCGACTCGCTGAACCATGTTTACGACAGCGTCGGGCGCGTGTTTTACAATGACGCGCGCATGAGGTATTACTCCTCTCCCGGGATAAGCAAGGCCGACTCCCTGCGCGCCGTGAAGATGGCCGCTACGCGGACGTTCAGTTTTGATTCGATATACGGCCGCCTGACGGCTGACAGGAAACTGTCGGCCGTAGATCGCGCCCTCGGCAGGGTGAGGAGCGAGATGGCCGACCTTGACTTCAAGGGCATGCTGACGGCCGACGGCGACCGGCTGATAAGGCAGCACAAGATAGAGGCCATCAACAAGTTCTCGGTGGCGTTGCAGTGCCTGCTGTTCTTTTTCATAGGCGCGCCGCTCGGGGCCATAATAAGGAAGGGCGGACTGGGCGTGCCCGTGATAATATCGGTGCTGGTGTTCATAGTGTTCTTCATTTTCGACAATTCGGGCTACCGCATGGCCCGCGGCGGCATGTGGACGATATGGTTCGGCAAGACGATAGCGCTCGCCGTCCTGACGCCGCTGGCGGTGTTCTTCACTTACAAGGCCAATAACGACTCGGTGGTGTTCAACGTTGACTTCTACCGCAACTTCTTCATGAAGCTGTTAGGCCTGCGCATTAAGCGTGCCGTTTACCGCAAGGACGTCATAATCAACGACCCGGGCTACGCCGTAGACGCCGTGGAACTGGCGCGGCTCAACAGCGAAATAGACGCGTACGTGCATGAGCACAACCTGCTGTTGGCCCCCAACGTGGTGAAGGTGTTCTTCAAGTACACCCCCGACCACGTCATAGAGGACATAAGCGAACGCCTTGAAACGGTGATAGAGGACCTGTCGAACACGAAGGACAAAATCATACTCGGGTGTCTCAACGATTATCCTTTCATGGCGGTTAAGTCGCATACGCGCCCCTTTGAGCGCAAATGGATGAACGTGGCGGCGGCCGTAGCCGTGCCGGTGGGCCTGTTCCTGTACCTTAGGATGTGGCGCTTCAGGCTGCGCCTGTTGCGCGACTTGAAGGTGGTGAGGGAAACCAATGACGCTGTGATTAGGAGGATAGCCGAGATTAACGGCGGCAAGTAGGTTGCGTATATATAATAAGGTGAACTTTACAACTTAATTATGGAGAGATTGAAAATAAATACGGTTGAAGAGGCCTTGGCCGACTTCAAGGAGGGAAAGTTTGTAATTGTCGTAGACGACGAGGACCGCGAGAACGAGGGCGACCTTATCATCGCGGCCGAGAAGATAACGGCCGAGAAGGTGAACTTCATGCTTAAGCATGCGCGCGGGGTGTTGTGCGCCCCGATAACGCTGAGCCGTTGCGACGAGCTTGACCTTCCGCGGCAGGTGGAAGAGAATACGTCGGTGCTCGGCACGCCGTTCACCGTGACGATAGACAAGCTTGACGGATGCTCGACCGGCGTGTCGGCTCACGACCGCGCCGAGACCATAAGGGCGTTGGCCGACCCGGCTTCGACTCCTCAGACGTTCGGCCGGCCCGGCCACGTGAATCCGCTTTACGCCCAAGACAACGGCGTGCTGAGGCGCAGCGGGCACACCGAGGCCACGATTGACCTGTGCAGGCTTACCGGGCTGTATCCCGCCGGTGCCTTGATGGAGATAATGAACGACGACGGCACCATGGCGCGCCTGCCGCAGCTGCTGGAGTTCGCGGCCAAGCACGACCTCAAGGTGATAAGCATCAAGGACATGATAGCTTACCGCCTGCAGCGCGAGTCGCTGATCAGCGTAGGGCAGACGGTCGACATGCCTACCGAGTACGGGCATTTCAAGCTGGTGCCGTTCCGCCAGACGAGCAGCGGCCTCGAACACATGGCTCTTATCAAGGGCGAATGGAAGGAGGACGAGCCTATATTGGTGCGCGTGCATTCTTCTTGCGCCACGGGCGACATCTTCGGCAGCAAGCGTTGCGACTGCGGCCAGCAGTTGCACAAGGCCATGCAGATGATAGAGCAGGAGGGCAAGGGCGTGCTTATCTACATGCAGCAGGAAGGGCGCGGCATAGGCCTTATGAACAAGATTGAGGCGTATAAGCTGCAGGAGGAAGGTTACGATACAGTCGACGCGAACGTGCATCTCGGCTTCAAGCCCGACGAGCGCGATTATGGCTGCGGCGCGCAGATGCTGCGCCATCTCGGCGTGCACAAGATGAGGCTTATGACCAACAATCCTACCAAGCGCGTAGGTCTGGAGGCCTACGGCCTGGAGATCGTAGAGAATGTCCCCATCGAGGTCACTCCCAACGAGTATGACTATAAGTACCTTAAGACGAAGAAAGACCGCATGGGGCACACTCTGCACCTGTGACTGAAGCGGCGTTAGTCTTCGTCTAAAAAACATGATTTTTTATGTTTTGACATGAAAATATCATTCCTTTTATTTTCCTGAAACGAATAAAATAACTAATTTTGCAGAAATAAAAACATAATATTATGGCACAGCTATCAGACCGACTTAACCGTTTAGCCCCGTCAGCCACGCTTGCGATGTCGCAGAAAAGCAGCGAGATGAAAGCGCAGGGCATTGATGTCATCAATATGAGCGTCGGCGAACCCGACTTCAATACTCCGGACCACATCAAGGATGCCGCCAAGAAAGCCATTGACGACAACTTCTCAAGGTATTCTCCGGTTCCCGGCTACATGGATCTGCGCGAAGCCATCTCCGCCAAACTTAAGCGCGAGAACGGGCTTGATTACGGCACAAATGAAATATTGGTGTCCAACGGTGCCAAGCAGAGCGTATGCAATACGGTTATGGCCTTGGTGAACGACGGCGAGGAAGTTATAATTCCCGCGCCTTATTGGGTCAGCTATCCGCAGATGGTCAAGCTTGCCGGAGGCGTGCCCGTGATAGTGGAAGCCGGATTCGAGCAGAACTTTAAGATGACTCCCGAGCAGCTCGAGGCGGCCATAACACCGAAGACGAGGCTGCTGATAATCTGCTCGCCGAGCAACCCTACGGGCAGCGTGTATTCAATGGAGGAGCTCGAAGGCTTGGCCGAGGTCGTCAAGCGCCACGACGGTCTGTATGTGTTGGCCGACGAAATATACGAACACATTAATTATATAGGCAAGCACCACAGCGTAGCCCAGGTTGCGGGCATGAAGGAGCGCACCATCGTTGTCAACGGCGTGTCGAAAGCCTATGCCATGACCGGTTGGCGCATAGGCTATATAGCCGCTCCTGAATGGATCGTGAAAGGATGCAACAAGCTGCAAGGCCAATATACGAGCGGCCCCTGCTCAGTCAGCCAAAAGGCGGCCGTCGAGGCCTACAACGCCTCGCAGGACTGCGTTGAGCAGATGCGCCGGGCGTTTGAACGCCGACGCGACTTGATAGTAAGCCTTGCCAAGGACATTCCCGGATTAGAGGTGAACGTGCCCGAAGGGGCGTTCTATCTGTTCCCCAAGTGCAGCAACTTCTTCGGTAAGACCGACGGAGAGCGCACTATAAACAATTCGACTGACTTTGCGTTGTATTTGTTGGAAGTCGGCCATGTCGCCACGGTGGCCGGAGACGCCTTCGGCGATCCCGACTGCTTCCGTATGAGTTACGCCACAAGCGACGAAAACATACGCGAGGCGATGTCGAGGATAAAAGAGGCCGTGGCTAAGCTGAAATGAGCCGATAGGGCTTATGGGGCGCACGGATGGATAACTGAAAGATATTGATAAAAGTCAAAAACATTGTTAAAAACTCTGGGATTAGTGCTTTTATTACCTATTAATTGTTATCTTTGTGTGCTTGTTTATGAGTAAGCGGCCTTTTTACAAAGCAAACAACGTGCTTATTAACATTAAATCGAAACTTTATAACTTAATAATTAACTAACTAACAAATTTAAATTAAAATTATGGCAACTACACAAAAAGCAGCAAGCCCTCAGAAAAATCAGGGCTTCCAGGGAATCAGAGCAGCGATTTGGGTTATCGTTGTATGTCTTATCATTGCGATTTGCATATACAACTTCCTGCTCGGCAATCCTTCTAACTTCGCAGGCAACGACCCCGCAGGTCACCCGACCAACCTTCTCGGTACAATCTACAAGGGCGGTATCATCGTGCCTATCATCCAGACTCTCTTGCTTACCGTTATCGCATTGAGCATCGAGCGTTGGCTCGCTCTCCGCACCGCTTTCGGCAAAGGCTCTTTGGCTAAGTTCGTAGCCAACATCAAGGCTGCCGTCAACAAGGGCGACTTCGCAGCAGCACAGAGCATTTGCGACAAGCAGAGAGGTTCTGTCGCAAACGTCGTATCTGCTTCTATCCGCGCTTACAAGGAAATGGAAAATGCGCACGGCTTGAAGAAAGCCCAGAAGGTGGCTAAGATACAGCAGGCCCACGAGGAGGCTACACAGCTTGAAATGCCTACCCTGCAGATGAACCTTCCGATCCTTGCAACTATCGTTACGCTTGGTACCCTTACCGGTCTTCTCGGAACCGTTATCGGTATGATCCGTTCATTCCAGGCTTTGGCTGCCGGTGGCGGCGGTGACTCTCTCGCCCTGTCTACTGGTATTTCTGAGGCGTTGATTAACACCGCATTCGGTATCTTGACTTCTTGGTGCTCTGTTATCGCATATAACACGTTCACAAACAAGATCGACAAGCTGACATACGCACTTGATGAGGTTGGTTATACTATAGCTCAGACATACGAAGCCAATCACACGGAAGAAGCTTAATTTTACTAACCCTTTAAATTGTTATTACTATGGGTAAAGTAAAAATTAAGAAACAAAGTACCTGGATCGACATGACGCCTATGAGCGACGTGATGGTCTTGCTGCTTACGTTCTTCATGTTGACATCGACATTCGTGAAGAATGAGGCGGTGAAAGTCGTTACGCCTGGCTCCGTGTCGGAGATCAAGGTTACTGACAAGAATGTCCTGACGATCCTTATCGACAATAAGGGCAAGGTGTTCTTGGGCTGGGACAAGCCGGGTGACATGGAGACTGCTCTTAGCACCATGGCAGGCCAGTTCGGAATATCGCTGAACGGGACGCAAATGAAGAATGTGCGTAGCGCTACGAATATCGGTGTGTCGATGGACGAAATGGGAACGTTCCTCAACCAGGAGTCTTCCCAGATGAATGCGTTCCAGCAGGACAAAGGTGTTCCTACTGACAGTATCGACGGCGGTATGAGTGAGTTCCAGCTTTGGGTACAGACTGTCACTGACGCCAATCCTGACATGAAGTTGGCCATCAAGGCTGACGAGAAGACCCCTTACAGGGTTATTAAGAAAGTAATGTCGGAGCTTCAGGACATGAATCAGAACCGTTACGAGCTTATCACTTCTTATAAAAAAGTGGAGGACTAAACAATGGCAAAAAAGAATACAAGTAGACAGAAGAAAGTCGACCTTCGCGTGGACTTCACCCCGATGGTGGACATGATGATGCTTCTTATCACGTTCTTCATGCTTTGTACGTCCTTGAGCAAGCCGCAGGCAATGCTTCTGACGATGCCTAGTAACGATCAGAATGTACAAGAGCAAGACAAGACGGCTACGAAGGCTTCACAGACCATCACCATCTATGTTGCAGGCAATGATAAGATATTTTACATTGCCGGTCTTCCCAATTACGAGGATCCTTCTTGCATGAAGGAGACCACTTGGGGCAAGGATGGTATCCGCAGCGTGCTCATCAACCACGTTACGGAAGACGGTACTGTTCCTGTCGCAGCGATTATGAAGGCTAAGATGGAACTTGACGCTAAGAAGCTGAAAGATCCTGCTAAGTATCCCGATTCTATTTATAACAAGGAGCTCGATAAGTTGAAGGATGGCCAGGTAGGCGGAGAAAAAATCCCGACTTTGACGATCATCATCAAGGCAACTGACGATGCTTCTTACAAGAATTTGGTTGACGCTCTGGACGAGATGCAGATTTGCAGTATTGGTAAGTATGTCATCGACAATATTTCTCCTGAGGACAAGCAGCTCCTTAGCAAGAAAGGCGTTCGCGTGAATTAAGGGGAAGTAGTTGGTGAATCACATTAAAAATTGAAAGACAATGTCAAAAGTAGATTTAATATCTGGTGCATGGTGTGACCTTGTTTTCGAGGGCAGGAACCAGGCCTATGGAGCCTATAGGCTTCGTAAGAGTACTGGCAAGCGCAACCTCTGGTCGCTCCTGATAGTGCTTATTGCTGCTGTTGTCATATTCTCTGCCATTGCGATCAAGAATGTAATCCAGGCTAATCAGAGGGTTGCCGTTACAACCGCCGTCGAGCTGTCTTCAATCCAGACGAAGAAACAGCCGAAGGTTGAGAAGAAGGCTCCCGTTAAGATTGAGCAGCCTAAGCCGGTGGAGAAAGTGAAGAGCTCCATTAAGTTTACCGCACCTGTCATAAAGAAGGACGAGGACGTGAAGCCTGAGGAAGAAATGAAGAATCAGGACGAACTTCAGAAGACTAAGACGACGATTGGTGCGTTCAATGTTGTAGGTAATGATGAAATCGGCGGCGAAGTCCTCAAAGCCAAGGAAGAAATCGCACAGCCCGAACCTCCGAAGGAGGAAGAGAACAAGGTCTTCGACGTAGTTGAGGAGCAGCCTTCGTTCCCCGGTGGCCAGGGTGCGTTGATGCAGTGGTTGAGGGATAATATCAAGTATCCTGTCATTGCGGCTGAGAACGGTATTGAGGGACGTGTCATCGTGCAGTTCGTCGTTAGCAAGACCGGTTCTATTTCCGGCGTTACCGTTGTCCGTGGCGTTGACCCGTCGTTGGACAAGGAGGCCGTCCGCGTAGTAAGCAGCATGCCTAACTGGACGCCCGGTAAGCAGAACGGTACCACGGTTAACGTGCGTTACACATTGCCTGTAACATTCAGATTGCAGTAAAATAAGCAAAATGAAAAAAGGACCATTCTACACATTAGTAGGATTAACACTACTCTTGGGGCTTGTTTACGCATGCGTGGACAAACCGAAGAGTGGTAGGACTGATACTTATTCGTCAGGAGCGATTTCTTTCGCTTCTGACGAAAGTTTTAGCCCTATCATCGACGAGCAGATACAAGTGTTTGAGAGTATTTATCGTGAGGCTCATTTGACGCCGATTTATACTAACGAGCTTGATGCGGTCAACATGCTCATGACTGACAGCATACAGTTGGCCATTACTTCGAGAAATTTCACGAAACAAGAATTTGAAAACCTAAAGGCCCGTAATTATTTGCCTGTGGCCATACCCTTGGCTTATGACGGGCTGTCGCTAATAATAAATAAGGAGAACACCGATTCGTGTATTTCCATAAAGAATATCAAGCGTGTGCTTAGCGGGCAGGCAAAGACTTGGGGCGATATTGTTCCCGGGTCGAAGCGTGGTGACATTCTTGTGGTTTTTGACAACAAAAAGTCGAGCACGGTGCATTTCTGCGTTGACTCGTTGCTTGACGGAAAGCCGATAAACAGTCCGAACATCGTTGCCGCTAATACAAGCAAGGAAGTGATCGACTATGTTGAGAAAACGCCTAACGCTATCGGCATAATCGGCTCCAATTGGCTGAACGACAAGCGTGACACTACCAACACCACATTCAAGAAGAACATAACCGTTATGTCTGTAAGTAGGTTTGACCCGGCTACTTATAAGAACAGCTGGAAACCTTACCAGGCATACTTGCTTGACGGACGTTATCCGTTGGTAAGAACGATATATGCGTTGTTGAACGATCCTATCCACGGTCTGCCATGGGGATTTGCCCATTTTATCGAGCAACCCAAGGGGCAGCTCATCATATTCAAGTCAGGCTTGCTGCCGATGAGGGGTGATATAACCGTAAGACAGGTACATGTAAACGACGAGTGATTTTGCGCGTCAGCATTTGGAACGTGAAGTGTTTTTAAGGATTTAACGATTGTTTTTTAATATATTGACTTATGAGAGCAATTAAATATTTATTGGCCGGAGCTTTGATATCAGTCGTATCAGCTCCATCAATGGCTCAGGATGTTAAATCACAAGTTGAAGCCATTACTAAAGTTATTGTTGACAACAAGTCCAACCCTGCCGCCTATGAGGACCAGGTAAAGGATTTTGTCAAGGAGTATAAGAAGAACGCCGAGGCTTTGTCGGGTTTGGGTCGTGCCTTTTTTGAGATAAAGGACACTGCTTCCGCACGTGAGTATGCCAACATGGCCATCGAGCGCGGAAAGGACGAGAAGGGCAAGGCTCTTGCCTCAATCCTCTTGGGCGACCTTGCAGCCGTATCGAGCAACGAGGGCGGCGGTGCTGCCAGCTTCTACAACCAGGCAATACACTTCGACCCGACCAATCCTACAGGCTATATCAAGTATGCGTCGGTTTACCGTAAGGTGGATCCGGAAGGAGCTGTCGCAAAACTTGAGGAATTGCGTAAGGTAGACCCCTCTTATCCCGTCGATGCCGAGGCTGCCCACTTCTATTACGGCGCCAACAAGCTTGACAAGGCCGTAGAGTATTACGCAAAGGTAGACTTGAACCAGCTTAAGGACAATTACCTTACGGAGTACGCGACAGCCGAGCTGCTTCTTGCCAATTCGCAGAAGAGTCTTGAGGTGTCGTTGTTCGGTGCCAACAAGAATCCCCGCAACGCGGCAATGAACCGTATCACGTTCTACAACTACACCGACCTTAAGGACTACAAGAACGCATTGAAGTATGCCGACGCGCTTTTCAACAAGTCTGACAGCGCAAAGATTTCAGCCCGCGACTATCAGTATTACGGCTACGCCTTGATGGGCGACAGCGCTTACGACCGTGCAATCGAGGAGTTTAAGAAGGCCTTGGACATGAACGCCGAGCTTAACGACGTGCGCAAGCAGCTTTCTGACGCTTATATCGCAAAGAAAGACTTCACCAACGGTCTTGCCTACTATGACGAGTACCTGAGCAAGATAGAGAAGCCCTCAGTGCCCGACCTTGACGGCCTTGCACAGCTTTACATGCAGCAGGCTGCAGGCATCGATTCTCTTAACAACGACAAAATCAACGCTTTCAAGAAGGCTGACGAGATATACGGCCGTATAGCTACGGAGTCGCCGAGCAACAAGCTTTACGCTACCATGATGCGCGCCCGCATCAACTCGCAGCTCGACCCCGAGAGCACACAGGGACTTGCCAAACCTTATTATGAGGAGTACGCACAGATAGCCCAGACCGAGCACGCCGACAATCCGAAGCTGCTCATCGAGCCTTACCTCTACCTCGGTTATTATTACATCGTAAAAGAGGATAACGCTACGGCAAAGACATATTACGAGAAAGTGGCCGCCATCGATCCTCAGAATCCTACGGCTACACAAGCTCTTAGCGTGTTGCAGTAAGCCTCTTATCAGCTTATGTCGAAATAAAAAACGATGCATCACCGCTTATGTGATGCATCGTTTTTTATTGAGTTCACCTGAAGTTTCTATTCGTCCTTGTTGTTTTTATTTTACTATCACCTTGCAGCTTTCCGCTCCTTTGCCGCCGTTCACTCTTACTACGTTAACGCCCTTGCCGAGCCTTGCCGCGCCGATGGTCACCGTGCGCTGTCCTGCCGGAACTTTCTGCTTCCATACCGTTTGGCCGGCCGAGTTTACGACGATTACTTCGCGCTCTGCGTTGCTCTCGCCGTCAAGCTCTACGGTGAAGCTCTGTGAGCGGTCGGCCATGCGCGGGCTGACTTTCATCTTCACGGGTGCGCCGAGCGGGTTGATGCCTGTGCCGGTCTTGTTTATAGGGAAAAAAATACTGAAGGTTTCTTCACTGTCATAAGAGTAGACGTCAAACATTCCAAGGTATAGTTTTTCGTCCATGTTTACCAGTACAAAGTCATAACTAAAGTCAATGATATATCCGTTAAGGTCAACAGTTTGTAATGTGCTGCCGTCGCTCGACTTTATTTTAAATCCGGACATGTGTGATTTGTAGTAGTCGCAGATAAAATCTATTTCTCCGTCGCCGTCACGGTCGTCTTGGTAACTGTCCCATTCGTCCCGTTGTACGTAGCCAAACGTGGGCGTTATGTATTCATAGTTGTCGTCGTCGTTGAAAAGTGTTTGTGTCAGTCTGAACACCGGAGCTCCGAAGAATGCTTCAAAGCTATTGTCCATGTAAACGAGTGATGATATTCCCACGTAGTTTTCGGTGTCGTCCCTTTCTTCCGTCCATTCACCCGAAGGGTCGCGCCTTTTGATTATCTTATAATTTGTGAAAGTCACGCCTTCCGTCCCGATGCTCGCTATTTCTTTCAGGTCGTTGTCATATATTTCCCAAAAGTTGTCGTTGTTTGCTCTTGACACGACAAAGAGGCTCTTGCCGTCTTTAGTGAATTTTGAGGGAATAATGTCGTAGCCAGACAGATTGTCGAACTTAGTGGCGTTTCCGTCGTTGACGACTTGCGCTTTTGCGCTGGCGCAACATGCGGCTAAAGCCATTGTGATAAGGATTTTTGTTTTCATGAGGTTCTTGTTTATAGGTTAATTAATATAATAGGTGTAGTCCGTGTGCGGATTTTGCCGATTTAGAGATAATAATAGTCTTCTCTTGTTATAGATGATTTGCTTTAGGTGGATGTTTTTTGCGTCTTTTTTCGGTCGTGTTAGTTATATCTTAGATACATATTAGTTTCTGAATGTTGCAAAGATAGTAAATTTTCTCATTAAAAGCAAAAGATGTATTAGATATTATTTGAATTTGAAATAGAAGGTCGAAGCTTTTCCGTTAAAAGGCTGCCGTTCTTATGAGTGGGTAAGCCGGTTGCATATCGCCGCACGATGACGATATGCAACCGGCCTTATGAGTTTCCAATATGAATATTTGCTTGTCTTGTGTTCTTCTTGCGCCGCAGTGGTTATTTCACTATCACCTTGCAGCTTTCCGCCCCTTTGCCGCCGTTCACTCGTACTACATTTACGCCCTTTCCGAGCCTTGTCGCGCCGATGGTCACCGTGCGCTGTCCTGCCGGCACTTTCCGCTTCCATACGGTCTGTCCTGCCGAGTTGACAACCACTACTTCGCGCTCTGCACTGCTTTCGCCGTCAAGCTCCACGGTGAAGCTCTCCGAGCGGTCGGCCATGCGCGGGCTGACTTTCATCTTCACGGGTGCGCCGAGCGGGTTGATGCCTGTGGCGTTCTGCTTTATCGGGTAAACAACCAGTTCGTCGTCATCTTTGCCGTTAATGTCACAGGCTTCAACGCCTAAATATTTGTTATCGTTGAATATGAAGAGGTATATCATGTAATAGTAACGGTCGTTTTCCATGTTGATGGTCTGCAGTGTTTTGCCGTTACTTGATTTAATACTGAAACCTACGTTATAACCTCTGTATCGTTCTGTTATTAGGTCAACTTCACCGTTTCCGTCACGGTCTTCTTCACGTGTATCAGCCTTGTGTACTTTCACTATCGGCATGATATATTCATAATCCTCGTCATCATTGAAGAGAGTCTGCGTTATGTATATATCGTCGGTGTTACTTCCAAACAAATTGTTCGTTTTAGTATACAAGTCTTCTATGTAGGTCATTTGTTCATCTTCATATTCCCTCCTTTCGCTCCACGTTCCGTTATAAATTATTCCGCCAAATGGGTCTGTATAGCTTCCACGTTCCTTTATTATAGAATATTCCCGATAGCTTTCCCTCTCTATGTTAACAGTTGCAATCTGTTCAAATTCATCATTGTAAATATCGAAATAGTTAATAGAACCATCATAAAGGCTTGTATTGCTTAAGGCAAAAACCCCATTCCCATCTTTTGTGAATTCCGTCGGAATTGTGACATAGTTACCATAGAATGCTTCATAATTGATAGTCGCCGTAGGTTCTTCAACAACGTTCTGCGCCGCCGCTCCTGCGCATGCTGCGAGCATCAGGCCGGTAAATAGTATTCTTTTCATAGTCGTTGTGTTTTTATGTGTTTGTATAAGAGTTTTTTCGTGTTGTTTATGCTTGCGCCGGTGCGTTTTGGCATCGGCGCAAGCTGTTTTAGGTTTTTCTGCCGTGGCGGTTATTTCACTATCACCTTGCAGCTTTCCGCCCCTTTGCCGCCGTTCACTCGTACTACGTTGACGCCCTTGCCGAGCCTTGCCGCTCCGATGCTTACCGTGCGCTGTCCTGCCGGCACTTTCTGCTTCCATACCGTTTGGCCTGCCGAGTTCACTACCACGACTTCGCGCTCTGCACTGCTTTCGCCGTCAAGCTCCACGGTGAAGCTCTCCGAGCGGTCGGCCATGCGCGGGCTTACTTTCATCCTCACGGGTGCGCCGAGCGGGTTGATGCCGGTAGAGTTGGGCTTGATGGGGTAGTAGATGCTATATCTGTCGCCATCACCTTCCGATGGATATGCAAGTAGGCATAAGTAAGTCTTTTTGTTGAACTTTATCAATTCGATATCATCATATTCATGTCCGCTCTCTAATTTTATACTCTGCAGGGTTTGCCCATTGCTTGACTTAATGTTGAAGCCTACATTTGCATGCCTGTATACTTCTTGGATATAATCTATCTCCCCGTCTCCGTCGCGGTCGTTCTCTACACGTGAATTTCTTGTATAAGCGATTATTGGAATGACGTATTCGTATGCTTCGTCGTCGTTGAAAAGGGTTTGTGTGACAATGGAACTATTACCATCCCAAGTGCCGTTATGATCGTTTATCACAAGAATTTCCATACTGTAGTAGGTTGGATCTTCCTCTTTTTCCTCTATCCAGTCACCTGTGTAGGTTACATATCCTGCTTCATGTACTTCAGGTTCGCGTTCCCTTGTGATTCTATAATTAGTTATTGCTGCTTGTTCAGGTGTAAATTCGTAGATTTGCTCCAAATTGTCATTGTATATTCTTAGTTTTTCAGGATAATCACTGTCGTAGCCATATAATACCGCCAACAGGCTTTCCCCCTCTTTCGTATATTCAGGAGGTATTGGTAAGCTGGTTGTGGATACAAAGTCCTCTGTGATTATCGCCCTGTCCTCTTGCACGTTCTGTGCGTTTGCGCCCATGCCGCATGCTGCGAGCATTAGTCCGGTGAATAGTATTTTCTTCATAGTCGTTGTGTTTTTATGTGTTTGTATAAGAGTCTTTTCGGTTATTTACGCTTGCGCCGGTGCGTTTTGGCATCGGCGCAAGCGGTTTTATAGTTTTTGTCGTGCCGGTTATTTCACTATAACCTTGCAGCTTTCCGCCCCTTTGCCGCCGTTCACGCGCACAACGTTAACGCCCTTTCCGAGCCTTGCTGCGCCGATGGTCACCGTGCGCTGTCCTGCCGGCACTTTCCGCTTCCATACGGTCTGTCCGGCTGAATTGACAACCACTACTTCGCGCTCTGCGCTGCTGTCGCCGTCAAGCTCCACGGTGAAGCTCTCCGAACGGTCGGCCATGCGCGGGCTTACTTTCATCTTCATGGGTGCGCCAAGAGGGTTGATGCCGGTGGAGTTGGGCTTGATAGGGTAGTAAATATAGTAGCTTCCATATTGTTCTTCAAGGGGATACACATAGGCTTTTAAATATGTTTTTTCGTTGATCTGAAGTAACTGAAGTGCATTGTCTACATAATATCCATTTTCTATATTGATAGTTTGCATGATTTGTCCGTTACTCGACTTTATACTGAATCCGGTGTAATGAGTATCATAATCTTCTGTAATGCGGTCTATTTCTCCGTCTCCGTCGCGGTCTTCCTCAATCTGTCGATCTCGTATTATCGACGTTTCCGGAATTATGTATTCGTATTCATCATCATCGTTGAAAAGCGTTTGTGTCAACTGTATATTAGCATACTCCCATGTGCCATCGAAGTCGGTAATATATGTACTCATAGAGCAATGTGAAGTATGATCGCTTGTCCTTTCTTCAGTCCAATCACCTGTATATGTGACGTAACCTAATTCGTGTACTTCAGCTTCGCGTTCTTTTACGATGGTGTATCTTCTTTCTTCCGCTAATTCCGGCTTGAACTCATTGATGTGCTCAAGGTTGTCATTGTAGATTTTGAATATGCTACTATAAGTATCATAATTAGTGACAACTTTGTTTACTAGAAGGACTTTCCCCTCCTTTGTATACTCTGATGGAATTGGCGTTAATTCTGACCGTTTTGGGTCTATTATTGCCTCATCCTCTCCTACGTTCTGCGCCGCCGCTCCTGCGCATGCGGCTAACATAAGGCTTGTAAATAGTATTCTTCTCATTGTCGTGTTAGTTTAAGATGTTAAATGAAAAAGGCGTGTAACCGTCCTATGCTTGTTCCTCTATATAGGTTACCGCC
>CALUIJ010000098.1 GCA_944320675.1 uncultured Prevotella sp.
ATCGGCTTTCAGCGAGGCCCAGCTTCTGGGCTACGACCGGTTCTGGGACATGGTGAGCACGGCAAAGATGCAAATCAGCAGCTCGCGCCGGGACGCCATGGAAAAGGGACGTGCTGAAGGACTTGCAGAGGGACTTGCAGAGGGTCGTGCAGAGGGTCGTGCAGAGGGTCGTGCAGAGGGTCGTGCAGAAGGTCGTGCAGAAGGTCAACAGGAGGAACGCATGAAGAATGCGCGCAACCTGAAGCATCTCGGCGTTGCAACCGACATAATAGTGCAGGCCACCGGGCTTACAAGAGAGGAGATAGACAATTTATAAGAGCCGTGTTTTACGGCAACAATATCTTGCTGTAATCTAAATTTAGCCCCAATCGGTCATCAGAACGTATATACTTGTATTAATCCGTATTTTTTTATACCTTTCGGTCTGCTTATGCGTTTTCGTCGGCATCTTGCCAGCCTTTTCGACACTAACGTATAAGCAGACTAACAGGCTGAAGTCTGATGACCGATTTGGGTTTAAGCATCTGATTTTCTTTCATGCGTGCAATAGGGAAAGTACGTAAAAATCGTATGCTTACATAACTTTATATGTATTTCTTCCGTGAGATTTCACGGACATATCTGACTTTTTAATCATGCGCATATTACTTTCAAACAAATTCTATTACCGCCGCGGCGGTGACTGTATTTATATGCTCAACCTTGAGCAGCTGTTAAAAACCAACGGACACGACGTGGCCGTATTCGCGATGGATTATCCCGAGAACCTTGACACGCCGTGGAAGACGTATTTCCCACAGGAGATGGGCAAGCTGATGGCGTTGACAAGACCGTTCGGCTCAAGCGAAGTGAGAAAGAAGTTCAACAGGCTGTTGGACGACTTCAAGCCAGACGTAGTGCATCTTAACAACATACACACCCAACTGTCGCCGGTCATGGCTGAATTGGCCTACAGGCGCGGCGTAAGGGTGGTTTGGACGCTGCACGACTATAAACTGCTCTGTCCGAGGTACGACTGCCTGCGCGACGGACGTGAGGTTTGCGAACTGTGCTTCACGGGCGACAAGGGGCCGTGCCTTGCCAACCGCTGCATGAAAGGGTCGAGGCTGGCTTCGTGGATAGGCTATAAGGAAGCCTTGAAATGGAACAGGGCGAGGCTTGAGGCTTGCACCGACATGTTCGTATGTCCGAGCCGTTTCATGGCGGAGAAGATGGCGCAGGGCGGTTTCGACGAGAAGAAACTTAAGGTGCTGTGTAATTTCATCGACGTAGACAAATGCCGTAAGGACGATTATGCCAAGGATGATTATTATTGCTTCATAGGGCGTCTGTCGCACGAAAAGGGAGTAGGCACGTTGGTCGAGGCGGCTTCGCGGTTGCCTTATCGGTTGAAGGTGATAGGCGGAGGGCCGTTAACGGAAGAGTTAAAAGCTAAGAGTGAAGAATTAAAAGGGAATGTAGAGTTCGTGGGGTTCAAGCAGTGGGACGAGATAAAGCAGCTGGTAGGCAGGGCGAGGTTCTCGGTGATACCGTCTGAATGGTATGAGAACAATCCGTTATCGGTAATCGAGGCCCAGTGTCTTGGCACTCCCGTTCTCGGCGCGCGCATAGGCGGAATACCTGAGCTTATTGATGAGGGCGTGAACGGTATGACATTCAAGAGCGGCGACGTTGACGACTTGGAGGAGAAGATTGCCGGGATGTACCGCTCTTCGTTTGATTATGGGGATATTGCCCGCAAGGCGATGGAGCGGTATAACGCCGGCAAGTATTATGAGGAGATAATGAAAGTGTATGGTTTTGTGCACGAATAACGTCACAATGTCATAACAAGGCTAAACGTATTGACGGTTAATGTGTTGCCGACGGTTGTGACCGTATTAGCGTCTTGTTTTTCGGTTTACCGTCTTTCATGGTGCGGTATGCCGTGTTTTGCGTAGCGAAAGGCAATGTTTCGCAATGCAATATATTATGAACTCATTTAAGCTTTTTCCAATAGTGAGTTTTTTCTCTTTTCATTGAACTTCTTTTTTTTCTTTTTCCATGCCGTCGTTCGTAACGTAGAAGGCTATGTTTCCTTGTTCCGGCATGTGGACAGCCTCAAAGATAATTCATAAAATCGAGGACGGAAAAAGTTTAAACGAGCTACGTTTTTTTATAATATGAATGTCAGCATTTTACCCAATGCTGGTAGTTGCATAAAGTTGATTATATAAACATCAAATTAAAATAATGGCAAACAGTAGAATTCCGCGTCCTACCGACGCAAGCATCATCTTGACGTATCGTTGTCCGATGCGTTGCCAAATGTGTAACATCTGGCAGAACCCGACAAATAAGAAAGAGGAAATTAAGGCCTCTGACCTACGGACGCTGCCGCAGCTGAAGTTCATCAACCTGACGGGCGGCGAGCCGTTCATCCGCGAAGACTTGGACGAGATTGTCGAGGAGTGTTACAGACACACGCCGCGAATCGTGATATCCACTTCGGGATGGTTTGAGGACAGGGTGGTAGCCCTTGCGAAGAAGTTCCCGAACATCGGAATACGCATATCCATCGAGGGCCTCAGCCAGAAGAACGACGAGCTGCGCGGCCACGCCGGCGGCTTCGACAAGGGACTGCGCACGCTGCTCACGCTTAAGCACATGGGCCTGAAGGACATCGGCTTCGGCTGCACCGTGTCGAACCATAACTCTAAGGACATGCTCTCGCTCTACCAGTTGTCCTTGTCGTTGGGTATGGAATTTGCCACTGCGGCCTTCCATAATTCGTATTACTTCCACAAGAGCGACAACGTAATAACGAATAAGAACGAGGTGACGGAAAACTTCAAGCAGCTGATAGAGTGGCAGCTGAAAGAGAAGCACCCGAAGAGCTGGTTCCGCGCGTGGTTCAATATGGGGCTTATCAACTACATCGAGGGCGGACGGCGCATGCTGCCGTGCGAGGCCGGCATGGTGAACTACTTCATCGACCCGTGGGGCGAGGTTATGCCCTGCAACGGCTTGGAGGAGAAGTATTGGAAGGAGAGCATGGGCAACATCCACGACGCCCCTTTCATGGAAATATGGGAGAGCGAGCAGGCGCAGAAGGTTCGCCAAAAGGTGCGCAAGTGCCCGAAGAACTGCTGGATGGTGGGTACGGCCAGCCCCGTGATGCACAAGTATGTAAAGTATCCGGCCAAGTGGGCCTTGCAGAACAAGCTGCGCTCAATGCAGGGCAAGCCTGCGTGCATTGACCCGAAATGGTGTGACGTAGGGCAGGATCCGTGCCAGGGAGACCTGAGGGAGAAATTCTAAGAAACTGTTTTGATTTTTTTGCCATGTCTTAAGCGTATTTCCAAGACGTATATGCGTTTCGGAAATACGCTTAAGGTATCAGACAAAGAAGAACCGGCCCGCTTGAATTTATATATTCAGTAAAGACTGAGTGGGTTGGTAAGTAGGATGAGCCGTTCAGCCTTTATTTCGGCTTTTGCCTCTTACGTACAACCATAGTGCCGAGACGCATGAGAGGGCTATTATTCCTGCGTATTGCATGGCTTCTTTTATTGTGGTGAAAGTCTTTTTCATTTAC
The DNA here is from genome assembly GCA_944320675.1 of uncultured Prevotella sp. GTDB lineage: Bacteria > Bacteroidota > Bacteroidia > Bacteroidales > Bacteroidaceae > Prevotella. The sequence goes on from CALUIJ010000098.1 coordinate 3,578, forward strand.
TTATGCTTTTGTGACAGGACTGTATAAAATAGAGGATGGCCGTTTGAACGTATTATTTTCGGTACAAATGTATTGATAAAATCCTCTGAATCCAAGAATCTTACGGGATATTTGAATGTAAATCCGGAAATTCTTGTAAGATTCCTTGAAACCATTCTTGTCCGACCTTTTACGATACCATGAATTTACACAATCTTACAACCATATAATCAAAATACATTCAAAAACCTTATGAAAATAGTTGTTACCGGCACCCGTGGCATCCCCAATGTCATGGGCGGCGTTGAGACGCATTGCGAAGAATTGTTCCCGAGAATTGTCCGCCGTGGTTTCGACGTGACCTTGATAAGGCGCAAGAGTTACGTCGGCGACGGCCTGAAGGAATGGAACGGCGTGAAGCTCGTCGACGTGGAAAGTCCGAAGAAGAAGTCGTTCGAGGCCATAATCCATACTTTCAGGGCGATAAACGAGGCCAAGCGCTTGGGGGCTGACGTCTTACACGTCCATGCCATAGGGCCGGCACTGCTCGTGCCTTATGCCAAGTTGTTGGGTATGAAGGTGGTGTTCACCCATCACGGCCCCGATTACGACCGCGACAAATGGGGGACGGCGGCGAAAACAGTGCTTAAGCTCGGCGAACGTTTCGGTTGCATGTTCGCCGACGACGTGATAGTGATTTCGGATGTTATCAGGAACTTGATAAAGCGGAAATACGGCAGGACTAAGCGCGTGCATCTTATTTATAACGGCGTGTCGCAGCCCGAAGCGTGCGATTATCCTGAATATTTCGATGAGTTAGGCATAGAAAAAGGCCGATATATTTTAGGAATGTGTCGATTTGTTCCTGAGAAAAACCTGCACCACTTGGTTGAGGCTTACTGTAAAATTAAAAATGAACAATTAAGAAATAAAAATTCCGCAGACGGAGTGAAACTGGTTTTGGCCGGCGACACTGACTTCGAGGACGACTATTCGCGTGGGCTGAAGGAGATGGCGCGGCGGAACGGGGTGGTGTTGACGGGGTTTGTCAAGGGGCGCAAGCTGCATTCGCTGTTGACTAACTGCCGCTGCTACTGCCTGCCGTCGAGCCACGAGGGACTGCCTATAGCGCTGCTCGAGGCGATGAGCTACGGCGTTAAAGTAATAGTGAGCGACATTCCCGCCAATCTCGAGGTGGGTCTTGATAGTAGAGATTATTTCCACGTGGGCGACGTTGACGCCCTTGCCGCGAAACTGAAAGGCGTGGTAGACAGGCCGTTGGAACATGTTGATTATGACATGCGTAAATACGACTGGGAGAAGATAGCCGACCAAGTGGCCGGCGTGTACAACGGCATTGCGCAGTAGTCACTCCCTTATTGTTCCATCTTTCAAAATTCCATTTGGAATGGGATTTCGGGGAAACATGCTTCGTGGTTACCAAGAAGACATAAAGCGGCGTGTCGTCGATGCATGGGAGCACCACCGTTCCGTGCTTGTCCAGATGCCGACGGGCACTGGCAAGACGGTCGTGCTCGCTTCGCTCGTGAACGATCACTTAAGAATCAACGGTGAAGAATCCGACCGCCGAGTCTGGATTGTTGCGCACCGTAGGGAGCTGGTAGGGCAGATAAGGGAGACGGTAAGGCGGTTCACGATGCATGATGGACGGC
>CALUIJ010000099.1 GCA_944320675.1 uncultured Prevotella sp.
GGTCTACGCCGGCCATGATGTACGGGCGCGCGTTGTCTAAGCGCGGCGCGGCGAAGATGAGGTTGAGCGGCACTCCGATGTAGACCGACTTCATGTCTTGCGTCTCCGTTATCGGTTCTCCGTTGTCAAGGCGGTCCGTCATGTTGCGGAACATCAGGTGGCGGTTGCCGAAATACATCGTCGGGGCTACGCGGAACGCGAAGTATGTGTTAAGGCGCAGCTCGCCGAGCACGCCTACGTTGAAGCCCGTGTCCCATCTGTCCTGGTCGCATACTATTACTTTCTCCGTCTGTGTGCCGTTTGCGTTCATCACCATTTGCGGCCCTATGTTGTTAAGCTCGATGTCTTGGAAGTGCGTGCCTACCACCACGCCGAAGTGGAACGGTCGCAGGTCGGTGTACGGCCTGTTCTGCACGGCGTCGCCTTGCGCCGAGGCCGTCAGCGCAAGTGCGAGTAGTGTTATTATGGAAAACAGCTTTCTCATGTATTTGTATAACGGCGCAAACGTGATAATATTTTGTTTGCTTATTAAAAAAGGAATGGAGAAGAGGAGTAAAGGAGAGTTTGAGAAGGAGTAAAGGAGTAAGGAGTAAAGGAGTAAAGTAGATATGCCCTGTTGTTATAAAGCTGCTTGGCTAATCTCCTTTACTCCTCTTCTCCTTACTCCTTTACTCCTTCTCAAACTCTCCTTTACTCCTCTTCTCCTTACTCCTTTACTACTTTGAAGAAAAATCGACGACTATCTTCCCCACGAATATTCCGTGTTTGCCGTTCTGGTCGTTGGGTACGGCCTTGCCGTCGAGGTTCTTCATGTATTTCATTTCGGTGAAGTATGAGTGCGAATGTCCGCCGAGCACTATGTCGATGTTCCTCGTTTGCTGCATCATTTCGGTGTCGTCGGTGCCTATTAGGTCCCATCCTAAGTGCGAAAGGCATATCACCAAGTCGCATTTTTCCCTCTCCTTCAGCAGCCTTGCCACGTCGTTGGCCGCCTTAACTGGGTCGTTGTATTTTACGCCTTTGCACGATTCGGCCATCACGAGGCCGTCAAGCTGCGGCGAAACGCCGAATATGCCTATCTTCACCCCGTCCCTCTTGATTACCGTATAGGGCTTTATCAGGCCTTCGAGCGGCGTTCCCGTGAAGTCGTAATTGGCGCAGACTATCGGAAACTCGGCCTTTCTTGCGAGCCGTGCAAGGTTCTCCACGCCGTAGTCGAACTCGTGGTTGCCCAGCGTGGCGGCGTCGTATCCCATGAGGTTCATCAGTCCCACCTCCACGTCGCCTTTATAGAGAGTGTAGTAAGTAGAGCCTTGCGAGAAGTCGCCGCTGTCGAGCAGCAGCAGTTTCGGATTATTTTCGCGCTCTTGCTTAATCATTCCGGCGCGCCTTACGAAGCCTCCGCGCCCGGCCAGCATCGTGTCGGCGAGGTTCGGGTTCAGCGGATATACGCAGCTGTGGGTGTCGTTCGTGTGCAGGATGGTTATCTTCCTGCCTTTGGCCTCTGCGCCTAAGATGGCGGCTACGGCCAGCACCATAGTTATGATAAAGCGTGTCATGTTATTCTACTTTTATCCTTCTTTCTGTTTTCGAGCTTACGCTCATGCCTTGTTTCATCTTCTCCTGCATGTATTTCATTATGATGAAGCGCACGTTGTTGTCCTTTCCGGCCGGCGAGTTCACGTCGGTCGCGCTCTTGAACGCCGTCATGTTGTCGTTCCCCTGGGCTACGAAGTCGAGCGTGGCTATGCGGTATCGGGCCTCCGGGTCGATCTCCCTGCCGTCCAGGCGGGCCGACTTCAGCCGTCCGTCTTTTGTTATGACCAGTTCCACTCCGTGGCTTACGCCCTCTCCGCCGGCGGCGGCTATCTGGGCGAACAGCTCTTTCACCTTCGCCCCCGTCAGCGTTACGAAGCATATCTTGTTCTCGAACGGTGCCACGTCGAGCACGTCGCCGTACGTTACCTTGCCTTTCGCGAAAGCCGAGCGTATGCCGCCTATGTTGTAGACGGCGAAGTCGGGCCTCTCGCCGTAGTCCTTTCCTGCCCATACGAGGATGTCGGTCAGCAGGTTTGAAAGGTTGCTTTCCGGCCTGTCTGCCGCCATGTATTCCGCCGATATGCCCACTACGGGGCTCATTATGCTGTCCACTTGCCGTTTGTAAGGCTTCATGAAGCCGGCCACGGCCTTGTCGGCCGCGGTGTCGTAGGTGCTGTCTATGAGTATGCGCGACCGCTCGAAGCCCGTCACTTCATAGCCCGTGGAGCATGACGACGGCAGCAACGCGGCGGAAGCCAAACAGCAGTAAATAAGTTGTTTACGCATGTTGTTTACCTAAAAACCGTTGCAAAGTTAACTAAAAACGCAAACAGGGCAAAGAAAAATGTAAAAAAATCGGGTTACGTTTGGCCGACGTTCGGAAAATGACTACCTTTGCACCGCTTTCCGCGTAATCGCTGACAGGAAGAAGAGTAGCCTCGTTATGTTGCGTCGGAGCGATGAACCAATTTAATTATCAAACAACAATGGATTTAATTAAAGTTGCTGAAGAAGCATTTGCAACCGGCAAGAAGTTTCCTGAGTTCAAGGCAGGTGACACTGTAACTGTCGCTTACAAAATCATCGAGGGTTCTAAAGAGAGAATCCAGCTCTACCGCGGTGTCGTTATAAAGATATGCGGACAGGGCGACAAGAAGCGTTTCACGGTGCGCAAGATGTCGGGTACCGTAGGCGTTGAGCGTATCTTCCCTATCGAGTCTCCCAACATCGACAGCATCGAGGTTAACAAGATCGGTAAGGTGCGCCGTGCCAAGCTGTATTACCTCCGCAAGCTTACAGGTAAGAAAGCCCGTATCGCCGAGAAGAAGGTCATCACGAAAAAAGAGAACTAATCTTTGCCGGCCGCTTTACGCAAAAGCCGCAAAAGCCCGATGGGCTTTTGCGGCTTTTGCGTTTGTTTTCCGCCTGCGCGGCGGCCTGCGGTTGTCCTTCGTGTTTCGTCTGTCGGCGGTCTGAGCCTCGGTTGGTTGCTTAGCCGTGCCGTTTTTTTACCGTTTAGTTGTTTTTATCGTTATCTTTCCGTCGTTGCTTATCGTCAGCCTGCCGTCGGGTATGTCGTCGGCCGTAAGGCGTTTTATCTCGGTTATGGCGGCATTTGTCGTGTCGCGGCGCGGCCCCAGTCCGCGTTTCTGTATGAACGGGTGTATCCGTCCGCGGACGAAGCGGCCCTGCCTGTCGGTCTCGGCCACGATTACCGGGGCGTAGCCCGACACTCCGAGTATGCTTATTCCGTAAGGAGTGCAGAAGTTGCCGAGGCTGTAGGCTATGAACCTGTCTTTGTAAAGCTCTACGCAGCGCACCACGTGCGGCCCGTGGCCGAACACTATGTCGGCGCCGTTGTCTATGCAGAAGCGGGCGAACCGGCGCAGTTCGCCGCGGTCCTCGCTTAGGTATTCCTCCTTGTCGTAGGGTAGGTGGCTGAACGCCCGGCCTTCGCCTCCGCCGTGGAACGACACTATTATTATGTCGGCACGGGCGTTCAGGCTGTCCAATATCTCCTTGACTTTTCGGTGCTCGCGGTGTTTCAGCGTGTACGAGTTGTGCCCGAAGGCGCATAGGCCGAACCTTATGCCGCGCCGCTCTATTACGGCGTACTCGCGGCGTCCGGTCAGTCCGGCGTAGGTTATGCCGAGCGCGTCGAGCGCGCGTTCGGTCGAGCGCACGCCGTCGTAGCCGAAGTCGCATGCGTGGTTGTTGGCCATGCAGAGGAAGTCGAAGCCCGCTTCCTTCAGCCGCGGCGCAAACTCTACCGGCGTGCGGAAAGAGTACGAATGTTCCGATTCCTTCTTTTTCGTCACTTCCGCCGTGTCGCAGAACGTGCCTTCGAGGTTTCCGGCGGCGATGTCGGCTTTTCTTAATATCCCCTTTACGTCGTTGAAGAGCATCGCTCCGTCGTCCGTCGGCAGCGCGTTGTCGGGATATGTCGTGCCCATCATTATGTCGCCGGTCATGGCCACGGTGTAAGTCTCCTCCTCGGGCGCGGCCGTTGCGGCTTGCGCCGTGTCTTCTGCCTCCGTAAAACCAACGACGGGCGCCGGCGCTTTCCTGCCGGTACCCGTCATTGTGCACGCCGTCGTTGTTGCGACGGCACAAAGAAGTATGAAAAAGAAGTTGTGTCTCATCCGTTATGTGAGTTAAGAGTCAAGAATTAAGAGTTAAGAAAATATGCTGTACTGCAGCAAAGGTATTCTTCTTAATCCTTAACCCTTAATTCTTAATTCTAATCATTCCATCACGCGGCGCGCCCCCACGTAGCGGCGCGAGTAGTATCTCTCGTTAGAGTTGCTCACCTTTACGCCTTTCGTGCTGGCGTGTATGAAGTTGAAGCTGCCGCTTATCGGGTCGACGTCGACCACTATTCCGACGTGCCCTATGGCTCCCCTCGCGTTAGAGCCGGTGAAGAACACGAGGTCGCCCGTGCGCACCTCGTCTTTCTTTACGGCCTCACCCTGTGTGTATTGGGCGCGTGACGAGCGGTTGAGGTCGATGCCCATGTTCTTGAATACGTAGCTTGTGAATCCCGAGCAGTCGAATGCGTTGGGTCCCGACTGTCCGCGGCGGTAGCGTGCGCCGAGGTGCGAGAAGGCTTCGTCGAGCACGCTGTCAATCTCTGAAAACTCAAAGTCCTCGTCGTAAGCCTCGTTGTCGTATAAAAAGTCGAAGTTGTCTATCTCCTTGTATTGTTCCTCTTCTTGCTCTTTGCCGTTGCCGTTGTTGTCGGCGATGGCGGGCGTTCCCGCTGTCAGCAACATCATCGCTACGGCAAATATCTTAAGGGTCTTCATGTCTTGATGGTTCAGTAATTTAGTATGAAAGGGTAAGTTGATTTTTTTCGCTTGCGAAGTTACTAAAAAAAAGCAAGCTGTCAAAGTGGGTTTACATCTTTTGCGATTAGCAAAAAGCGTGCCATCGTGCGGCGGTTAAGTGTCTTAAGTACTGTTATATTGCATTTTACGGCAAAATGGTTGTAAAAAAACTTCAACCGTAGGCCTTTACATTCTTTAAGATAAAAGTCTTTCGTTATTTAACTACTCCGTGCTTTTCCGCAAGTCGTTGGTTTCCAACGGTTTTGTAATAGGCGGTTCATCCGCAAACCTTTTGGATGTGTGTATGATACGACATATAACAAACATACCCTTTCAATCCAAACGGTTGGTAACTGTCATGCCGCACCCCGATGCGGCATCCAGTGTGTACGGCAACGTTGGCAATCGTGTGTGTCTTCGTTCCGGATGCCGCATCGGGGTGCGGCATGACAGTTACCGACGGCTTGGATTATAGTAGGATGTAGTCATAAACAA
>CALUIJ010000100.1 GCA_944320675.1 uncultured Prevotella sp.
TGATATTCCTTGAATTATTCATAACGTTTTTCCAAATAGGGCTGTTCGGTTTCGGCGGCGGTTACGGCATGTTGTCGCTGATTCAGGGCGAGGTTGTCCACAACCATGCGTGGCTTACCACGTCGGAGTTTACCAACATCGTGGCCATCAGCCAGATGACTCCCGGCCCGATAGGCATCAACTCGGCCACATATTGCGGCTATACGGCGGTGCACAACGCGGGGTTCGGCTACTGGATGTCGATACTCGGCAGTGTTACGGCCACCTTCGCGCTCATCCTTCCGTCGTTGATACTTATGATCCTGATCGCCAAGATGTTCATGAAGTACATTGACACGCCCCTCGTCAAGAGCGTGTTCCTCGGCCTTCGCCCGGCGGTGGTCGGCTTGTTGGCCGCAGCAACGCTCTTGCTTATGACGCAAGAGAACTTCAGCGCGCCCGACGTAAACCCTTGGCAGTTCTGGATAAGCTGTTTCCTCTTCGTCGCGTCGTTCGTCGGAACGAAGTATATGAAGATAAATCCGATACGTATGATTTGCTATGCCGGTGTGGCGGGGCTGGTCTTATTGTATTGATACAAAAAACAAACGGGCACCGTCTGGTGCCCGTTTGTTTTCATGTCGCTCGTCATTGCCATTTCACCGGAACGTTCTTGAACTGTATATAGGTTCCAAGATTGCCCGAGCGTGAACTCTTGTCGCTGCTTATGTACCAGCCTGAGTAAACGACGGGGAGCGTCGTAACTTTGGCAGGCACGTTGGGGAGGGCTGACAACTGGAACTTGACAGGCAGTCCTGCCGGAAGGTTTTTAGTCGGCGCGCTGTCGTTGCTTTTGTATTCGTTGCCGTCATTGTCATAACCGATGACGTTGTTGTCGCCGATGTGAACGTTGGTGTAGTTGAGGTCCTTGGCCGTGGCTTTCACGTAAATCGTAACGGTATTGCCCGACGTGTTGCCGATGGCTTCAATGAATTCCAAGTCGAAATACTGTGCTCCGGGGTTGCCGATGCCCACCCCTGAAGCAGATGTCTCGATGTTTACGTTCGACGCATTGTCGGGCGTCTCGCCGACGATGGTCTCTTTTACCACTTCGGCTGCGGCGTCGACAGCGGCTTCTCCTAATTTCTTGAAAAACTGCGCGTCGGCGTGTTGTGGTATTGCGAAGAGGGCTATTGCCGCTACGCAAAGCATTTTGATTGTTTTCTTCATGATTATTACGTTTTTTAGGTTATGGTATTATGTGATACTTTTAAGGACAAGTTTGCGGCTGTGGAAGCTGCTATTGTTTATTTTTGCAAATATACTTAAAAAAGCGGAATCCGCAATAACGGTAAACCATGAATTTAACTCTTTTTCAGTTATATAAAGTTGTAATTCTTCCGTGAATAGTGCAGGATATGTGTCATTATAATGGATTATTATCGGTAGGATATAATATTTTCTTTCAAAAGTTTTGTTTTTATGGCATATTATTAGTAATTTTGTCGCAATTATCACCAAAATAGTTTCTAAATGGAAGATACGATCAGGCAAATTGGAGAACGTTTGAAGGGCCTTCGCGAGGTGCTCGACATTCCGGCGCAAGAAGTGGCCGACCTTTGCGGCATATCGCTCGAGACTTATTTGAAGGCCGAGAGCGGCGAGGGAGAGCTTTCGATAAGCAGTATGCAGAAAATATCAAAGAAGTACGGCATCGGGTTCGACGTGCTCATGTTCGGCGTAGAGCCTCACATGAACGCTTATTACCTTACTCGCAAGGGGCAGGGCGTAAGCGTCGAGCGGCGCAAGGCGTACAAGTACCAGAGCTTGGCGGCCGGTTTCCGCGGGCGCAAGGTAGAGCCGTTCCTCGTGCTGGTTGAACCGAAACCCGAAGACGCGCCCTTGGAAAAGAACTCGCACGACGGCCAGGAATTCAACATCGTGATAGAGGGGAGCCTTGAAATCACTGTCGGCAAGAAGGTGCTTGTGCTCAACGAGGGCGACAGCATATATTTCGATGCGTCCCAACCCCATTGCATGCGCGCCCTTGGCGGCAAGGCGGTAAGGTTTCTTGCGGTGATTGTTTAGCCTTGTCAGGTGGTTCGCGTAGGGTAAGGGCGTTGCCGTCCATAGTGCCGTTAAACAGTCAAGGGCACGGGCGTGCGCGTCTTTAACGGAAAGCTGTGCCGTGGCTTTTTAGCAGAAAAGTCGTTTTACGGCCTTTCTGAAGCGGCCCGGGCCACGTTTCTTGGCGAAGCCGAATACATTATTCAACCGCCTAAGGCTTTCTTGTATTCTAAAAATAAAATAGGTATAGGCAATATGATAGAAAGATTTTTAACCCAGACGGAGTTCACGTCTGTTGAGGATTTCAGGCAGAACCTGCATTTCAAGGTTCCAGACAATTTCAATTTCGCTTACGACGTTATGGATGCGTGGGCCGAGGAAAAGCCCGACAAGCTCGCCCTGTTGTGGACTGACGACGAAGACAACTGCGTCCGCTTCACCTTTAAGGACTTGAAGGAGCAGAGCGACCGCGCCGCGTCTTACTTCCTGTCGCTCGGCATTGGCCGCGGCGACGCGGTGATGCTGATACTTAAGCGCAGGTATGAGTTCTGGCTTTCCATGCTCGCCCTCCACAAGATAGGCGCCGTGGCGATACCTGCCACGCACATGCTCACCACCCACGACATAGTTTACCGCAACAACCGCGCCGACATAAAGGCCATCGTGTGCGTAGGCGAGGACTACGTGATGACCCAGGTTAAAGGCTCGTTGGCCGGAAGCCCTACGCTGAAGACCCTTATAAGCATAGGGCCGGAGGTGTACGACGGCTTCCACGACTGGCATAAGGAGTGGGCCGGCGCGCCGCCGTTCGTCCGTCCCGGGCGTGTCAACGGCAACGACGACACCATGCTTATTTACTTCACCAGCGGCACCAGCGGCGAGCCGAAGATGGTGGCGCATGATTATACTTACCCTATCGGCCACCTCACCACGGGCGCGTTCTGGCACAACCTGACGGAGGACAGCATCCATCTTACCGTGGCCGACACGGGCTGGGGCAAGGCTGCGTGGGGCAAGCTCTACGGCCAATGGTTCGCCGGGGCGGTGGTGTTCGTGTTCGAGCACCAGAAGTTCACAGCCGACAAGATAATGCGCAAGATTGAGCAATACCGCATAACGTCGTTCTGCGCCCCGCCTACGGTTTACCGTTTCATGATACACGAGGATTTCTCGAAATACGACCTGTCGTCGCTCCGCTATTGTTGCACGGCGGGCGAGGCTCTCAATCCGGCCGTGTATGATAAGTTCCTGAGGCTTACGGGCATAAGGCTCATGGAGGGTTTCGGCCAGACCGAGACCACCATGACGCTCGGCACGATGCCTTGGATGACGCCTAAGCCCGGCAGCATGGGCATGCCCAATCCGCAGTACGACATCGACCTTGTGCGTCCCGACGGCACGCCGTGCGAGGACGGAGAGAAGGGCGAGATAGTAATCCGCACCGACAAGGGCAAGCCTATCGGCCTGTTCAAGGGGTACTACCGCGACGAGGAGAAGAACCGCCAGGTGTGGCACGACGGACTTTACCACACGGGCGACGTGGCGTGGCGCGACGAGGACGGCTACTATTGGTTTGAAGGGCGCACCGACGACGTAATCAAGAGCAGCGGATACCGTATCGGCCCGTTCGAGGTGGAGAGCGCCCTTATGACCCATCCGGCCGTGGTGGAATGCGCCATAACGGGCGTGCCCGACGACATCCGCGGCATGGTGGTCAAGGCTACCGTTGTGCTCGGCAAGGACTGGAAGGACAAGGCCGGCGACGACCTCGTGAAGGAACTGCAGAACCACGTGAAGCGCGAGACGGCCCCTTACAAGTATCCGCGTATCATAGAGTTCGTCGACGAGCTGCCGAAGACCATCAGCGGAAAAATACGCCGTGTCGAGATACGCGCCAAGGACAGCAGGAAGGGATGATTAGGGAATAACGTTTTTCGTTGGGAAAACAAGTGGCTGAAGGCTCGTAGTCCGTTGCCTGACTGCGCAATTCTTGTTGCCTGCGTTGCAAAAGGTCGTCTTTTATACGGTGAAAGACCGTCTTCCGGCCCGTAAAAGGCTACTTTTTGCAGGCTGAAAGGCCGTCTTTTGCGTTGCGTGAGGCAAATGTTTGGTCTACAGCGGCTTACGTGGCGGCGCTTGACACCCGTTTTCCCACGGTCAGGTAATAAGGCTTATGTTGAAAAGGATAGTAGTAAAAGTGGGCAGCAATGTGCTTACGCGCGCCGACGGCAGGCTCGACATAACACGCATGTCATCGCTTGTCGACCAGGTGGCGTGGCTCCGCAGCGAAGGCTACGAGGTCGTTCTTGTGTCGAGCGGGGCCGTTGCCGCCGGCAGGGGCGAGGCTGCCGTAGGGCGCAAGCTTGACAGCGTGGGGCAGCGCCAGCTTTATTCGGCCCTCGGGCAGGCGAAGCTCATCAATTTGTATTACGGGCTTTTCCGTGAGTACAAAATACCCGTCGGGCAAGTCTTAACGATGAAGGGGAACTTTGCTTCGCGCCGCGAGTACCTCAACCAGCGTGCCTGCATGTCGGTGATGCTCGACAACGGCGTGTTGCCGATAGTCAACGAGAACGACACCGTGAGCGTAACCGAGCTTATGTTTACCGACAACGACGAGTTGTCGGGGCTTATAGCGTCGATGATGGACGCCGGGTCGCTCGTCATGCTCAGCAATGTCGACGGCATTTACGACGGTTCGCCCGGCGACGGTGCCTCAAGGCTGATAACACGGGTTGTGCCGGGTGCCGACATAAGCCGTTACGTAAGGCCGGGGAAAAGCAGTTTCGGCCGTGGCGGCATGATGACGAAGTGCGGCATCGCCCGCCGGGCGGCCGACGAGGGAATACGTGTGATCATAGCCAACGGCAAGCGCGAAGGCGTGCTCCGCGCCCTTTTTGAAAGTCCTGCTACGGTTCCCCACACCGAGTTCGTGCCGGCCGTACAGCCCGTGCCGGCCGTGAAGAAGTGGATAGCCCACAGCGGAAGCTTCGCCAAGGGCGTGGTCCGTGTGGATGCCGAGGCGGCCGGGGCGTTGCGCGGCAGTGCGGCCGTAAGCCTGCTGCCCATAGGCGTAACCGCCGTGGAAGGCGACTTTTACGAGGGCGACATAATAAGCATCGTCGACGGAACGGGCGCAAAGATAGCCCTGGGATGCGCGTCGTGCGGAAGCACCGAGGCGCGCGCCGCCATGGGCAAGCGCGGCTTGCGCCCCTTGGTCCATTACGATTACATGTACATGGAGTGAGCGCAGCCGCCGCCGTTCACCGTTTACCAAATTTACGCAGATGGTTTTTGAAGATATGTTCAGCAGTGCCAAGGCCGCAAGCCGCGAGCTTGCGCTTCTGTCCGACGCCGACAGGAGCCGCGTGCTCAGTGCCTTGGCCGACGCCGTGTTGGCGCGCAGCGGCACGCTGCTCGCCGCTAACGCAGCCGACCTTGGCCGCATGGAGCGTGCCAATCCGCTGTACGACAGGCTGCGGCTCACCCCGGAGCGTCTCGCGGCAATAGCCGCCGACATGCGCCGTGTGGCAGGGTTGCCGTCGCCTTTGGGGCGCACTATCTCGGCCACGACCCTGCCCAACGGCCTGCGCCTGCGGCGGGTCGGCGTGCCGTTCGGCGTTGTCGGCGTGATATACGAGTCGCGGCCGAACGTCGGCTTCGATGTCTTTTCGCTCTGTTTCAAGTCGGGCAACGCCTGCTTGCTTAAGGGCGGGCGCGACGCCGAGTGTTCCAACCGTGCAATAGTGGCCCTCGTCCGCGACGTGCTTGCCGGCCAGGGAGTGTGCAGCCCGTCGGCTGTCGGTCTGCTTCCGGCCACCCACGAGGCCGCCGAAGCCATGCTCTCGGCCGTGGGCTACGTCGACCTGTGCATACCGAGGGGCGGGCGCGGACTGATAGACTTTGTGCGCGACACGGCCAAAGTGCCCGTTATAGAGACCGGCGCAGGCGTAGTCAACACATATTTCGACGCCGCCGGCGACGTGGCGGTCGGCGCGCGCATCGTAAACAACGCCAAGACGCGGCGCGTAAGCGTGTGCAACGCCCTCGACTGCCTTATCGTCCACGCCTCAAGGCTCGCCGACCTGCCCGCCCTGTGCGCGCCGTTGGCCGACCGGCACGTCGTCGTCTACGCCGACGAACCGGCCCGGCTGGCTCTCTCCGGCGGTTATCCTGCCGCCCTGCTGCGGCAGGCCGCGCCCGACAGTTAGGGCACCGAGTTCATGGATTACGTCATGGCGGTGAAGACGGTGCCGTCGCTCTCGGCGGCGTTGGAGCACATCGCGCGCTACGGCTCAGGCCACAGCGAGTGCATAATAACGCAAGACGAGTCGGCCGCGCGTGAGTTCGAGCGCGGCGTAGACGCCGCCTGCGTGTATTGGAACGCCCCGACGAGCTTCACCGACGGCGCCCAGTTCGGCCTCGGGGCCGAGATAGGCATCAGTACGCAGAAGCTCGGGCCGCGCGGCCCGATGGGGCTTGACGCGCTGACCACTTACAAGTGGATAATCGAAGGCGAAGGGCAGATTAGGGAATAAGACAGGAACGGCCCCTCCCGGCCTCCCCCGTGGGGAGGGGCGTGTTTTGCAACAGTAATACTGAACCTCCGCACGGGGAAGGCCCGGAGGTGACGGCAATACGTTAATACATAATGAGAACATTCATCAACGTTGAAGACCTCGGCGACCTGGAGCAGACTCTTGCCGAGGCGCAAGAGATAAAGAAAGACAGGTATAAATACCAGCATTTGGGCAAGAACAAGACCCTGCTGATGATATTCTTCAACAATAGCCTGCGCACGCGCCTCAGCACGCAGAAGGCGGCGGCCAATCTCGGCATGAACGTAATAGTGCTCGACGTGAACGCCGGCGCGTGGAAGCTGGAGACTGAGCGCGGAGTCGTAATGGACGGCGACAAGAGCGAACATCTGCTCGAGGCCATACCGGTGATGGGCTGCTATTGCGACATGATAGGAGTGCGCTCGTTCGCCGGACTGGCCGACCGTGAATTCGATTACGCCGAGACCGTGCTCAATCAGTTCATAAAGTATAGCGGCCGGCCCGTATTCGCAATGGAGACGGCCACGGTGCACCCGCTTCAGGCTTTTGCCGACCTCATTACGATAGAGGAATACAAGACAAAGGCGCGCCCGAAGGTTGTGCTTACATGGGCGCCGCACTGCCGCGCGCTGCCCCAGGCCGTGCCAAACTCGTTCGCCCAGTGGATGAACGCCGCCGACGTTGACTTCGTCGTAACCCATCCCGAGGGCTACGAGCTTGACCCGAAATTCTTAGGCGGGGCGCGCGTAGAGTACGACCAGATGAAAGCTCTCGAGGGAGCCGACTTCGTTTACGCTAAGAACTGGAGCTGCCCGGGCGTAACCAATCCCGGCGATTACGGCAAGATATTGTCTAAGGACATGTCGTGGACCATCGACAAGGCGCACATGGACGTGACCGACAACGGCAAGTTCATGCACTGCCTGCCCGTGCGTCGCGGCCTAATCGTTACCGACGACGTTATTGAAAGCCGGAACTCGCTCGTAATACCCGAAGCCGCCAACCGTGAAATATCGGCACAGGTGGTGATAAAAAGAATGCTCGAGAGTTTGTAGAAACATTCTTTACGCGTAAAAACGAACAATATTTGGATGAAAAACCAACTCTGGTGGAACTAATTCAGGGCAATCCCTGCGAATGTTTCCACCGGAGTTGGTTTGTTATATAGCCTGCTTTTATGTAAACGCCGGCAACCTTACAGCAACTGAGGCAGCTGGAACAGTTTCATCGAATTGCTGCCCTTAATCAGTATAGTGAAACCTTCGGGACGGTTGTCGGTTATCGCCTGTTTCACTTCCTCTACGTCCTTGAACTTGCGGAAGCCGCAATCCGTCCGCCCGAACTCGTCGCCTACGAGCCAAACTTCGTCTATTCCGCACTGCCCAAGCATGTCGGCCACGCGCTGGTGCTCCTCGGCGCTCACTGCGCCAAGCTCGCCCATGTCGCCCAAGATCGCCATTTTCCTGTCGGCCTTCATGTCGCGGAAATTGGCAATGGCAGCCCCCATGCTGGTTGGGTTGGCGTTGTAAGCGTCGATGATGAGGCTGTTGTGCGCCGTAACTTCAAGTTCAGAGCGGTTGTTCTTGGGCACATACGACGCAAGGGCGTGGTCGATTTGTTCGGGTGTAACGCCGAAATGGAGCCCTACGCAGGCGGCGGCCAGCATGTTCATCATGTTATAGCTGCCTATTATGTGAGTCCTTACGTCGTGCCACTCTCCGCCGCAGGCGTGCCAACGGAAGTTAAGGTAAGGGTCGCAAACGGTCACTTCGCCCGTAACTTCGGCGCCATCCGTACCCTCAAGCCCGTATTTTATCAGCTTCAACCCTTGCGAAATGCCCATAAGGGCATGGTCGCCGCCGTTGATGAACGCATTTCCGCCGTGGGCGCGCAGATAATCGTAAAGTTCGCCTTTGGTGCGCACGACGCCTTCAAACGAGCCGAACCCTTGCAGATGGGCGCGCCCTACGTTGGTTATAAGGCCGCAATCAGGTTCCACGATGTCAACCAACTCTTTAATGTCGCCAGGGTGGCTCGCCCCCATTTCGACGACGGCGATCTCGTGCTCGGCCGTAAGCCGCAGCAGCGTCTTCGGCACGCCGATGTCGTTATTGAAGTTGCCTTGCGTGTAGAGCACATTGTAACGCTCGCCCAACACTGCGGCGGTAAGTTCCTTGGTTGTTGTCTTACCGTTAGTGCCTGTTATGCCGACAATCCTCGTTCCCAGCTCGCGGCGGTGGCGGTTGGCTAATTGCTGCAACGCCTTAAGGCAGTCGTCAACAACGATGTAACGGCCGTCGCCATCCTCGGCGTACTCCTTTTCGTTTACGACGGCGTATGCGCACCCGCCTGCCAAGGCATTCTTCGCAAAGGCGTTGCCGTTGAACGACGCACCCTTGAGAGCAAAAAAGATAGAACCTTCGGGGCAGTCGCGACTGTCTGTCGTGACCGTCGGATGTTCCTTGAAAATACTGTAAAGTTCTGAAATATCCATTTCCCTTAATTTAAAACCATGCAAAGATAATGCAAATCGAGTGAAGTGTAAAATAAAAGCGAGTGAAACGAGTTTTTATTTTCACTTCCGAGGTGCAGCTTATCTTATTTTAAAGGTTGTGTAAAATGGCGGAATGATAGATTTGTTTGCGTCGAAGATTTGTTTACCCGCTTTTAAATCATCCTTTAATAGGAAAGCAAATGACAAAAATAAAGCGACGACAAAGACACAGCCTTGTCGTCGCTTGCACTGTCGGGATTACTGGACTCGAACCAGCGACCCCTACGTCCCGAACGTAGTGCGCTACCAACTGCGCTAAATCCCGATTTGCGGGTGCAAAGATACTGCAAATTTTTGAAACGCGTGCAATTTTTACAAGAAAAATAAGAAAAAACTTGCGAGAATGGCAAAAAACGCCTATCTTTGCACTCGCAAAAAGCAAAACGATGGTGCCATAGCTCAGTTGGTAGAGCAAAGGACTGAAAATCCTTGTGTCCCCGGTTCGATTCCTGGTGGTACCACTTTGAAGAAAAGCAAATAGTAGTAAACTCCTGATTTCCAAGCGAAAT
>CALUIJ010000101.1 GCA_944320675.1 uncultured Prevotella sp.
CTGCGGCTCAGCACCACGTTGCGGCGGTTGGGCAGGGCGCCCTTCGGCAGCGACTCGAACGTCTTGCGTCCCATTATTATGGTGTGTCCGGTGGTGAGCGCCTTAAAGCGTTTAAGGTCGTTAGGCAGCCAGTAAATCAGTTTGTTGTCCTTGCCGATGGCCCTGTTGCGCGCCACGGCGGCGATTATTGATATCCGCATGGTCTTATTTTTATATTATCGGGTGAATTGAGAATTAAGAGTTAAGAAGTAAGAAAATATGTATTGTCAGCAATTTCCTTAATTATTAACTCTCAATTCTTAACTTCTATACGCTCACTTCGGCCTTTATGTGCGGCCACGGGTCGTAGTTCTCAAGCTTAAAGTCTTCGTACTTGAAGCTGAAGATGTCCTTAACATCGGGGTTGATGGTCATCTTCGGCAGCGGGCGTGGGGTGCGCATGAGCTGCAGTTTTACCTGTTCGAGGTGGTTGAGGTAGAGGTGCGTGTCGCCGGTAGTGTGTATGAAGTCGCCCGGCTTGAGGCCCGTCACCTGGGCGATCATCATCAGCAGCAGGGCGTAAGACGCTATGTTGAACGGCACCCCGAGGAACGTGTCGGCACTGCGCTGGTAAAGCTGCAGGCTGAGGCGGCCGTCGGCAACATAGAATTGGAACAGACAGTGGCACGGCGGAAGATGCATCTGCCCGATTTCGGCAACGTTCCACGCGCTCACTATCATACGGCGCGAATCGGGATTATTCCTTATCTGGCCTACGACCGTCCTTATCTGGTCAACATGTCCGCCGTCGTAGTCGGGCCACGAACGCCATTGGTGGCCGTATATCGGGCCGAGCTCGCCGTCGGCATCGGCCCATTCGTTCCAAATGCGTACACCGTGCTCTTGCAAGTACTTCACGTTGGTGTCGCCTTTCAAGAACCAAAGCAACTCATAGATTATCGACTTCAAGTGCAGTTTCTTTGTCGTAAGCAAAGGGAAACCGTCTTCGAGGTTGAAGCGCATCTGGTTACCAAAAATGCTTATCGTACCCGTTCCCGTGCGGTCGTGCTTCATTACGCCTTCCGTCATTATACGGTTAAGTAGGTCGAGATATTGTTTCATTATTATATTTTTTATAGGAAAACAGGCCGAAATAAGCCGGATTGGCCGGATTGGCCAATGCAGGCATGGCATATTCTCTTAATTCTTAACTTTTAATCCTTAACTTAATACTTCAGTGTTGCCATCCGGCGTGTGCGTGCTCTTTATCTTCCATTCGGCAGGATAAAGGTTGTTGGCACGGTTGCCGATGTTTTTCTCAAAGCCGAGCGGCACGCCTTTGTAAGTTACAAGGACATACCCCCGCGGAGTGTCAGGAGGCAACGGCACGGCCTCCTTGCGCAGATAACTTACCGCCCGGCCGTAATCAAGCTCCACGCAATTGAACGCCGACATGCAGAGTTGCGTCGACAATGCCAACGCCTGCGACGGAACGACGTCCTTGCCTTTCACCTCGCCGAGCGGCACGCCGGCGGAAAGTATCCTCAAAGACTTCGCCGCCGTGTCATACATGCATTTCCATCCCTTAGGTATTGCCGAAAAGGCTCCTTCCGCCGATATGGGTTCGAACGCATCCGGATCACGAAGCCATGACATGTCAGGCTTTACGCCGCCGTCGTTACGGTCACGCCGTCCGCGGTCTTTCTTCCCCGCGTATTCTTTTTTCCATGCCTTACGGCTGCATTCCAAGGCTTCGCCATGCTTACGCAAGACGGCCATGAACAGTCCTTCGCCCTTGGTTATTCCAGGCAGGAAACGGTACACAGGCTTGTCATACCCACGAAGCAACGCCCCCGTAATATTCCATTCCGGCCGGATGTCAACAGCTATGACGTCGGCCCCAAGCCCGTCGCATATATACATTACGTTCTCTTCGTTCTCCTTTGTGTTGAATGTGCACGTTGAATATACCAACAGTCCGCCGGGCTTAAGACAGTCCCAAACATCGGCGACGATGCTGCGCTGCAAGCGCCGGCACCTTTCAACGTTTTGCAAGCTCCACTCGCCTACGGCCGCTGGATCTTTGCGGAACATGCCTTCTCCCGAACACGGAACGTCGGCAATCACGATGTCGAACGACAGGCCGCTACGGCTGAAATCCTTCGGATAATTGTTTGTCACAATAACGTCGGGACTACCGAATTTCTGAATGTTCTCCGCCAGCACTTGCGCCCTGGCCCTGACAGGCTCGTTGCAGACGAGCAGGCAACCGGCAGGCAACACTGCACGCGCCGCTGTCGACTTGCCGCCCGGGGCGGCGCACAAGTCGAGCACTGCGGCGGGACTGCCCCCATGCTGCTTCAACACATGCGCTAGAAACATCGACGAGGCCTCCTGCACATAATACATACCTGCGTGGAACAAAGGGTCGAACGTGAAATTAGGCCGCGACTTAAGGTAGAAGCCGCCGCCGCACCACGGCACGCGCCCGTCGCCGTCGACCACGGCGAAGCCCCCACCCCTGCATTTCGCCGCATTAAGCCTTATGCTGACGGGAGCTTCGGCACCAAGTCCTTGCGACAAAGCCTCATAAAACCTTTCGCCCATCACGGCCTTAGCATTCGTTATGAAATCTTCAGGTAAAACCATTTCCGCTATCCGAGTGTCACTGTTTTCACTTACCGGCGCATTCTTTACTTCGGTAACCGCCGGAATGCATGCAAAGTTACAAATAAATTTAAAGTTTTCATGCAAAATGTTGTATGATAAGTTAAATTAACTTATCTTTGTGGAATCATAGCGTGTTGAACAAATCTTTTACTATAACCCTAAAAACTATTTATCATGAGAATCAAACATCTTTTCCTGTTCCTTGCAACGGCGCTCGCGACCGTCAACGCCAACGCGCAAGAAGAAAACGACAAGAACCTCTTCAACCACCTTTCGGTAGGCGTCACGGCGGGAACGCCCGGTTTCGGAGCCGACGCGGCCATGCCCGTCTGCGACTACGTACAGATACGCGCAGGCTTCGCAATGATGCCCAAGTTCAAGTTTGACGCAGAGCTTGACATCAGTGAATATACCGGCAGCCTGTCAGGCTACGACATTCCGTCAGAACTCGACGTAGAGGCAAAGATCGGCTTTGCCAACGGCAAAGTGCTCTTCGACGTCTACCCGTTCAAGAGCAGCGGATTCCACATCACGGCCGGAGCATACTTCGGCGGCGGCAGCGTGATAAAGGCGTATAACAAGGAAGAAGGCGCGCTTGCCGACTTGGCCGAATACAACCGCGAACACCCTAACAGCATGATAGGCTACGAGCTTGGCGACTATCTGCTCACTCCCGACGCTGACGGCAACATCAGTGCCGAGATAAAGACAAAGGGCTTCAAGCCCTACCTCGGCTTAGGCTTCGGCCGGGCAGTACCCAAAAGCCGCATAGGCTTCATGTTCGAGGCAGGCGTAATGTTCTGGGGAGCACCCAAACTATATTGTAACGGCGACGAGCTTACCAGCGAAGACCTCGGAAGCGACGGCGGCGACGTCATCAAAGTGTTAAGCCAAATCAAAGTCTACCCGGTACTGAACTTCCGCTTATGCGGACGGATATTCTAATATAGCCAACGCTGTAAACACGGACGTGGCGGATAAGGGCACCAGCATCCCCATCCGCCACGTTTTCTGTTTCCGTTTACAAACCCGCCGGCTGAATTGTCTTTAGCGGTACGGCGATGATTACTGTTTCAAACGGCGTTCTTTCAGCTTCCAAGACATGGCTTTCAGCCTTTTGAAAGACGGTCTTTCACACTATGGAAGGATACCTTTTGCAAACCCGCAGGAAGCCAGTGGAAACTGTAAGTAAAACCATGCGGAACGCGACAAACCGGAAGTTCCAACCGTAAAAGGGGCATGAATGGTTCCGCCGACAGGTTTTGCAATTGAAAGGCAGGCAACCGGCAAAATTATTTTTTTCACCATGTTTGCAACTTTTTCCCCTCCCGTTGCGTCTAACATACAGAAACAATAAAAACGACAGGAAATGAAAAGACTTATCATCACATTAGTTACGGCATTGGCATTATGCCTGCCGGCCACGGCGCAAACACCCACGCACGACAACGAAGCCACGCCACGACAGGCGGACGGGAAAGCCGGCGCAGACAGTATTGTGGCTTACTCTGACACGACGGCCGCCGACACCGCTGCCGCGCAGCAACACGTCATGGTTCAAGGCCATACCGGCAACTTCTCATTAGACGACGTAACCGACCCCTTCAACCTCATCGCCTACCTTGCCACGATAGGCGTAGGCGGCGTGATAGTAGCAATATTCTTCGTCATCATGTGCCTGCTCGTATTGTTCTCTCCGGTCATAGTAATAGTCCTTATCCTCTATCTCCTGTTCAGACGCAGGAAAGAACGCTACCGCCTCGTGGAAAAAG
The DNA here is from genome assembly GCA_944320675.1 of uncultured Prevotella sp. Lineage (GTDB taxonomy): Bacteria > Bacteroidota > Bacteroidia > Bacteroidales > Bacteroidaceae > Prevotella. The sequence goes on from CALUIJ010000101.1 coordinate 4,422, forward strand.
CGATGGAGACGGGCCATCCCCTGCCCGAAGGCATGCGCGGCACTGAGCTTGAAAGCAGCGAGGTGCTGTGGCGCAAGGGCGTAAAAAACTTTTTCATCGGTCTCGGACTGATAGCCGTGTTCCTATCATTCGACTGGGACGTGTTTGTAGGCATAGGTGCGCTCGTGGCCCTCTACGGAGCCGGACAGGCCGTTATAGCTTACACTACGCGGAAAAAGGACGATGGGCGGAAAGACGAACCCGGCAGCGGCTTATAGGCTTACCTTACACGCACAATTAAGACAAAGGTAAAACGAAGTAGCTGAAAATGAAAGCCTTAACCGACATATCGCTTATAGCCCGCGTGGTGGCGTTCGACGACAAGCGCGCCTTCGACGCGCTCGTCAGGAAATACCAGTCGCCTGTCAGGCGGCTGTTCCTCGGGCTGACGCTCGGCGACCGTGACTTGAGCGACGACCTGGCGCAAGACACGTTCATAAAGGCTTACACGCATATCGCCGGTTTCCACGGCATGTCAGGCTTCCAAACGTGGCTGTTCCGCATCGCTTACAACGTGTTCCTCGACTACTCCAGGTCGCACAAAGCAACAGGTTGCCTGACCGGCAAACTGCCTGATCGGGCGGGAAAGGGCGCCGACGTCGGCCTGAGGCTCGACATCTACAAATGCCTCGAACTGCTTAAGCCCGAAGAACGCTTGTGCGTGACATTACATCTCGTCGAGGGCCAAACGATAGAACGAGTGGCCGAAATAACAGGTATGCCGCAGGGCACGGTGAAATCGCACCTCGCACGTGGTAAATCAAGACTTGCAAAATACTTAAAGGAGAACGGATATGACTGAAAACAGGGACGAACTTCTTGTGAGGAAGTTTTTTGAAGAAAACAAGACCGAACTTCCCGACGACGGCTTCTCGCGGCGCGTGATGCGCCGTCTGCCCGACCGCGCACGCCGCCTTAACCGAATATGGACGGCCGTATGCCTGTTGCTTGGCGTGCTGCTTTGCGCCGCGTGCGATTGGTTCGGGGCACTTTCATACATCATAAAAGACATGCTTGCACGGTTGTCCGTCAACCCCGTACTCGCCGAACACCCCTACCTGCTGCTCCTGTTGCTGCTGTCAGCCATCTTCGCAGGAGGATGCAAGGCGTTGGCCGAAGAATAACATGGCTCCGTCCGGCCATCAAGCCCGAACCGGCCATTATACTTCGGCCTGCCTACACATTAACTTCGGGGAGTGGGCGACAAGCCCTACTCCTGTTGACTCCCGGCAACCCTAATCCAATATCACTCGAAATCGAAATACAAACCGTCGTCCCCGCCGCCGTTGCCGGTTGGCTCTTGCGGTTTTGGAGGATTCTTAAGGTTGCCTTTCTCGTCGAACATGCCGTAGGTGATGCGCAGCACTGTGAACTCAGTGCGGCGGTTCAGCTGGTTGCATATCTCTTGTTTCTCCTCGTCGAGCTTCTTTATGAACTCCTCGGTGAGCACGTCGTTCTCTTTCAGCCACGGGTATTTCTCGGTCAGCTTCTTACGCACGGTCTTGGGTTTTTCCTTGCCGTAGCCCACGGGCGACAACCGGTCTTTGGCTATCCCATGGTCTATCAGGTAGTTGACAACGGTCTCCGCCCTTCGTTGCGACAACGTTTTGTTGTATTCGGCACTGCCCTTGTAGTCGCAGTGGGCGCTCAGTTCAATGGTCACGTTGGGGTTTTCGTTGAGCAGTTTTACAAGCTCGTCGAGCGCTTTTTCCGACTCGGGGCGCAGCGTGTACTTGTCGAAGTCGTAGAAGATATTGTCAATCAGCACCGGCACACGTATCGAAGCCAACGGAAACTGAAGCACGTATTCTTCGGATTCCTGCACCGGTTGCACCTTCAGTTCTTCCTTATGGTTGAGGAATCCCTTGCAAGTGGCAAGGAAGATATAGTCTACATTCGGGTTGATTACCTGCGTAAACGAGCCGTCGCCCTTTACGCCCAGCTTAAGGTTGGTGCCGTCGCTGCCCACCATATACACCTCGGCTTCGGGCAGTTCGTAGCCGTCCATCTCGTAGACCCAACCCTTCACGGTCTGTATTATCTCAGGTTTCTCGAAGCTGTATATGTGGTCCCAACCGCGTGCGTCGCCCCTGTTGGATGAAAAGAAGCCGCGGTTGTGCAGTCCCTCGAAGGTCATTCCGAAGTCGTCGCCCTGCGAGTTGAGCGGATACCCCGGGTGTTCGAGCACGAAGCGGCTGGTCTTAGGGTCAACCTTTGCTATGTAGATGTCGAGTCCGCCGAGACCCTTGTGCCCGTTGGAAGAGAAATACAGGTCGCCGTTCGGCCTGAACGTGGGGAACATTTCGTCGCCCGGCGTGTTGATAGGTTCGCCGAGATTCTCCACGCCTCCGAGTCCGGCGGCGGTCAGGCGGATGCGCCAAATGTCGAGACCGCCCTTTCCTCCGGGCATGTCAGACGTGAAGTAGAGCCAAAGTCCGTCGGGAGATATTGCGGGATGGGCGTAACTTGACAGCGTGTCGCGCGTTATTTTGAGCGTCTGCGGCTTGCCCCAAGCGGCGTCGGCCCTTGCCGACGTGGCTATGGTTGCAAACCTCGGATAGTTCGGGTCGGTGACGCATTGCGTCAGGTACATCTGGCTTTGGTCGGGAGTAAAGCAGCACGCGCCCTCGTCAAACTCAGTGTTCAGCCCCGATTCTATCGTCTCAGGGCGTTGCCATTTGCCGTTCTCGTCCTTCTGCGAGAAGAATATGTCGCCGGGTTTCGTGCCCGTTATGCCGCTGAGTTCGTCGCCCTGGGCCTCGTTGCGGGTTGAAGTGAAGTAGAGTTGGTCGTACTCGTCGCCGAAGAGCATCGGCGAATAGTCGGCCCGCCGTGAGTTGAATATGTCCATTTTCTTCACTATATAGCGCGAGCCTGCTTCCTTTTCGGCCTGCGCCGTCTGTGCGGCCAACAGTCCGGTCTTGGCTAATTCGTTGTCGGGAAGCGAGTCTAAGACTAATTGGAACTCCTTTGCGGCCTCCTTGTAGCTTGCCGCCTTCATCAGCAGCCGCGCTAAGGCGAGGTGTGTGTCCGTGCTGTCTTTCTTGTAGCGGATAACGTTGCGGTAGGCGGCAATGGCCTTCGAGTTAGAGTTTATGCGGTCGTAGCAGTAGGCAAGTTTGCGCGCACGCTCGCCGCGCTTAGCCCTTTCCTTCGTCGGAGTCTTGTTGTAGGCCACCTTAAATTCCTCCGCCGCGTCATAATATTCGCCTATGGCGAGGAACTTCTCGCCCTTTTTCATGTAGTGGTCTGCGCCGCACGATACTGTTAGCAGCACCGTGACGCACATTATTATATATGTAGAGACTCTTGCGTTCATGTAGTTTTAGGTTGTACGGTCATGTATAATAACTTATTTTTCCCCGTTTTATTGCTCTCGTTACAGTCAGAAAAACAAATCGGAAGTCTACCGGACACGACACGGCACGACCTTACTTGAACGGCAGGCGGAACGTGCATCCCTCGCGCCAACGGTCGCATCCGTAGGCGGTTTTGCCCTTTATAATGTGCCCTTTGCCGCACATGGGGCATGCTTGGCCTATCATCGAGTCGTCGGCAGGTGGCGTCGGCTGCTGCTGTTGGTTGGCAGTCGGCGCGGCGGAGGCCACGGCCGTGGCTTTGGGTTTGGGTTTTGCGGTCTTCTTCTGTGGCTTCTTTTTCAGGTCTTCGTCGGTCATTACGGTGACGTGGCGGTTGCTGTTGTCGGCGAGCACGTCGTTTACTATCTGCGTGATTTGCTGCTTCAGCTCGTCGATAAACTGCCCGGCATCGTATTTCCTGTGCTCGATGTCGCGCAGTTTCTTCTCCCAAATGCCCGTAAGTTCGCAACTCTTAAGCAGTTCTTCCTTTATCGTGTCTATCAGTTCGATGCCCGTCGGCGTGGCGACGATGTTCTTACGCTCGCGCTTTATGTAGCGGCGCTTGAACAAGGTCTCGATTATGTTGGCGCGCGACGACGGCCGCCCGATGCCGTTTTCCTTCAACGCGGCGCGCAGTTCCTCGTCGTCGACGAACTTTCCGGCCGTCTCCATCGCCCTGAGCAGCGTCGCCTCGGTGTAGTATTTGGGCGGAGTGGTCCACTTCTCGGTAAGCGTAGGCGCATGCGGGCCGCTCTCTCCTTTGGTGAAAGCGGGCAGGGTGCGCTCCTCGTCCTGAGGTTTTGCACCGTCGTTGTCAGCCGGTTGCGCGTCCTTAACGTACAAGACGCGCCAGCCCGGGTCGAGAATCTGCTTGCCGCTGACCTTGAAGTCAACGTCGTCAACCTTTCCCGCGACCGTGGTGGTCGAAAACTTGCAGTCGGGATAGAACACGCTGATGAAACGCCGGGCCACCAAATCGTAAACATGGCGTTCAAGGTCGGTAAGGCCCGAGGCCGGAACGCCGGTCGGGATGATGGCGTGGTGGTCGGTAACTTTCGACGAGTCGAACACCTTCTTACTCTTAGGCAGCGGTTTCCCGGCAAGCGGTTGGGTGAACGCCTCGTATCCGCGCAGGCCGTTAAGCGTAGCGGCGCACTTAGGATAGATGTCGTCGCTGAGGTACTGGGTATCGACACGGGGATACGTGGTGAGCTTTTTCTCGTAGAGCGACTGTATAACGTTGAGCGTCGTCTCGGCGCTCATGGAAAACTTCTTGTTGCAGTCCACCTGCAGCGAGGTGAGGTCGTAAAGGTGGGGCGGAGCCTCCTTGCCGGCTTTCTTCTGCACGTCGGTTACGGTGAACGGCTTGTCGGCAATCTTGGCGAACGAGGCTTCGCCCTCTTCCTTGCTCGTAAACTTACCGGCGGTGGCCGTAAACAGCGTGTCGCGGTAGACCGTGGAGAGCACCCAGTAAGGTTCGGGCTTGAAGTTGTCTATCTCCTTCTGGCGGTTAACTATCAGCGCGAGCGTAGGCGTCTGCACGCGCCCTATGGACAGCACCTGGCGGTTCTGCCCGTATTTCAGCGTGTAGAGGCGCGTGGCGTTCATGCCGAGCAGCCAGTCGCCTATGGCCCTGCTCAACCCGGCGAGGTACAGGGGCTGGTATTCCTGCTGGTCTTTCAGCGTGCGGAATCCCTCACGTATGGCCTCGTCGGTCATCGACGAAATCCACAGGCGTTTCACCGGGCACTTGGCCTGGGCCTTCTGCATCACCCACCGCTGTATAAGTTCGCCTTCCTGTCCGGCGTCGCCGCAGTTTATTATGCCGTCGGCGGCCTGCATAAGGCGCTCAATCACGGCGAACTGCTTGAATATTCCTTTGTCGTCAATAAGTTTTATGCCGAACCGTCGTGGTATCATCGGCAGCGCGCCGAGACTCCAGCGCTTCCACATCGGCGTATAGTCGTCGGGCTCTTTCAGCGTGCATAGGTGGCCGAAAGTCCACGTCACCTGGTACCCGTTGCCCTCGATGTATCCGTCGTGCGATACGGTCGCGCCCAATATCCGCGCTATGTCGCGCGCCACGCTCGGTTTCTCGGCAATGCAGACAATCATTTATATGAGTTAAAGTTAAGAATTAAGAGCTTTTATATAATTAAGAATTAAGGATTAAGAGTTAAGAAAATATGACTTGCCGGTAATTTTCTTAACTCTTAATCCTTAACTCTTAACTTTTCAGTATCCCAAGTCCTCGCCGACGAGCACCACGGTGTGGCGGCCTGCCGGGTGGGAGTTGCGCATGAAGTGGATGTAGTTGCAGATGCTCTCGGGCGAGTTGCAGTTGTGGCATACGCCGTCGATTTGGCATGGGGTCTTTATGTCGAAGCGGGCGGCGTTGACGGGACTGGCGGTAGAGCGGGCGCGCGCAAGGGCGCTCTCCACGTCTTGCGCAACCTTGTTGAGGCCTACTACGAAGATTACGTTCTTAGGTCCGAAGGTTATCGCGGCCACGCGGTTGCCGTTGCCGTCGATGTTCACTATCACGCCGTCCTCGCTTATCGCATTGACGCTCGACAGGTAATAGTCGGCCGAGAACGCCTCGCGGTATATGCGCTGGGCCTCGTCGCGGTCGGCGGCAAGGTCGCGGTCTAAGATGTTAAGGTCGCGCTTGTGCAGGGCCTCGGTCAGCCCCATGTCGCGTATGGTCATCGAGCCGCCCCATGTAACGCTGCTTCCGTCGGGTATCATAGCCGACACTTTCTCTACGGCTTCGGCCGCCG
>CALUIJ010000102.1 GCA_944320675.1 uncultured Prevotella sp.
TTAATTAAACATTTATTTTTATGACAGATCCAATAGCAGATTATCTGACGAGGTTGAGAAACGCAATCATGGCTCACCACCGTGTTGTCGAAGTACCGGCTTCAAACTTGAAGAAAGAGATTACAAAGATCCTCTTCGAGAAAGGTTACATCCTGAACTACAAGTTCATCGAGGATGGCCCTCAGGGTACGATCAAGGTCGCTTTGAAGTACGACCCCGCAACTAAAGAAAACGCCATAAGGTGTTTGAAGAGAGTGTCTACCCCTGGCTTGCGTAAGTATACGGGTTACAAGGACATGCCGAGAGTTATTAACGGATTGGGCATAGCTATCTTGTCCACATCTAAGGGTGTAATGACAGACAAGGAGGCCACGGCGCTGAAGATCGGCGGTGAGGTTCTTTGCTATGTATATTAATTGGGAGGATTGAAAAATGTCAAGAATAGGTAAATTGCCAATTAGTATCCCTGCCGGAGTTGCTGTGACTCTCAATAATGGCGTAGTTAATGTAAAGGGACCGAAGGGTGAGCTTTCTCAAAAAGTGGATTCTTCAATCATCGTAAAGATAGAGGACAACCATGTGCTTTTTGAAATCGACGAGAACAGCCCTGTGAACTACAAGCAGAAGCAGGCATTCCACGGCCTTTACCGTGCGCTTGTGAACAACATGGTTGTGGGCGTGAGCGAAGGATACAAGAAAGTTCTTGAACTTGTCGGTGTCGGCTACCGTGTTTCAAATCAAGGGAACATCATTGAGTTTGCTTTAGGTTACACTCACCCTATATTCATCCAGTTGCCTAAGGAGGTTAAGGTTGAGACGAAATCTGAAAGGAACCAGAATCCAATCATCATATTGGAATCTTGCGATAAAGCGTTGCTCGGACTTATTTGTGCAAAAATCCGTTCTTTCCGTATGCCTGAACCTTACAAGGGCAAGGGTATATTGTTCCAAGGCGAAGTCATTCGCAGAAAGTCTGGTAAGACTGCCGCTGCTAAGTAACTTTAATATTTTACGATTATGACAACTAAGAAAGAAGAAAGACGAATTAAGATAAAATTCAGAATCCGCAAGCGTGTAAGCGGAACAGCTGAGCGTCCACGCATGAGTGTTTTCCGTAGCAATAAGCAGATCTACGTTCAGGTTATCAACGACTTGACAGGTACGACTTTGGTTTCAGCTTCGTCTCGTGGAATGGAAACCATGCCCAAGTGTGAGCAGGCAGCCAAGGTTGGCGAGCTCATAGCCAAGAAGGCTGTTGAAGCTGGTATCTCAAAGGTCGTTTTCGACCGTAACGGCTATCTTTACCACGGTCGTGTCAAGGAACTTGCAGAAGCAGCCCGTAAAGGAGGACTTAATTTTTAATCGATTATGGCAATGAACAAAGTTAAGATAAATAGTGACGTTGAGTTAAAAGACAGGTTGGTTGCTATTAACCGTGTAACTAAGGTTACAAAGGGAGGCCGCACCTTCACGTTCGCTGCAATCGTCGTTGTCGGCGATGGTAATGGCATTATCGGCTGGGGACTTGGAAAAGCCGGTGAGGTTACTGCTGCAATATCCAAGGGGGTTGAAGCAGCCAAGAAGAACCTTGTTAAGGTTCCGGTACTGAAAGGCACCGTTCCTCATGAGATTGAGGCAACCTTCGGTGGTGCTCACGTATTCTTGAAGCCTGCGGCAGCAGGTACTGGCCTGGTAGCTGGAGGCGCTATGCGCGCCGTGCTCGAAAGCGTCGGCGTAAAGGACGTGCTCGCTAAGTCCAAGGGCTCTTCAAACCCCCACAACCTTGTCAAGGCTACAATTGTGGCGCTTAGCCAAATGCGCGACGCCTACACGATAGCCAAGACCCGTGGCATCAGTCTTGAAAAAGTATTTAGAGGATAAGGAGGCGAAATAATATGGCAACAATAAAGATAAAGCAGATTAAGAGTAAGATTGGCGCTCCCGTTGATCAGAAGCGTACGCTTGATTCTCTTGGATTGCATAAGATATCTCAAGTTGTAGAGCGCGAGGACACACCTGAACTTCGTGGCATGATAAGGAAGGTTCACCATTTGGTAACCGTTGTTGAGTAACGTAACTTAATTACATTTAAAGGAGAACGATTATGAAATTAAATAATTTAAAGCCGGCCGCCGGTTCTACGCATTCACGCCGCCGTTTGGGACGTGGACCGGGTTCAGGACTTGGAGGTACGTCAACTCGTGGCCACAAGGGTGCAAAAGCTCGTTCTGGTTACAAGAGGAAGATTGGATTTGAAGGAGGCCAGATGCCGTTGCAGCGTCGCGTTCCGAAGTTCGGATTCAAGAACATCAACCATAAAGAGTATTTTGCCGTGAAGCTTTCTACGCTTCAGTCGCTTGCTGAAACTAAGAATCTGACCAAGATCGGCATCAACGAACTTAAGGAAGCCGGTCTTACCAACGGAAAGGAATTGGTTAAGATTTTGGGCAACGGCGAGCTCAAGGCTAAGCTCGAGGTGGAGGCTAATGCCTTCTCTAAATCTGCCGAAGAGGCTATCAAGGCAGCTGGTGGTAACACAACTATAATCTAAGTAAATGAAAAAGTTTATTGAGACACTGAAGAACTGTTGGAAGATTGAGGATTTGCGTCAGCGAATCCTCATCACCATCGCGTTTGTGGCAATATACCGTTTTGGGTCGTTCGTGGTTTTACCGGGTATCGACCCATCTATGTTGGAAAAGCTGCAGTCGCAGACCAGTGGCGGTCTTATGTCGCTGTTGGACATGTTCTCCGGTGGTGCGTTCTCCAATGCGTCAATCTTCGCATTGGGAATAATGCCTTACATCTCTGCTTCTATCGTGATGCAGCTCCTTGCCGTGGCAGTGCCATACTTCCAAAAAATGCAGCGTGAGGGCGAGAGCGGACGAAAGAAAATCAATTGGTACACTCGTATATTGACTGTGGCCATCCTTTTGTTCCAAGCGCCTTCATACTTGATGAACTTGAAGATGCAGGCCTACGGCGCATTGTCATCCGGCATTGACTGGTCTGTGTTCATGATACCTGCGACAGTTATCCTTGCTGCTGGTAGCATGTTCATACTTTGGCTGGGCGAGCGTATAACCGACAAGGGCATTGGAAATGGTATTTCGTTGATAATAATGATAGGTATCATAGCTCGCTTGCCTCAGGCTTTCATACAGGAGGTAAGTTCACGCTTTACGGCGATTTCGGGCGGTGGCCTTGTCATGTTCATCATTGAGATAGCAATTCTCTATGCAGTGGTATGTGCTTCTTTGCTTTTGGTTCAGGGTGTCCGCAAGATACCAGTGCAATATGCAAAGCGTCTCGTCGGTAACAAGCAATACGGTGGAGCGCGCCAGTATGTTCCGCTGAAGCTGTTTGCTGCCAACGTCATGCCTATCATCTTTGCCCAGGCTTTGATGTTCATACCGTTGGCGATAGTACAGTATTCAACCGATCAGACTGGTTTTGTCATCCGCTCTTTGATGGATCATAGGAGCCTGCTTTACAATATAGTATTTGCGGCGCTTATAATCGCCTTTACTTATTTCTATACGGCGATAACCTTAAATCCAACCCAGATGGCGGAGGATATGAAGCGTAATAATGGATTCATTCCTGGCATAAAGCCTGGTAAGGATACGGCGAATTACATTGATACCGTTATGTCGCGTATCACGCTGCCTGGTTCTTTGTTCATTGCGTTCATAGCGATAATGCCGGCTCTTGCCGGTCTGCTGGATGTGCAAGAGGCGTTCTCGCAATTCTTTGGAGGTACGTCGCTTCTCATACTTGTAGGTGTTGTAATTGACACTTTACAGCAGATAGAGAGCCATTTGATGATGCGTCATTATGACGGATTGCTTAATTCGGGCAGAATCCGTGGACGCGGCGGCAATACTGTTTCTGCATATTGATTTAGCGTGTTTCTGTACTGAATGAAGATATTTCTAAAGACAGAAGATGAAATTAAACTGATGCGTAAAGCGAACCGACTTGTCGGTAAAACACTCGGTGAGATAGCTAAGCATATCAAGCCGGGTGTTACCACGCTTCAGTTAGATAAGGTTGCGGAAGAGTTCATAAGAGACAACGGGGCTATACCCACATTTAAGAATTTTCCAAATCCGTTCGGTAATCCTTTTCCTGCCAGTATTTGCACGTCGGTCAACGATGTCGTCGTGCATGGCATACCTGACGATAAGACCGTGCTAAAGGAAGGTGATGTTATATCTGTGGATTGCGGTACGCTACTTGATGGTTTCAACGGCGATTCTTGTTACACGTTTTGTGTTGGAGAAGTCGAGCCTGAAATCAAGCAGTTGCTGAAAGTCACGAAAGAGTCTTTATATCTTGGAATTGAGTCGGCGGTAGCCGGCAAACATATCGGAGATATAGGCAATGCAGTCCAAAGTCATTGTGAATCTTTCGGTTACGGAATTGTCAGGGAACTGACGGGGCACGGTATCGGTAAGGACATGCATGAAGATCCTTCCGTCCCTAACTACGGGAATAAGGGAAACGGCGTGCTTCTGAAATCCGGTATGTGCATTGCAATCGAACCGATGGTAACAATGGGCGACCGCTCAATTTATATGATGCCTGACCGTTGGACTATAAGGACGCGCGATGGCAAGCCAGCTGCCCATTTCGAGCATACGGTAGTAGTGCGCAGGGGAAAGGCTGAGATTTTATCTTCGTTTGAAGAAGTTGAACAATTAGAAGGAAATTTATTTTAAAACAGTATGTCAAAACAAGACGCAATTGAACAAGACGGAACGATAGTTGAAGCATTGTCGAATGCAATGTTCCGAGTGGAATTAGAGAATGGCTGTCCAATTACGGCTCACATCTCGGGTAAGATGAGAATGCACTACATTAAGATTCTTCCCGGCGACAAGGTTAAGGTTGAGATGAGTCCTTATGACTTGACCAAAGGCAGAATAGTGTTCAGGTACAAATAATTTATAGAGATATATGAAAACGAGAACATCAATCAAGAAACGTACTCCCGACTGCAAGATAGTACGTCGTAAAGGTCGTCTGTACGTTATCAACAAGAAGAACCCCAAGTACAAATTACGTCAGGGCTAAACAATTAATTTTAAATTTTTTAATAACAAATGGCAATAAGAATTGTTGGAGTAGATTTGCCCCAGAACAAGCGTGGCGAAATCGCATTGACCTACATCTACGGTATAGGTCGAAGTAGTTCAGCAAAGATATTGGATAAGGCAGGCGTAAGCCGTGACCTGAAGGTCAGCGAGTGGACTGACGACCAGGCAGCTAAGATCCGTGAGATTATCGGCGCTGAATATAAGGTTGAAGGTGATCTCCGTTCAGAGATCCAGATGAACATCAAGCGACTCATGGATATTGGTTGCTATCGTGGAATACGTCATCGTAACGGTCTTCCGGTTCGCGGTCAGAGTACTAAGAATAACGCTCGTACACGTAAGGGAAAGAAGAAGACTGTTGCTAATAAGAAAAAGGCTACTAAATAATAATTAGTTATGGCAAAGAAATCAGCAACATCGAAGAAAAGAAATGTAAAGGTTGACGCTATGGGACAGCTTCATGTGCATAGCTCTTTCAACAACATTATAGTGTCTTTGGCAAACAGTGAAGGGCAGGTTATATCTTGGTCTTCCGCCGGTAAGATGGGCTTCCGTGGCTCAAAGAAAAACACTCCTTATGCAGCGCAGATGGCGGCAGAGGATTGTGCCAAGGTTGCTTTCGATCTTGGTCTTCGTAAGGTTAAGGCGTATGTCAAGGGTCCGGGTAACGGACGCGAGTCTGCTATCCGTGCCGTGCATGGCGCAGGCATAGAGGTTACAGAAATCGTCGACGTAACACCGTTACCTCATAATGGTTGCCGTCCTCCCAAGAGAAGAAGAGTTTAATTCAAGTACACACATTTTATATATTCGTTTTTGACTCTGTGTTAAGAATCAATAGTGGAGATAAAGCATTAAAAAATTATGGCTAGATATACAGGACCGAAATCAAAAATCGCACGTCGTTTTGGTGAACCAATATTCGGTGCGGACAAAGTTTTGTCTAGGAGAAACTTCCCTCCTGGACAGCATGGCAATAATCGTCGCAGGAAAATGTCTGAGTACGGTGTCATGTTGGCAGAGAAGCAGAAGGCTAAATACACGTATGGTGTACTTGAGCGCCAGTTCCGTAATTTGTTCGAGAAGGCTGCTAAGGCAGACGGCATTACCGGCGAGGTTCTTCTCCAGAGCCTTGAATGCCGTCTTGACAACATCGTATTCCGTCTCGGCATTGCTCCGACTCGTGCCGCCGCACGTCAGTTGGTGAGCCATAGGCATATCGTCGTTGACGGGCAGGTTGTCAACATTCCTTCATATTCGGTAAAACCCGGCCAGATAGTCGGTGTCCGCGAGAAGGCTAAATCGCTTGAGGTGATCGAGGCTGCCCTTGCAGGTTTCAACCACAGCAAGTATCCTTGGCTTGAGTGGGACGAGAATACAAAGAGTGGCAAGCTCTTGCATAAGCCTGAGCGCGCCGACATCCCCGAGAACATAAAGGAGCAGTTAATCGTTGAGTTGTATTCTAAATAAATCATTAAATTAATGGCGATATTAGCATTTCAAAAACCTGATAAAGTAGTGATGCTGGAGGCTAATGACAAGTTCGGCAAGTTCGAATTCCGTCCTCTTGAGCCTGGCTTCGGTGTTACCATCGGTAACTCACTGCGCCGCATCCTTCTTTCATCGCTTGAGGGTTATGCTATCAATACCATACGCATTGCGGGTGTTGAGCATGAATTCTCCTCCGTACCGGGCGTAAAAGAAGATGTCACCAACATCATCTTGAACCTTAAGCAAGTAAGGTTCAAGCAAGTAGTAGAAGAATTCGAGAACGAAAAAGTTAGTGTCACCGTGGAGAATTCTACCGAGTTCAAAGCAGGCGACATCGGTAAGTATCTGACTGGATTTGAAGTGTTAAACCCTGATTTGGTGATTTGTCATTTAGATGCCAAAGCCTCAATGCAGATAGACCTTACCATAAACAAGGGTCGCGGCTATGTTCCCGCAGACGAGAACCGTGAATTCTGCACTGACGTAAACGTAATTCCTATCGATTCTATTTACACTCCGATACGTAACGTGAAATATTCTGTTGAGCCGTACCGCGTCGAGCAGAAGACCGACTACGACAAACTGATAATTGAAGTTACGACGGACGGTTCCATCCACCCGAAAGACGCGCTGAAAGAGGCCGCCAAGATTCTGATTTACCACTTCATGCTGTTCTCCGACGAGAAGATAACCCTTGAGAACAACGACGTGGACGGCAATCAGGAATTTGACGAGGAAGTTCTCCACATGCGCCAGCTGCTTAAGACGAAGCTTGTAGACATGAACCTCTCGGTTCGCGCCCTCAACTGCCTTAAGGCTGCCGATGTCGAGACTCTCGGCGACTTGGTTCAATACAACAAGACCGACCTCTTGAAGTTCCGCAACTTCGGTAAGAAATCGCTTTCAGAGCTTGATGATTTGCTCGAGAGTCTGAATCTGTCGTTTGGAACTGATATTACAAAGTACAAATTGGATAAAGAATAACCCTAAGTCACGGTCTGCAGGAAGCTCTTCCTGCGGACTGTGGCCGAAGGTTTTCTCAAAACGAACTTAACAAAATGAGACATAATAAGAAATTCAACCATCTGAGTCGTACTGCATCTCACCGTAAGGCTATGCTCGCTAACATGGCCATTTCGCTGATAATGCACAAAAGAATCACTACGACTCTCGCAAAGGCCAAGGCTCTTAAGGCTTACGTAGAGCCCTTGATTACCCGTTCAAAGACCGACACTACCACTTCGCGCCGTGTCGTATTCCGCTACTTGCAGAACAAGTATGCCGTAACAGAGCTTTTCAAGGAAATCTCTACCAAGGTCGCCGACCGTCCCGGAGGCTATACCCGTATCATAAAGCTCGGTACGCGCCAGGGCGATGCCGCCGACGTATGCTTCATCGAACTTGTTGACTATGACGAGAACATGGCTAAGACTCCGAAGACTGCCAAGAAGACACGTCGTAGCCGCCGCTCGAAGAGTGCTGAAGCAGCTCCTGCTGCAGAAGCTCCCGCACAGGCAACAGAAGAAGCCAAGGCAGAAGCTCCCGCCGAGGAAGCTCCCAAGGCTGAATAATCTGAAAAGGAAGTATATCTCTATTGATAATGGGGCGCGCCGGATGGCGAGCTCCATTTTTTATATTGTTTTCTTAGCTTTTTCAGGATGTTGAACTTATATTGGTATTTGGTGGCTGGGATGATGTTTCGGCCTGTGTTTATATTGTGATGTTTATGAATTCCTCCTTGTTTATAACAGTGTCGTATCCTCCAACCCGGGTGTCATCGGCGTGTCTGTTTATTCCCGTATATTCCAAGCTGGCATCCTCGTACCGTTTGAATTGGAAGATAGCTTGGTTCATCAGCACTCCGTTGAACACGTTCAGGCTTACCAGCAGTTCAAAGTCTTTTACGGTGAGTCCCGTAACCTTTTTAAAAAGTCCAGGTTCCAGTTGCGTTATAACGTCTTTCAGACAGTATTCTCGTTCGTCGGTCAGATACATGAACACTGGTATGCGCGTTGCGAACTTTATCAGTTTTTCTTGTATCTTCTTGCGCATGCTTTTCACTTCTTTCTCGTCTTTTGTCAGCTCTTTCTTTTCCTCTTTCGTCACGTCGTCGCCTTTTTCTCGCTTTGTCTTGTCAATGTCCTTGCTCTTGTTGATTATCGTCTTGATGTCGGCATTTAGCGTTCTGAAGCCTTCGATGTTCATCAACGCATTCATTGCGTCGGGCGAGTCGAGCAGCCGTCTCAGCGTAATGTTGTCAACGTTTACCAGCAGGGCGCTTTCCCAACGTCTTGCCAGCAGTGTGGCCGTAGTTCCGCTTGTGGCGAAATCGAGAATTTCGCCAGCATCCACCTCTTTCATGCTGCTGCCGTCGTAACACAATACCGGTAGGAAATGTATGAATTCTGCCACTTTCTTTTCCGGGTTGGCGCTTCCGTCTACGCTCAAGTCGCAGCTGTATTCCGAGACAAGTTTCAGAGCCCGGTTTGGTGCGAAGTCGAAAACGTAGCACTCTTTTTTCATTATTTCCTCCCTGTTTGGGTGAATACCGTCGGGATTCTTTATCGTCCACGGTGTCTGCACTCTGAAAGCTGCTTGGAAGTAAGTTTCCGGGCTGGTGGTGTTGCGCAGCATGAATATGCCCGTCCACGGCTTAACTGATACTCCCGTGGTCAGTTTTCCGCAAGTAAGTGTAATCGTTTTCGTTTCAAGTGCATCGGGGTTGTTCATTGCTTCAAGCACTGGCGGCAGTGCTTCGGCACCAATCCCTGCCTTAGCCCCGGCGCATACTATTACCGTATAGTCGTGGTAGAAAACGTTTTCGCGCGATGCCAGCAGGTTACGCATGGCGAAGCATGCGGCCACATCGGGTAGAAACCACAGCGTATGGTTGAGCACCGACAGCAACCTACGGTCAGAGTAAGGCATGGGCGGCTTCTTAGTTCCAAGCTTTAGGTCGTCCGCAGTCGTTTCGATTGCGGCTCCGCGTATCAGCGCGAGCCATTTGTTTACCTCGTCCTCGTGCTTGAAGCGAGCCGCCCGGTCTTCGCCCGCAGCGGCGAAAAACTCGTTAATATCAAATTCGTTAAACTCTCCTCCCTGCGCTATTCTTTCTATGGTCTTGGGCATTTGGTAGGTCATCATCACCATTCGCGGCAGTGCGGCGTAGGGGTTGTCGTCGCCCGTCCATTCCTCCTTGGCGCGTTGTTCGTCTGAGTAAGTCCAGTTGAATATTTCCTCTTCTATAAACTCGCCCGAGTTGATGGCTCTGAACGGTGTGCCCGAGAGGTAGAGATAGGCTCTTGTGGTAAGCGGCATGGCGCTTTCGTTGAAGTCCTCTTGTCCGCCGGTTCTGCCGTCGTCGGTTTCGCCCGTGTCGTCATACAGGTCTTTCGCCTTGTCGCGCCATGCGCCGTAGTGGTATTCGTCCAGCACAATGCAGTCCCAGTTTATCGCGTGCGCCCATTCGTTCTTGGCCTTTATGCCGCCGGCCTTGTTCTTTCCGAGGAAGTCTTGGAACGAGGCGAAGCATACTATCGGGCGGTTCTTATCCGCCTCGTCGTAAGTCATTTTGCCGTTGGTTACGAACTGCCATACGGCGAAGTCCTTGTGTTGCGCCAGGTCGTCTTCCCAAGCGCTGCGTACTGCCGGTTTGAACGTCAGTACGAGCAGTCTGCGCCAGCCCATCCTAAGAGCCAGCTGGTAGGTAGCGAAAGTCTTGCCGAAGCGCATCTTGCAGTTCCATAGGAAGTGGGGCGTGCGTCCCGCTTCGTCTTTGAAGCTTTCAAGGTAGGCGGCGGTCTTGCTTACTGCCGCCGCTTGTTCACGTCTCATCTTGAACGTCTCCGTGCGCAGCATTGCGCCCCCGTCTCCGTTGCGCAGTGCCTTGACTGCCTTTATTACGTCTTCGGGCCGGCATCTTATCCATTCCCCACCAGGGTTGGCGAAGCCCTTCCTTATCAGTAGGTTGCGCACGTCGCGGTCACTGAACGCCGAGCCGTTTCGTCTCATGGCCGACTCTTCTACGACGATCCTGTATGGTATCACAGGCCGTTTTATGGGAAACTGCTGGGCAACTCGTTCCTGCACGGAGAGTTTTGCCGTATAGCCAACTTTCAGCAAGCCGTCCACTTGCTTGTTGCCCGGCTCCTCGTAGGCGTAAATCATTGGGCGTAGTTTGGGCTGCGTCGGAAAGAATTTGTTGTTTGTCATAGTCGTTATTGTTTGTTTTTGCATGTCTGCATGTCGGGTTGAATCCCGTTCATTCCATTGGGCGAATCATTGATTCTATGAAGTTGATTTCATCCTGCGTCAGTCCGTATTTCTTGTAAAGCTTCTCGTCTGTCCACGGCTCGGAGAAGTCTTGGAGGGGGATAAGGTTAAACGAATCTCTTGAAATGTTAAGAGAGTGTCTGTTGTAAAATAATAGTGCTCTAAAGAATTTTGTCTTAATATAGGATAAACAATTGTCGGCTTTTTCTTTTGAATTGAAATTCCCGATGCATAAGAAAGTTTCTGTACAGATGGAGTGCGGAGTTCCGATTATTATTTCAGGTGGAATTGTTGCCGTTGTAGTATAGGCTTTAGAGAAAAATAACTTGTATTTGTCGATTAAATCAGAATTTCTGATAACGTCAAATCTTTTTATATATGTCGTTGTCCTCTTTGCTCCACCTTTTTTGCCTTTAACGCCATATATTTTACATCTTTCAGATGCAGGCTCGATGAATCTTTGTATGTCCGGGTATTCTTGTGGACAATTAAAAAAGTCTGCATTAAAACCGAATGGATTTCTTGGTGAAACAATTGAATTGAACGTGTTTTCAGAATGTGTTTTTTCAATGATTGATATTTGCCTTGCGTCTCTGATTATAATATCAGAAAAGTTGTTTTTCAAGAAGCGAAACGTATGGGTAATCGTCTCGTCCGAAGATTTGTAATGATACTCAACTTTGCCGTTGTATGATTTGTCCCATAGAAAATAACATACACCTCCGTCAATATGTAGACCGGGGAAACATTCTTTTGCATCCTCAAAGTCGTATATTGTCCTTATGTGGGTGTCATTTCTCATTTTATCTCTGAATGAAGAAAGCCCTTTACCTCCTTTCATCCATCTTGACGGTATTATCATGCAAAGATAATGTGGATTTAGTTTTAATGCGTTTTCTATAAATAAGTTGTATATAGGTTTTGCACTATCCCCCGTTCCTCCTCCGTCGCTTAGTTGGTACGGTGGGTTACCGATGATTACGTCGAATCTCATGTTGAAAATGTTTTGTGGGTTTTCCGTGTGAATGAATCGGTATGCGTAGGTTTCAAGGTTGTCGCTACGTTTGTAAACTTCTTCGCTTGCGCCGCAGAACGTGCAGCGTCCTTTGTGCCATGTGTGTTGCGTGCGTTGGTAGGCTACGTTTCCGTCGGGCGTGTTGAAGTGTGCCACTGAATACGGTCCGTCGGCCCTTTTGCTGCAGTAGGCCGAGCGGCGCGACAGCATGGCCGTAAGTTCGGTTACGGCTACGGCGTAAATCTGACGGGTGAACACGTGCTCTATGCGCCGTTCAAGGTCGGGCATCTTCTGCGCCAATCCGTCAATAAGCCGTTTGGCAATTTCGCGCAGAAACACGCCCGACTTGCATGCCGGGTCGAGAAACTTCGCCTCCGGGTCGCTCCATAGCTGCTCGGGCAGAAGGTCGAGCATACGGTTGGCCACGTCGGGCGGAGTGAACACCTCGTCGTTGCTAAGGTTGGCGATGCACGACAGCACGTCGGGGTTGTAGTTGATTTTCTTCATTGTCGCTCAGTTTTAGGAAGTTAACGTTCTTATATTCCTTTACGGGTAAGGGAATGAACGCTTCGTCTCCTAAATCCGAGAATAGGTTGGGTGCCTTTATCGGCGTGTTTTTAAGCAGTGCGTCCAAGGTGAAGTCGCGCCGTTTCACGTTGCCGTTACCTATGAAAGCCCACTCGCTGAATACAATAGGGCGGCCGCTTCCGTCGGCTGTCTTCAGTGTCAGGGCATCGCCCCATATCACGTTGCGCTCTAGTATGAACTTCGCCGTGTGCTCCAAGTCGGCGCTTACGCCTCCGGCGGCCTTTTCGGCATGTTCGGCCAACAGGGCGTACAGCCTGCGGCGCGCCTCTTTAACGTTGTCTTCAAGGATGTCTATGCCGTAGACGGAGCACAGGGCGCACACGGCTCTCTCCTCCCATTCGTGGCGGTTTCGCCCATAGCGTGCGTTTACGGCGGCGAGTTTGCGCCGCAGAATCTCCACCATGAAGTTGCCGTTGCCGCACGCTGGTTCGAGGAAACGTGAGTCAGTGCGTTCCGTCTCCTCCCTCACCAAGTCGAGCATGGCGTTCACCTCGCGCTCTCCGGTGTACACCTCGCCGTGCTCGGCCACCCTTTCGCGTGAAACGATTTGGTCACCTTGCCGTTTGCCCATAGAATCAGAATGTCATTCCAAAACCCTTTGAGCGTTGCTTGATTTAGACTTAAAACAAAAAAGGCCATTGCCTTATGGGCACACAAAAGCGCGGACGATAATTCATCCACACTTCTGGGTGCCTGGCATGACCCGCACAAACAGATGAATTGCGTCCGCGCGTAAGCGCAGACGTCCATATCTATTCTCTGTTTGTGCCTTCTTTAGCTGCCAGGCTTCGAAGTGTTTACAGAATAAATAGCGACGCTATTATTTGTCAAAATAAGATTTGCGCCCCGTATTCCGTGCGGCTTCGGGCTTCGGCTTCTTTGCGTCTTTTGCCTTTACGAACCGTCCGGGCCGGGGTGCGCGGTCGTCTCCGCCTTGGCGGCGTTGCGTCCGTGCAGGATGCAAAGTTATTTATTTTTGCCGACTCCGGCAAATAAAATGCGTTGAAAAGTTACAGGCTGTGCGTCCATTCATTTTTTTCACTTCTTTGTCCGTTACGGTCTTGGCTTGCAAAAGGCCGTTTTTTGCATCATAAAAGGCTGCTTTCCGCCTTGTAAAACGCCGTCTTTTGCATCGTAATACGCCACGTTTCACTTTGCGGTAAAACAGCCGCAATAAAATTACGAATCGTAACAAGCGGATTCTCTTGCGGACAGTGGCGTTGCCTTAAGTTTTGCAGTTGAAAGATAAAACATAATCATTTTTTATTGTATTTTTGCATAGGATAAGCTGCACTCGGAAAATTGAAAGTAAACTTACATTGCGCTTGCTTGCGTTATATTTGCAACCAAAGCGATATGTGACATGTTTTTTCCGTCGGTTAGGCCGTCCATGATATGAGTAATTATTCCAATTGTACGCTGTGTCTTAATATTTAATTCACATTTGAGAATACAACATTGTTTAAATCATTTCATCAGACAGACTTTGAATATGGATATATTGGAAACGTTAGTAAGCTTTATCCCGGGCGTTGTTATATCATCTTTTTTGTTTATTGCAGCCTTATATGTAAAAAAGAATAAGCCGTATAAACAAAATAATCAGCGGTTGTATCTGATATTTCTTGTCATGGCTTGCTTGGCACTTTTGTGCGGAGTTGTTGCTGGAATCATCAACAATGATATTGTTTACCTTTGTTCTTTATTGTTTCCTGTCTTGTTTGCCGTATTCTGTACTATTTTGACTTGTGTGAAAAGTACTGCGGAAAAAACAGTAATATTCATAACGACTTTTCTTATTGGGATAATCATGTCGGTTTCGTTGTCTCCCATGTTTGTTAATTCCACATCAGACTTGGACGTTGTGGTTACGGATGAATCTTTGACGGTAAACGGTTCATACGGTGAAGAATTTCATTTTACTGATGTCCGTTTTGTCGGGCTTGTTACGGATTTGCCTGAAATAAAGATACGCACAAACGGTTACTCGTTCAACGGAGTCAACCTCGGGCGTTTTAAGATAAAAGGAGGTGGGGACGTATTGTTGTATTTGTATTCACGGAGGAGTCCGTTCATAAAGATTGTCACTGTTGATGACGGAACGGTTTTCTTAAAGTCCAAGGATATTCAACAGACAAGGGAAGTGTATGGCCTTGCGTATGAATGTTGGCGAAAAGGCATGACAAGGCATTCACCTGAGTAGCTTGTCTGTTCCGACCGGTCTCTATGTGCGGTGGGAAGACCATTGCCGGCGACCGGAAGCCTACCTCGTCCATTCACTTTTGCGAAAATACACGGATAATTGATATTAGTATTGTGGAATGTCGGAAAACCCTTATTTTTGCAGTCGTAGCTTTGCAACCTTAAGATAATCATGTAAAAAACGATAAACATTATGCGATTGCTTAACTTAAACAGGATTTTCAGTTTGGTGTTCATGCTCGTGGCGGCGTCGGCCGGCCATGTGTCGCGTGCGCAGCAGCCGCCGCGCACCGACACCGTTATCAACGACGGGTGGACGATAAGTCCCATTTCTGACACGAACAAGAAGGCGGAGCGCACGGCCGTGACGCTTCCGCATACGTGGAACGCCGCCTACGCCGACGGCCGGAGGCATTACAACCGCGAGACGATGGTCTACCGCCGCACGCTCGACGTTACGCCGCAGATGGCGGGCAGGCGGCTGTTCCTGTATTTCGAGGGGGTGAACTCCGTGGCCGAGGTCTACGTCAACCGCCGCACCGCCGGTACGCACAAGGGCGGATATACGGCCTTCTGCATTGAGATAACCGACATGGTGCGGCAGGGGGGCAACGACATAGAGGTGTGGGCGGGCAACGCCCTGCGCACCGACGTGCTGCCCATCAGCGGCGACTTCAACGTCTACGGCGGCATACACCGCCCCGTGCGCCTTATCGTTACCGGCCGTGACTGCATTTCGCCGCTGTTCTACGGCTCGCCGGGGGTGCTCGTCCGTCAGGACAAGGTAGGCAAGGACCGTGCCGACATCACCGTTACTACGAAACTTTCATTGAAGGGCGGAGCCACGGGGCTTACCCTGCGCACGTCCGTTATAGACGCTTCGGGGCGCATGGTGGCTACGGCCGAGGATGCGGCCGGGGGCGAGAGCGTTGACCAACGGTTAGTGATAGACCGCCCCGTGCTGTGGCACGGACGCGAGAATCCTTACCTTTATACCGTCAAGGTAGAGTTAGTGAGGGGCTCGGAGGTGGTCGACTGCGTAACGGAGCGCACCGGGTTGCGCTCGTTCAGCGTAGATCCCGGGCGCGGCTTCTTCCTGAACGGCCGCCGTTACGACCTTTATGGCTTCAACCGCCACGAGGACTTCAAGGGCGTAGGCAGCGCGATGACCCTCGGACAGCACGAGGCCGACATGCGCCTTGTAATGGAGAGCGGCGCAACGATGCTCCGCCTGGCCCACTATCCGCAGGGCGAGACCATCTACCGGCTGGCCGACGAACGCGGCATCGTGCTTTGGAGCGAGATTGCCCTGTGCGGCCCGGGCGGCTACGACTATACGGGCTACGTGCCGTCCGTGGAGGACAATGCGCGGCAGACGCTGCGCGAGATGGTTTACCAGAAGATGAACCATCCCTCGGTGTGCTTCTGGGGGCTGTTCAACGAGCTGCTCGCCGGCGACGAAGAGCCGCTACGCCAGTATGACGACCCTGTGCCGTTCGTGCGCGAGCTTAACGACCTTTGCCACCGGCTCGACCCTACGCGGCCCACGACTTTCGCCACGTGCGTCGACCAGCGTTATTATGCAGGCTGCGCCGACCTCATAGCCTGGAACAAGTATTTCGGCTGGCGGACGGCCCGGGAGGAGGCCGCCGCCTTCTTCGACGGGGCGCGCGCCTTGGCCGCAGGCGTGCCCGTGGGCGTGTCGGAATACGGGCGCGGCGGCAGCATAGCGCAGCATGCCGACCCGCTTTACGCCGATGGGTACGACTTCCCCGGCGGCTACCATCCCGAGGAGTACCAGGCCGCGTGCCACGAGGGCTATTGGCTCGCCCTTAAGGAGCGTCCGTGGCTGTGGACGAAGACGGTGTGGCAGTTTGCCGACATGCAGTCGAGCATCAAGGACGAGGGCGACACGCCCGGCATCAACGACAAGGGCATGGTGACTTACGACCGTGCTACGCGCAAGGACGCCTTTTATTTCTACAAGGCCAACTGGAATCCCGAGCCCATGCTCCATCTTTGCTCTAAGCGGTTCGCCGTGCGCCGCCATGCCGTCACCGACGTAAAGGCTTACACCAACCTGCGTGAGGCCGTGCTCTACGTCAACGGCGAGAAGATAGGCCGTGCCAAGACTGACGGCGTATGCCGTGCCGTTTGGCGCGGCGTAAGGCTGAAGCCCGGGGAGAACACCGTCCGCGTTGCCGGCAAGAACGGAAAGGCCACGCTTGAGGACGTGTGCGTATGGACGCTCAAGGCTGAATGACCCTGCAGTGTTCGTTTTCCTACTGTAAAACAAAAGGGGTTCATCCGCAAACCTTTTGGATGTGTGTATGATACAATAACAAACATCCTCTTTCAATCCAAACGGTTGGTAACTGTCATGCCGCACCCCGATGCGGCATGACAGTTACCAACCGTTTGGATTATAGTAGGATGTAGTCATAAACAAAAAGGATAAGCTTATGGATTAATATTTATGAATAT